>NZ_JBSFHN010000018.1:0-180412 GCF_053597115.1 Streptomyces sp. NPDC001515
CGCATGGTCAAGGAGTACAAGGCCGAACTGATGCACCCGTACTACGCGGCCGAGCGCGGCCTCGTCGACGACGTCATCGACCCCGCCGAGACCCGCGAGGTCCTGATCGCCTCGCTGGCCATGCTCCGCACCAAGCACGCCGACCTGCCGTCCCGCAAGCACGGCAACCCCCCGCAGTAGTCCGCGGCCCCGCAGCGACCCTGCCCGGACCCCGCGACCCCCTGCCGAGAGACGGAGAACCCTTCATGAGTACTGCCACTGCCGAGTCCGTGCTGCGCGTCGAGCGGGGTCAGGCCGACCCCGAGGAGCTGGCCGCCGTCACCGCCGTCCTGCTCGCCCGCGCCGCCGCCCAGCCCGCCGACGCCCCCGTCCGCCGCCGCGACACCGCCGGCTGGCGCCGGCTGGAGCGCACCCCGGGCTTCCGCGCCCCGCACAGCTGGCAGGGCTGACGGGCCCCGGCACCCCGCACACGGAAGGGCCCCGCACTCCACGAGGAGTGCGGGGCCCTTCCGTGTACGACCGGAGGTGCTAGCGCAGCCGGGCCATGAGGGCGTGCTCGACTAGGGTGATCAGCGCGCTCTTGGCGTCGGCGCGGTGGCGCGCGTCCGTGGTCAGGATCGGGGTGTCGGGTCCGATCTGGAGGGCTTCGCGGACCTCGTCGGGGGTGTAGGGCTGGTGTCCGTCGAAGCCGTTGAGGGCGATGACGAAGGGGAGGCCGCTGTTCTCGAAGTAGTCGACGGCGGGGAAGCAGTCGGCGAGGCGGCGGGTGTCGACGAGGACGACGGCGCCGATGGCGCCGCGTACGAGGTCGTCCCACATGAACCAGAAGCGGTCCTGTCCGGGGGTGCCGAAGAGGTACAGGATCAGGTCCTGGTCCAGGGTGATGCGGCCGAAGTCCATGGCCACCGTCGTGGTGGTCTTGTCCCCGGTGTGTGTCAGATCGTCGATGCCCGCGGACGCGGACGTCATCACGGCTTCGGTGCGCAGCGGATTGATCTCCGAAACGGCACCGACAAACGTGGTCTTACCCACGCCGAAGCCCCCTGCCACCACGATCTTCGCCGAGGTAGTGGAGCGGGCCGCTCCGCCGCTAGAGCTTGCGAAGTCCACTGAGCACCCTTTCGAGCAGTGTCACATCTGGCTGGCCGCCGGCGGACTCGTCTCCGCCGGGCTGATGGATGGCGACGAGTCCGGCCTCGGCCAGGTCGGCCACGAGGATCCGGGCTACGCCGAGGGGGATCGAGAGCAGGGCCGAGATCTCGGCCACCGACTTGATCTCGAAGCACAGCCGGCAGATCCGCTGGTGCTCGGGCAACTGCCCTTGCAGCCGGGACGGATCGGCCGTCGTACTGACCAACGCCTCAATCGCGAGTTGGTAGCGCGGTCGGGTCCGTCCGCCCGTCATGGCGTAGGGGCGGACCAGAGGATTGTGCGCGGCCGGGGCCGTGGGAACGGCGGGCTCGGGCGCCCGCCGGGGCTGCACCGGCTGGATACGGGGCGGCTGCGGGGCCTCCAGACGGTGCGGACGCTGCGCCCGGTGGGGCTGCTGCGGCTGCGACGGCCAGTCCGGGCCCTGCTGCTGCGGAGGCTGCGGCTGCTGGTACGGGTCGTAGGGCTGCGGAGCGCCCTGTCCGCCGGGTCCGAAGGGGAAGCCGAAACCCTGGTCCCCGTACTCACCCGGTACCTGCTGACCACCGTCGAACTGGTGCCCGCCTGGGGGTGTCCCCACGTCTCCTCCTCGGCCTGCCGGTCCCGATCCCAGTGGGTCCGCGCCACCGCACCCTATGGCGCGGTGACGCAAAACGCACGGTCTGTGTCCATTAGTTAAGAAGACTGCCCTGGAGCTCGGCGCGGAGGTCCGGGGTCAGAACATTGCCCGCACGGTCCACCAGAAGGGCCATTTCGTACCCAATCAGACCGATGTCGGCGTCCGGGTGTGCAAGAACGGCCAAAGACGATCCATCGGAAACGGACATGATGAAGAGGAATCCTCGCTCCATCTCCACAACTGTCTGATTCACGGCGCCGCCTTCGAAGATCCGCGAGGCACCCGCGGTCAGCGAGGTCAGACCGGAGGCGACGGCCGCCAACTGGTCCGCACGGTCGCGCGGGAACCCCTCGGACATCGCCAGCAGGAGTCCGTCGGCGGAGACCACCACCGTGTGGGACACCCCGGGGGTGTTGTCCACGAAGTTGGTGATCAACCAGTTGAGATTCTGCGCCGCCTGGCTCATCGGGCTCACACTAACGCTCCTGGTGGTAGGTATTACTGGTGTCCGAACCCGCGTTGCGTCCCCGCAGCACGCCGCGCCGCAGGTTGCTCAACCTGCCACGCACGTCCTCCGGAGCGCGGGAGACCTGGGGGCCGCCCTGATCGGTCTGCTCGGCCGTGCCCTCGACCAGGTTGGCCTTGGGCACCCGCCGGGGAAGACCGGACGGAGTGACCCCGCCCGCCTTCGGGTCGCGGAGCTTCTCGGCCCGCTCCCAGCGCTCGTCGTTCGCCGAGCGCCAGTCGTCGGAACCGCCCCCGTCCGTCCGCTCGGGCGAGGTCCGCTGCGGCAATTCCGCCTGCCGCTGCGGCTGTTGCCCGTCGGCCTCGGGACGCCGGTTCCCGCGGCCGGTCGGCTGCCAGTGCTGCTGGGCGCCGCGGCGCGGCAGACCGGCGTCGGTCAGCTCGTGCCCTGCGTTCGGAACGGGGCCCGAACGCTCGAAGCCTACGCGTTCGAGCGAAGGATCGGGAGCGCTCGGCTGAGATTCCGGTTCCGGCTGGGCAACCGGTTCGTAAGTGCCCTGGTACGCACCCTGATCTGCCCACTCTTCCTGCTGGGGCTGGGCGGCGTACTGCTCGTCATAGCCCTGGGCGGGAGCCTCGGGAGCCGGATATGCAGCCTCCGGATAGCCACCCTGGGCGGGGTAGCCGACCCCCTCGGGATAGCCGGTGCCGCCCCGGTAGGGGTCGTAGGCGCCCTCGTAGCCGGGCTGCTGCTGGGCGTAGGGCTGCTCCGGCTGGACGGCCTGCTGCGGCTCCTGGGCGTACGGCCCGGTGTAGGGCGCCTCCTGGCCGTAGCCCGCCTCCGCGTACGGCTGCCGCGGTGCCTCCGGCTGCTGCTGCTCTGGGAAGGCCGGGCGCTCGGCCCCGGTCTGCGCCTCCAGCGCGGCCCGGCGCTCCTCGCGCATCAGCGAGCGGCCCACCGGGTCGAGCTGGGCGGCGTCCGGGGCCGGCTGCTCGTAGCGGGAGTCGTCGAAGCCCAGTTCGGCCGCCGTCCGCATCCCCTGGACGGGCGCCGTGTCGAAGGCCTGCTGCTGCGGAATGATCGAGGAGACCGTGAAGTCGTCCTGCGCGGGGGAGCCGTCGCCGCCGCCACCGTGGGTGATGGCGTCCGGCAGCATGACCAGCGAGGTCGTGCCGGCCTGCTCGCCCGAGGGGCGCAGCTGGACCCTGATGCCGTGCCGGTCGGCCAGCCGACCGACCACGAACAGGCCCATGCGCTGGGAGACCGCCGCGTCCACGGTCGGCGGGTTGGCCAGCTTGTGGTTGATGTCGGCGAAGTCCTCGGCGGTGAGGCCGATGCCCTTGTCGTGGATCTCGATCATCACCCGGCCGTCGGGCAGCCGGGTCGCGGTGACCCGCACCTTGGTCTGCGGCGAGGAGAACGTGGTGGCGTTCTCCAGCAGCTCGGCCAGCAGGTGCACGAGGTCGGTGACGGACTGACCGTGGATCTCGGTCTCCGGGACGCCGGAGAGCTCGATGCGCTCGTACGACTCCACCTCGGAGGAGGCGGCCCTGAGCACGTCCACCAGCGGCACCGGCTGGTTCCAGCGGCGGCCGGGCTCCTCACCGGCGAGGACGAGGAGGTTCTCGCCGTTGCGCCGCATGCGGGTCGCCAGATGGTCCAGCCGGAACAGGCTCTCCAACTGGTCGGGGTCGGCCTCGTTGTTCTCCAGATCGGTGATCAGGGTCAGCTGGCCCTCGATGAGCGACTGGTTGCGGCGCGAGAGGTTGGTGAAGATCGCGTTGACGTTGCCCCGCAGCATGGCCTGCTCGGCGGCGAGCCGGACGGCCTCGCGGTGCACCTGGTCGAAGGCGCGGGCGACCTCGCCGATCTCGTCCTGGCTGGTGATCGGGATCGGCTGGACACGGGTGTCCACCCGGCCCGGGTCGGTCCGCGAGAGCTGGTCGACGAGCGAGGGCAGCCGCTGCTCGGCGATGGAGAACGCGGCGGTGCGCAGCCGGCGCATCGAGCGGCTCATCTGCCGGGCCATGAGCCCGGCCAGCACGAACGCGGCCAGCAGCGCGACGATCACGACGGCCGCGTTGACGAAGGCGTCGGTCCGGGCCGAGGACGAGATCTCCGCCGCCTCGGTCACCGCCTTGTCGACCAGCTCGTCCTCGACCGTGGTGTAGCCGTCGAACTTCGCCGTGGCGGCGGACATCCAGGTCTCCGGGGTGATCCCCTTCGCCTTCAGCTGCTCGGGGCTGCGGCCCAGCCCGATCTCCTTGGCCATGCCGTCGTAGACCGAACCGTCGATGGCCGGCGGCGCCACGAAGGGCGTGCCCGCCGCGTCGGCCTGCTGCTTGGCGGTCTTGAGCTTGGCGGCGCTCTCGGCGGCCTTCTGGGACATCACCGTCTTCAGCCGCGCGGCGTCGGCGTCCGTACCGCCGGAGGTGAACTCGCCGAGGGCGATCTGCTCCAGGTAGTTGTACGAGCCGAAGGCCTTGACCTGGTCGTTGAACAGGCCGTCCTCCCGGCTGGGGCGGACCAGGAGGTGCATGCCGATCGAGCGCTGAAGCGATTCTGCGGCCTTGGCCAGCTCGATCGCGTAGACGGTGCGGCCGTAGCTGGTGATGTTGCCGGTGCCCAGGCCCAGCTCGTTGGAGAACTCCATCAGCGAGTGCTGGACCTGGGTGTAGCCCTCCTCGGTCTTCACCGGGTCGAGGGCGGCGGTGTACGCGGCCTTGCGCAGCTGCGGGAGCTTCGGCTCCTCCAGCCGGAACAGCTTGAGGCGGCGGTCGAGGCCGCGCTTTCGCGGCATGTCCTTCACCGCGGTGTCGAACTTCTCCGCCGCCGCGTCGGTGGTGGCACGGGCCTGGGTGACGACCTCGGAATCGCGCTTGTTGGAGAGGAGGGGCTGCGCCGTGAGGTCGCGCTCGTTGAGCAGCGCCTGGCCGTACTCGGCGGCGGCGCGCACGACCAGCGCGGTCTTCTCGGCGTCCTGGGCCTCCTGCCAGGTGTCGATGGATCCCTTGACCTGGAAACCGCCCATGACCAGGCCGACCAGGACGGGGATCAGGAGGATCGCGTTCAGCCTGGTGGGCACTCGCCAGTTGCGCGGGGACAGCCGGCTGGTGCTGCCACCGGCCGGCCTCTCCGCGGACATCTCGGCGGACGGCACCGCGGCACGGGGCGGCGGGGTGAAGTTGCCCCGCTCAGCCTGCGCCGTGGAGCCCTCGTTGTTACGCCTCACTCGACCAACAACCTCTCGGCGTCGGCACCTACGCTGTGCCGTTTTTCGTTCAGGGCCGTACTACTCGCAAGTTCGTCGCATTGCAGCACGGCTACCTGTCGCCTTCCAAACAGTCGGAATCGGCGATTCGACGTGGCCCATACCTCAGATAAAACGGGCATAAAGAGCGAGCCCCGCCAAAAGGCGGGGCTCATGTGAGCGCAGCGATACCGGTCGTACGCGTCGGGTGTCGGCCGTGCGGCAATTCTCTGTCGAAACGTTATGAACACGGGGGCGGATCGTGTCAAAGGACACAGTCCGCCCCCGTGTGACTACGGCAACTGGCGTACCGCACTTCCGACTTGTGCCTACTTGAGCCGGGCCATGAGGGCGTGCTCGACCAGGGTGATCAGGCCGCTCTTGGCGTCGGCGCGGTGGCGCGCGTCCGTCGTGATGATCGGGGTGTCGGGTCCGATCTGGAGGGCTTCGCGGACCTCGTCGGGGGTGTAGGGCTGGTGTCCGTCGAAGCCGTTGAGGGCGATGACGAAGGGGAGGCCGCTGTTCTCGAAGTAGTCGACGGCGGGGAAGCAGTCGGCGAGGCGGCGGGTGTCGACGAGGACGACGGCGCCGATGGCGCCGCGTACGAGGTCGTCCCACATGAACCAGAAGCGGTCCTGTCCGGGGGTGCCGAAGAGGTACAGGATCAGGTCCTGGTCCAGGGTGATGCGGCCGAAGTCCATGGCCACCGTCGTGGTGGTCTTGCCTCCGGTGTGTGTCAGATCGTCGATGCCCGCGGACGCGGACGTCATCACGGCCTCGGTGCGCAGCGGATTGATCTCCGAAACGGCACCGACAAACGTGGTCTTACCCACGCCGAATCCACCCGCCACCACGATCTTCGCCGACGTGGTGGCACGGGTCGCGCCGCCGCTAGAGCTTGCGAAGTCCACTGAGCACCCTTTCGAGCAGTGTCACATCCGGCGCGCCGCCGGCCTCTCCGTTGCCCGGCTGGTGGATGGCCACCATGCCGGCTTCCGCCAGGTCCGCGACCAGGATCCGCGCCACCCCGAGCGGCATCGACAGCAGCGCCGACACCTCCGCCACCGACTTGACCTCACGGCACAGGTGGCAGATCCGCTGGTGCTCGGGGAGCAGGGTCCCCAGATGCGCGGGGTCGGCCGTGGTGCTGACCAGCGCCTCTATCGCGAGCTGGTAGCGAGGTCGGGTCCGTCCGCCGGTCATGGCATACGGGCGGACCAGCGGCTGATCGCCTTCACCTTCGTACGATGCGTGGTTCAACGCACCGTACGGATCGGGTGAGGCGGGTGGCGGGGTCATGAATCCTCCGGGCGTGACAGCAGGGTGTCGGCTTGCCGTCTGAAGGGGCCGGTGGGGGGCTCTAAGCGGCCTGACGGGCGAGGGTTGATTGCGGTACCTGGGCTAATCGTCTGTGTCACCGATGCACGGCCGCCTAGTGGAGCAGGCTGCCCTGGAGTTCGGCTCGGAGGTCCGGGGTCAGGACGGTGCCCGCCCGGTCCACCAGGAGCGCCATCTCGTAGCCCACCAGACCGATGTCGGCGTCCGGGTGGGCCAGGACGGCCAGCGAGGAGCCGTCGGAGATGGACATGAGGAAGAGGAACCCGCGTTCCATCTCCACCACGGTCTGGCTGACGGCGCCGCCCTCGAAGATCCGGGAGGCGCCCGCGGTCAGCGAGGTCAGACCGGAGGCGACGGCCGCCAGCTGGTCGGCGCGGTCGCGCGGGAAACCTTCGGACATCGCCAGCAGCAGGCCGTCCGCGGAGACCACCACCGTGTGGGACACCCCGGGGGTGTTGTCCACGAAGTTGGTGATCAGCCAGTTCAGATTCTGCGCGGCCTGACTCATCGGGCTCAACTAACGCTCCTGCTGGTGAGTGGGGCCGATAGGGAAACTGCCGGTCGACTGGCCGTTGTTGTTGGCCTGACGCCCCTGCTGGATGCCCCGGCGGAGATTGGTCAGCCGCCCGCGCACATCATCGGGCGCACGCGACACCTGGGGACCGGACTGGTGGTTCTGCTGCTGGGCGGTGCCCGGCACCAGATTGGCACGCGGAACCCGGCGAGGCAGCCCGGACGTGGTAATTCCACCCGCGGCGGGCTTCTTCACGCGCTCCGCCTGCCGGACGATCTCGTCGTTCGGCGAGGGCCGCCAGACGGGCGTCGCACCGGTGGACTCGTTGCGCGACTCGGGGACCGGGGCCGGACGCGGTCCGCCGGACTGCTGCGGGAAGGCGGCCGGGGCCTGCGGCGCGGCGGGCTGCTGGGGGGAACCCTGCTGCGGACCGTGGAACCAGTTGGTCTCCAGCGTGTCGTACAGCGGGGTACGGCCGTCGCCGGGGCCGGCCGGGGGCAGCGCCTCCGGCTGCTGCTGCGGGCGGAAGTCGTTGCCCTGCGGCTGGACCGGCGGACGCGGCGCGCCGAAGTCCTGCGTGTCGCGGTCCCGCTGGCGCGGTGCCGGCTGCCCCTGGTCCTGACCGGGCAGCGGGGCACCGAAGTCCGGACGCGGGAACTGCGCGGTGCTCGCCGGGTCCTGGGCCTGCGGCTGCGGCGCGAACGGCTGCTGCGGGGCCGGGGCCGAGAAGTCCGGGCGGGCGAACTGCGCGGTGCTCGCGGGGTCCTGGGCCTGCGGCGGGAACGGCTGCTGCGGACGCGGCGCCGCCGGACGCGGGAACTGGCCGGTGGACTCGGGCTCCTCGTGACCGCGCGGCGCGTCGAGCGGAGCGCGGTGCGGGGCGGCCGGATCCTCCGTGCTGCCCCAGCTGGTGGTCTGGGGGCGCTGCGGCTGGGGGTTGCCCCCCGGCAGCTCGGCCCGCGGGCCGCCGACCGGGGGCAGCTGACGGCCGCCCTGGCCGGGGCCGCCGGACTGCGGGAAGCCGGTGTCCTGGCCGGACCGGTCCTGCGGCGGGTGCGGAACCTGGCGGGCCGGGCCGACGGGCTGCTCGGGGCGCCGCTGGTCGAACAGGCTCGGCCGGCTCGCCTCCGGGCCGTTGTCGCCCTGGCCGCGGGCGCCGAGGCGGGCACCGCCGCCGAAGGCTCCGGCCAGTCCGCCGCCCTGGCGCGGGGCCGGGGCCTCGGGCTGACGGCCCTGCGGGGCGTTGCCGCCCGTACCGCTCGGGAACGAGGACTCGGCGGGGCCGCCGGACTGACCGGGCGGGCCCTGCGGGTTCTGGCCGCGCACGGCGTCGCGGGACGGCAGGGCCGCCCGGGGACCGCTGCCCGCACCGACCTGGCCGCGCGCGGCGGCGGGGCCGCCGGCGAGGAGGCCGCCCGGGGCAGAGGGCGCGCTGTCGAGGCCGGGACGCGGCGCGTTGCCGCCGGCCGGCAGACCGCCCTGCGGGGAGGACTGCTGGGGCTGGCCCGGAGCCTGCTTGGGAGCGGGCTGCTTGCCGCCGTGCGCCACGTCGACCGGGAGCATGACCAGCGCGGTCGTCCCGCCGGAGTCGGAGGGGCGGAGCTGGATGCGGATGCCGTGACGCAGCGAGAGCCGGCCGACCACGAACAGGCCCATGCGGCGCGAGACCGAGACGTCCACGGTGGGCGGCGAGGCCAGCCGCTCGTTGATCGCCGCGAGGTCCTCGGGGGAGAGGCCGATGCCCGTGTCGTGGATCTCCACGAGCACCCGGCCGTCGGGCAGCGCGTGGCCGGTGACCCGGACCTTCGTCTGCGGCGAGGAGAACGAGGTCGCGTTCTCCAGCAGCTCGGCGAGCAGGTGCACGAGGTCGTTGACGACCCGGCCGGCGACCTCGGTGGCGGGCACCGCGGCCAGTTCGATGCGCTCGTACTGCTCCACCTCGGACGCGGCGGCGCGGAGCACGTCGACCAGCGGCACGGGGCGGGTCCACCGGCGGCCCGGCTCCTCGCCCGCGAGGACGAGGAGGTTTTCGCCGTTGCGGCGCATACGGGTCGCGAGGTGGTCGAGCTTGAAGAGCGAGGACAGCTGGTCCGGGTCGGCCTCGCGCGACTCCAGCTCGGAGATGAGCGAGAGCTGGCGCTGGATGAGGCCCTGCGAACGGCGCGAGAGGTTGGTGAACATCGCGTTGACGTTGCCCCGGAGGAGGGCCTGTTCGGCGGCGAGGCGGACGGCCTCGCGGTGCACGTCGTCGAAGGCCGCGGCCACCTTGCCGATCTCGTCGCGGGAGTGGACACCGACCGACTCGACCGAGGTGTCGACGTCCTGCGGGTCCGACTCCGAGAGCTGCTTGACGAGCTCGGGCAGACGGTCCTGGGCGACCCGGGTGGCCGTGTCCTGGAGGCGGCGCAGCGAGCGGATCATGGACCGGGCGACGACGAAGGCGCCGACCAGCGAGACACCGAGGACGAACAGGATGAGCGCACCGCTGATGATCGCTTCGCGCTGGGACTGGTCGCGCAGCTCGCGCGCCTTGCCCTCCATGTCGCTGAGGAGCGTCTCCTCGATCTGCTTCATGGCCTGGATCTTGGTGGAGTCCTGGTCGTACCAGTCCATGTACGAACGGCGGGCGCCGGGGCTGCCCATGCCGTTCGCGTTGTCGAGCACCTTCTTGGCGTAGGTGTCGGCGGCCTTGATCTCGGGCTGGCCGTCGTCGAGCGTGGAGGTCAGTTCCTCGGCGCTCTTGCCCGTGGTGGTGTAGATCGCCTCGAAGGAGCGGCGGGCCGCGTCCTCCTTGCGCTGGGCGGCGAGACCGAACTGCTGGTCGTTCCGGCTGAGATGGGGTTCCTTGGCGTTGCTGTTGGGCAGCGCCGCGGCGATGATCGCGCGCTGGATCGACGCGTACTCCTTGGCGGAGGAGAAGGCCGCCAGGGCACGCGTGCGCTTGATCATCTCGGGGCTGCTGGTCGCCTGCGCCATGTCCTGGGAGAGGCTCAGCAGCGAGGTGATCAGCTGGCTGTAGGCGTCGACGGTCTGGAGACTCGGGCTGCCGTCGGCGTACGCCTGCTTGCGGATGTCGCGGATGCCGCCGAGCTGCGAGGCGATCTGCTGGACGCTGGAGTGGATGCTCTCCAGGGCCTCGTCGCCCGAGGTGTCACCGATGTCGTTGGTCGCGGTGAAGAACGCCTTCTTCGCCCGGTCCGTCTTCTTGCGGGGCTCGGTGACCTTGAAGTCGTCCGCGGCGACGCCGTTGGAGAGCGGGCCCGCCGACCGGTCGCGCTCCTCCTGGAGCGCCTGGGCCAGCGAGGTCGCCTGCTTCGTCATCTTCGTCAGCAGCTGCATGTGCTCCAGCTGCTGGATGTCGTTCATGGAGTCGTTGATGCGCAGACCACCCAGCGTGGTCGCGGCGACCACGGGGAGGGCCAGCAGGGAGACCAGGCGCGTGGAGATGCGCCAGTTGCGGAGCGCCACGCGCGATCCCGTGTTGACCGGGCCGCGCGGCTTGAGCGCGGAGGCCGGGTCGGTCTCGCCGCCCGCCGTCACGCCGGGCCGCCGGTCGCGGTCGCTGCTCTCACCGGCCGCGGCCGGTCCGGGGTTCTGGGCGTGCTGGGGCGAGGAACCGCGGTCGGTCCCGCCGCGCGGCTCCTGTTCCGCCGCAGCGCTGCCATCCCTCTTGAAACGTCCCTGCACTAGCGTCGCAACCTCTGGACCAGGCGTTCCTCCGTCAAGGACGGTGGGAACGGTGTCGGCGTCGTGGGGCGTCTTACCGCCCCATGGTGGTCTTTGAGTGGCCGGCGCTCTTCCCCTTCCCGCCGCCACTCGGCGCTGCGTTGCGCCCCCTGCGCGCCGGCTTGAAACCCGCGGCGGTGCGTGGAATTCCAGCACAGTGCCGGATCTCCAACAAGGCCCCGGTATCGGCCCGTGACCTGCGTGACGGGTTGTGATGACAGGGTAACAAGCCGTGGAACGCGATCATCGGCATAACGGACTATTGCGGGTGAATCAGGTGGGGGCGGATGGTGTCCCAGTCGACATGATCAGGGGCGGAATGGTGGATTCAGGTGGGCAATGTCGGGTTTCTCCGGTCGTAAAGGCAGCCCGAATTGACGCGTATGTCTGTCACTTCGTGAGCAAACTCACATGATGATCGCCGTCTCTTCCTGGCCTTTGAAGGGAATCGGATGTTTAGCCTGGCGCTTTACAGGGATGGCAGAACCGACAACCGGCGCCCCCAGGCGGGGTGCCCCTACCGACAGGGTCCGACCGCAGATGAAGACGACGATGACGTTCCGCAACACCGCCAACCCCCGGCGCACGACGCTGGCGCACCTCAAGGACGCCGAGACGCTGAGCACGCCGGAGCAGCGGGAGCACGCCGTCGAGCTGCCGTCGCAGACCGCCAACCCGCGCCGCACGATCCTGATGACCGCCCCCGCGGCCCCCGCGCCCGCCGAATAGTCCGGCGGCCCCGGCCGCCGTCCCGGCACGCGCACCGCGCCCCCTCACCGCGTTAGCCTGGAGCGTCAGTCTTCAGCCAGCCAGCAAGTGAGGGGCGACAGCAACCCGTGCGCATCGCCAGGTTCTCCATCGACGGCAATGTCGCCTTCGGCGCGGTCGAGGGCGACGGACCCGATGGTCTCGTCCTCGACATCATCAAGGGCATCCCGTACGCCGAGTTCGAGCTCTCCGGGACCAAGGTCCCGCTGAACAAGGTCCGGCTGCTGCCGCCCGTGCTCCCCAACAAGGTCGTGGCCATCGGCCGCAACTACGCGGAGCACGCCGCCGAGCTCGGCCACGAGGTCCCCGACGTCCCCGTCGCCTTCCTCAAGCCCACCACCTCGGTGATCGGCTCCGGCGACGCCATCGAGTACCCCTCCTTCTCCCAGGACGTGCACTACGAGGGCGAGCTGGCCGTGGTCATCGGCCGGATGTGCCGCGAGGTGCCCCGCGAACGCGTCAAGGACGTCGTCTTCGGCTACACCTGCGCCAACGACGTCACCGCCCGCGACGCGCAGCAGCGCGAGAAGCAGTGGGCCCGTGCCAAGGGCTTCGACACCTCCTGCCCCCTGGGCCCCTGGGTGGAGACCGACCTCGACCCCGGCGACCTCGCGATCCAGACGACCGTCAACGGCGAGCAACGCCAGCTCGGCCGGACGAGCGACATGGTCCGGAGCATCGAGGACCTGGTCGTCCACATCACGGAGGCCATGACGCTGCTCCCGGGCGACGTGATCCTCACCGGCACACCCGCGGGGGTCGGACCCCTCCACGTCGGCGACGAGGTCGCCGTCTCCATCGAAGGCATCGGCACTCTCACCAACAAGGTGATCAAGCGTGGCTAACGCACCTGTACGCGTCCGTTTCTGTCCCTCCCCGACGGGCAACCCCCACGTCGGTCTGGTCCGGACGGCCCTCTTCAACTGGGCCTTCGCCCGGCACCACCGGGGCACCCTGGTCTTCCGCATCGAGGACACCGACGCGGCCCGCGACTCCGAGGAGTCGTACGAGCAGCTCCTGGAGGCCATGCGCTGGCTCGGCCTCGACTGGGACGAGGGCCCCGAGGTCGGCGGCCCGCACGCCCCGTACCGCCAGTCGCAGCGCATGGACATCTACAAGGACGTCGCCGAGAAGCTGCTCGCCGCCGGCCACGCGTACCCCTGCTACTGCACCACCGAGGAGCTGGACACCCGCCGCGACGCCGCCCGCGCCGCCGGGAAGCCGTCGGGCTACGACGGCCATTGCCGCGACCTCACCGCCGAGCAGAAGGCCGCGTACGAGGCCGAGGGCCGTACCTCGATCGTGCGCTTCCGGATGCCCGACGAGGCCATCACCTTCACCGACCTGGTCCGCGGCGACATCACCGTCCAGCCGGAGAACGTGCCGGACTACGGCATCGTCCGCGCCAACGGCGCCCCGCTGTACACCCTCGTCAACCCGGTCGACGACGCCCTGATGGAGATCACCCACGTCCTGCGCGGCGAGGACCTGCTCTCCTCCACCCCGCGCCAGATCGCCCTCTACCGGGCGCTCACCGAGCTGGGCATCGCCAAGGACACCCCGGCCTTCGGGCATCTGCCCTACGTCATGGGCGAGGGCAACAAGAAGCTCTCCAAGCGCGACCCGCAGGCCTCGCTCAATCTCTACCGCGAGCGCGGCTTCCTGCCCGAGGGGCTGCTCAACTACCTCTCGCTGCTGGGCTGGTCGATCGCCGAGGACCGCGACATCTTCGACATCGACGAGATGGTCGCCGCCTTCGACATCACGGACGTCAACGCCAACCCGGCCCGCTTCGACCTCAAGAAGTGCGAGCACATCAACGCCGAGCACATCCGCCGGCTCGATGTGAAGACCTTCACGGAGGCCTGCGGACCGTGGCTGCGCGCCCCGTTCGCCCCCTGGGCCCCCGAGGCGTTCGACGCGGACGTGTTCGCCGCGATCGCCCCGCACGCCCAGACCCGCGTCACCGTGCTCTCCGAGATCACGGCCAACGTCGACTTCCTCTTCCTCGACGAGCCGGCCGTGGACGAGGCGTCCTGGGCCAAGGCGATGAAGGAGGGCTCAGACGCCCTGCTCACCACCGCCCGCGCCAAGCTGGCCGATGCGGAGTGGACCGCGGACGCGCTGAAGAACGCCATCCTCACCGCCGGCGAGGAGCACGGCCTGAAGCTCGGCAAGGCCCAGGCCCCGGTCCGGGTGGCCGTCACCGGCCGGACCATCGGCCTGCCCCTCTTCGAGTCCCTGGAGATCCTGGGCCGCGAGCGGACCCTGGCCCGGGTGGACGCGGCCCTGGCCAGGCTGGCCGCGTAACGCCCGCCCCGTACGACCGACGGGCCCGGCCGCCGCACCGCGCGGAGGCCGGGCCCGTCCGTCGTGTCTGGGCATAGAGTCGGAGCATGCCGACGATCAGAGCCGTTCTCTGGGACGTGGACGACACCCTCTTCGACTACACGGCCGCCGCCACCACCGGGATGCGCGCCCATCTCGCGGCCGAGGGGCTGCCCGCCCGGTACGGGACGCCCGAGGAGGCCGTCGAGGACTGGCACCGGCTCACCCGGCGCCACTGGGCGCGCTTCGCGGCGGGGGAGACCGACTGGGAGGGCCAGCGCCGCGACCGGGCCAGGGAGTTCCTGGACGACCCGCTGGACGACGAGGCCGC
Organism: Streptomyces sp. NPDC001515; assembly: GCF_053597115.1. Classification (NCBI taxonomy): domain Bacteria; kingdom Bacillati; phylum Actinomycetota; class Actinomycetes; order Kitasatosporales; family Streptomycetaceae; genus Streptomyces; species Streptomyces sp. NPDC001515. Next base: position 14,490 of record NZ_JBSFHN010000018.1, read on the forward strand.
CGACGCCTGGTTCGGGCGCCACATCGCGCACTACGAGGCCGCCTGGGCCCTGTTCCCCGACGTCGTGCCCGCCCTGGACGCCCTCGCGGCCGGCCACCGGCACGCCGTGCTGTCCAACTCCAGCCTGAGCCACCAGCACCGCAAGCTGGAGGTGCTCGGGGTGCGCGACCGCTTCGAGACCGTCCTGTGCGCCGCCGAGCTGGGCGTCTCCAAGCCCGACGCCGCCGCCTTCCACGCGGCCTGCGAGGCCCTGGAACTCGCTCCCGCCGAGGTGATGTACATCGGGGACGAGCCGGACATCGACGCCGCCGGCGCGGTCGCCGCGGGGCTCACGGGGGTCTGGCTGGACCGCCGCGGGCGTGGCGGGCGGCCCGAGTTGAAGCGGATCACCGGGCTCGGACAGCTCCCCGGGCTGCTGACGGGCGATACCCGTTTTGGAGCGCCGGACACCTTCGGGTAATGTTCTTTCTGCGCCGCCCGAGCGGGCCGAAAGATCCGGCCGGGAAGCGCAGACAGAAATGAAGCCCCCAGGGGTTGATTTTCAGTGGGCTATGGTGTAATTGGCAACACTACGGTTTCTGGTACCGTCATTCTAGGTTCGAGTCCTGGTAGCCCAGCGCAGTACAAGCAAGTTGCAGGAACAAGCCCCCGTTGTGTAGCGGCCTAGCACGCTGCCCTCTCACGGCAGTAGCGCCGGTTCGAATCCGGTCGGGGGTACAGATCCTTCCCGCGAGAACATCTGGGTCGCACCCACGTTCTCGATGCAGGATCGCTAGGGCCCCCGTTGTGTAGCGGCCTAGCACGCTGCCCTCTCACGGCAGTAGCGCCGGTTCGAATCCGGTCGGGGGTACTTGTCACACCATGGGCTATGGTGTAATTGGCAACACTACGGTTTCTGGTACCGTCATTCTAGGTTCGAGTCCTGGTAGCCCAGCGTAACACCGCAGTATCCACGCCCCCGTTGTGTAGCGGCCTAGCACGCTGCCCTCTCACGGCAGTAGCGCCGGTTCAAATCCGGTCGGGGGTACAACAGAGAAGAACACGAAGGCCCTTCACTCCGGTGAGGGGCCTTTCGTCTGTCCGGCCGGGCGGCGGGAGGCCGGGCGGCGGGAGGCCGGGGGGCGGACCGTCTCGCGCGCCGCTCGCCGGCGCGGTGGGGCACGGCGGGGTCCTGCGCGAGGAGGGGGCCGCCACGACGCTGGGGCGGCCTCTGGAGGGGAGGGGCGGCTGTGCGGGCTCAGCCGGAGCGGCGCAGCGCCTCGCTGAGACGGGCGGCCGAGTCGATGACGGCCTGGGCGTGCATCCGGCCCGGGTGGCGGGTCAGCCGCTCGATCGGTCCGGAGACCGAGACGGCCGCGACCACCCGGTTCGACGGGCCGCGCACGGGGGCGGAGACCGAGGCGACACCCGGCTCGCGCTCGCCGATCGACTGGGCCCAGCCCCGCCGGCGAACGCCGGAGAGCGCCGTCGCCGTGAACCGGGCGCCCTGGAGGCCGCGGTGCAGGCGCTCCGGCTCCTCCCAGGCCATCAGGATCTGCGCGGAGGAGCCCGCCTTCATGGTGAGCGTGGAGCCGACCGGGACCGTGTCCCGCAGCCCGGACAGCCGTTCCGCCGCCGCCACGCAGATCCGCATGTCGCCCTGTCGGCGGTAGAGCTGGGCGCTCTCGCCGGTGATGTCGCGCAGGTGGGTGAGCACCGGTCCGGCCGTGGCCAGGAGCCGGTCCTCGCCCGCCGCCGCCGCGAGTTCCGACAGGCGGGGGCCGAGAATGAATCTCCCCTGCATGTCCCTCGCCACCATGCGGTGATGTTCGAGTGCCACGGCCAGCCGGTGGGCCGTGGGTCGTGCGAGCCCGGTCGCCGCGACCAGCCCGGCGAGGGTGGCCGGTCCGGACTCCAGGGCGCTCAATACCAGAGCCGCCTTGTCGAGAACGCCGACGCCGCTAGAGTTGTCCATACGACGATACTCGCGTCTCACTCTGTGAAACGCAAGTTCAATTTTCCGGGGAAGTTGCGAACCTGTACCGGCGGCCCCACAACGGCCCGTAGCCACCGCCCCGCACGGGGGTCCGGACGGGGGCGCACCGAATCTCTAGTTGGGCCGGCGAAGACGCCGGCCGGAGGGAAAGCGATGGGTAGGACACTCGCGGAGAAGGTTTGGGACGACCACGTCGTCCGGCGCGCCGAGGGCGAGCCCGACCTCCTCTTCATCGATCTGCACCTGCTGCACGAGGTGACCAGTCCCCAGGCCTTCGACGGTCTGCGGCAGGCCGGACGCCCGGTGCGGCGCCTCGACCTCACCATCGCCACCGAGGACCACAACACCCCGACCCTCGACATCGACAAGCCGATCGCCGACCCGGTCTCCCGCGCCCAGCTGGAGACGCTGCGCAAGAACTGCGCGGAGTTCGGCGTCCGGCTGCACCCGCTGGGCGACGTCGAGCAGGGTGTGGTCCACGTGGTCGGCCCGCAGCTGGGACTGACCCAGCCCGGCACGACGGTGGTCTGCGGCGACTCCCACACGTCCACGCACGGCGCCTTCGGCGCCCTGGCGTTCGGCATCGGCACCAGCCAGGTCGAGCACGTGCTGGCGACCCAGACGCTGCCGATGGCCCGCCCGAAGACGATGGCCATCACCGTCGACGGCGAACTGCCCGAGGGCGTCACCGCCAAGGACCTGATCCTGGCGATCATCGCCCGGATCGGCACCGGCGGCGGCCAGGGCTACATCCTGGAGTACCGCGGCTCCGCCATCGAGAAGCTCTCGATGGAGGCCCGGATGACCATCTGCAACATGTCGATCGAGGCCGGCGCGCGGGCGGGCATGATCGCCCCCGACGCGACCACCTTCGAGTATCTGCGCGGCCGCGACCACGCGCCGCAGGGCGCGGACTGGGACGAGGCCGTCGCGTACTGGAAGACGCTGCGCACGGACGACGACGCGGTCTTCGACGCCGAGGTCGTCATCGACGCCGCCGCGCTCTCGCCGTTCGTCACCTGGGGCACCAACCCGGGCCAGGGCGCGCCCCTGTCGGCCGCCGTCCCCGACCCGGCTTCGTACGAGGACGCCTCGGAGCGCACCGCCGCCGAACGGGCCCTGGAGTACATGGGGTTGACCGCCGGACAGCCGCTGCGCGAGATCGGCGTCGACACCGTCTTCGTAGGCTCCTGCACCAACGGCCGCATCGAGGACCTGCGCAACGCGGCCGCGGTGCTGGACGGCCGCAAAGTCGCCGACGGCGTGCGGATGCTGGTCGTCCCGGGCTCGGTCCGGGTCGCCCTGCAGGCCGTCGAGGAGGGCCTGGACAAGGTCTTCACCGCCGCCGGCGCCGAATGGCGGCACGCGGGCTGCTCGATGTGTCTCGGCATGAACCCCGACCAGCTGGCCCCCGGCGAGCGCTCCGCCTCCACCTCGAACCGCAACTTCGAGGGCCGGCAGGGCAAGGGCGGCCGTACGCACCTGGTCTCCCCGCAGGTCGCCGCCGCCACCGCCGTGCTGGGCCGTCTGGCCTCGCCGGCCGACCTGTCCGACGCCCGTACGCCCGCCGGAGTCTGAGAATCATGGAAGCTTTCACCACACACACCGGCCGGGCCGTCCCGCTGCGCCGCAGCAACGTGGACACCGACCAGATCATCCCCGCCCACTGGCTGAAGAAGGTCACCCGGGACGGCTTCGAGGACGGGCTCTTCGAAGCCTGGCGCAAGGACGAGACCTTCGTCCTCAACCGCCCGGAGCGCCAGGGCGCCACGGTCCTGGTGGCCGGCCCCGACTTCGGCACCGGCTCGTCCCGCGAGCACGCCGTCTGGGCGCTCCAGAACTACGGCTTCAAGGCCGTCATCTCCTCCCGGTTCGCCGACATCTTCCGCGGGAACTCGCTGAAGAACGGCCTGTTGACCGTGGTCCTGGAGCAGCCGGTCGTCGACGCCCTCTGGGAGCTGACCGAGGCCGACCCGACCGCCGAGGTCACCGTCGACCTGGAGAAGCGCCAGGTCGTCGCCGGGGACATCACCGCCGCCTTCGAGCTGGACGAGAACTCCCGCTGGCGGCTGCTGAACGGCCTCGACGACATCAGCCTCACCCTGCAGAACGAAGCGGACATCGCGGCCTACGAGGCGGCCAGGCCGGCCCACAAGCCCCGTACAATTTCCGCCTGAGCAGCGCGTTTCCAGGACTGCGCCCCCTGCCTTCTGGTAGGGGGCGCAGTCGCTTGTTGAGACCCCGTCGGGCGACAACTCGCCCCAGATGGCACAATCGGTGCATGGAACGCGACAGCCAACTCAAGCTTTACGGCCATGTCGCCGACCAATTGAAGGAAGCGCACTCCCGGGTGCGCGCACTGCAAGTCCCGGAGGGCGTACGGATGGCGCTCAACCGGAAGCTGCTGGTCGTCACGGCCGCGGCGAAGCACGATCTCCCGGATGCGGCAAGGCGTCTGGACCGTTTGATGAAGGACCTCGACGAGGGCCGATTCCCCGAAGGTGACTGACTCTGCGGAACTGCGCAGCGGTCGACTTCGTTGCGGCACTAGGGTGATTAGCCCGTTTCGTGTTTGATTTGCGGTATATATCTGCCTAACGTGCGAAAAAGCCGGAAAGTTTCGTTCCGGCAATGTCTCCGAAGGGGAAGACGTGAACAAGGCCCAGCTCGTAGAAGCGATTGCCGACAAGCTCGGCGGCCGTCAGCAGGCCGCGGACGCCGTGGACGCGGTGCTCGACGCCATCGTCCGTGCCGTCGTCGCAGGTGACCGCGTTTCGGTCACCGGCTTCGGCTCGTTCGAGAAGGTCGACCGCCCCGCCCGCTACGCCCGCAACCCGCAGACGGGTGAGCGCGTCCGGGTCAAGAAGACCTCGGTGCCCCGCTTCCGCGCGGGACAGGGCTTCAAGGACCTGGTGAGCGGCTCCAAGAAGCTCCCCAAGAACGATGTGGCCGTGAAGAAGGCCCCCAAGGGCAGCCTCTCGGGCGGATCTTCCACCCGGACGACGGCCAAGGCCGCCGCCAAGAAGGCGACGGCGAAGAAGGCCACCGCCAAGAAGGCCACGGCGAAGAAGGCCGTGACCGCGGCGAAGACCACCCCGGCCGCCAAGAAGACCACCGCGAAGAAGACCTCCGCGGCGGCCAAGAAGACCACCGCGGCCGCGAAGAAGGCGGCCCCCGCGGCGGCGAAGAAGGCCACCCCGGCCAAGAAGGCCACCGCCGCCAAGACCGCGCCCGCCAAGAAGGCCACGGCCAAGAAGGCGCCCGCGAAGAAGACCACGGCGCGCAAGACCACGGCCAAGAAGACCACCGCACGCAAGAAGTGAGACCGGCCCGCACCGGGCCCTCACACGCGCCGGGCCGGGCTCCCCTCGGGGAGCCCGGCCCGCGGGCTGTCCGGGACCCGTGCGCGCACGGGCCCGTGACGCCGGAGGGTTCAGAAGGTCTGGAGCGTCACCAGGGTGATCCGCAGATCCGCCCCCGCGCCCTCGCCCTCGATCCGCACCCGCTGCCCCGGACGCAGCAGCCGCAGCCCGCCCGCGTCGAAGGCCGCGGCGTCGAAGTCCACCGGTGTGCCGTCGTCGAGCAGCACACTGCCGGTACGGGTCTCGGGGTCGTACGTGTACGAGGTCGCCTGCATGGACGGCAGCTTAGGGCCTTCCGCCCGGACCCTGCCGGGCCCGCCGGTCCGCCGAGGGCACCCCCGCGGCCCACCGCCCCGCCGTGTACGGGCCGACGCCCAGGGCCAGCGCTGCCCGCAGGTCCTCCCCGGTGTCCACGTCCCGGCGCACCGAATCGATGCCCGCCAGCGTGATCTCCACCGCCCCCGACGCCAGATGCCGGGCCCGTGACGGACCGCCGAATGCGGGCCGCATTTCCACCCCCGGACCCGCCGACAGAAAAGTCGTCCCGATTCCCTCCGCATCGGTCACAAAAGCGCGCGGAAAAGCGGCGGCGAATTCGATGACACGGGACAATTCCGCCGGACGCAGCGCGGGGAGATCCGCGTTCAGCGCGGCGACCGCTCCCCGGGGCCTGCCGGCCCGCACCGCGCGCGCCCCGTGCGCCAGCGCGGCGTTGAGCCCCGCCGCCGGGACATCGGGCACGATCCGCGCCCCGAGGGCCGCCAGCGCGGCCGAGGCCGCCGCGTCGTCCGTGACGACCACCACATCGGCCACCGCCGGGCAGGACAGCGCGGCGGACACCGTGTCGCGGGCGAACGCCAGGGCCAGCCGGGGCCGCAGCAGCGGCCCGGAGGCGGGCGTCAGCCTGCTCTTGGCCCGCGCCAAGGGCTTCAGCGGGACGACCAGTGACCAGGGGCCGGTCGGGTCGGTGTTCGTGGCGGTCTCCCCGTCGGTGCGCATGGCCGCCTATTCTCGCCTGCCGGTGCGACAACCCGGAGGGTCGGTCCCGAAGGCGAGGCGTACGGTGTTCTCGACAGAGCAGGGGCCTGGGGCGAGACTTGACCCTCGGTAGTCAGGCAGCAGTTCGCTCCACAGACAGGCCATAGAGGAAGGTGTCCGAGTGTCCCGCCGCAGAATCGGCTTCTGGTACCGCCTGGCGGCGGTCATCGCGAAACCGCCGCTGGTGATTCTGTTCAAGCGCGACTGGCGGGGAATGGAGCACATTCCGGCCGACGGCGGATTCATCACCGCGGTCAACCACAACTCCTACCTCGACCCGCTGTCGTACGGGCATTTCCAGTACAACACCGGCCGGGTGCCCCGGCTCCTCGCCAAGGCGGGCCTGTTCAAGGCCCCCTTCGTCGGCATGATGCTGCGCGGCACCGGCCAGATCCCGGTGTACCGCGAGACGACGAACGCGATGGACGCCTTCCGCGCCGCCGTCGACGCCATCGAACGCGGCGAGTGCGTCGCCTTCTACCCCGAGGGCACCCTCACCCGCGACCCCGACATGTGGCCGATGGCCGGCAAGACCGGCGCAGCCCGCGTCGCGTTGACGACCCGCGCGCCGGTGATCCCGGTCGCGCAGTGGGGCGCCAACCTCGTGATGCCGCCGTACGCCAAGGAGAAGAAGGTCCGGCTCTTCCCCCGCAAGACCCTCCGCGTCCAGGCGGGCCCGCCCGTCGACCTCTCCCGGTTCTACGATCAGGAGGCCACGCCCGAGGTGCTCCGCGAGGCGACCGAGGTCATCATGCGGGCGATCACCGAACAACTGGAGCAGGTGCGCGGCGAGAAGGCCCCCGCCGAGCCGTACGACCACCGCAGGGCCCGTGCCGAGCAGCGGCGCAGGGCCGAACGAGAGGGAACCACGTGACGCACCCCGTCAAGGCCGCCGTCTTCGGAACCGGCTCCTGGGGTACGGCCTTCGGCATGGTCCTCGCGGACGCGGGTTGCGAGGTCACCCTCTGGGGACGCCGGGCCGAGGTCGCCGACGCCGTCAACACCACCCGCACCAACCCCGACTACCTGCCCGGCATCGAGCTGCCCGCCTCCGTCCGGGCCACCACGGACGCCGCCGAGGCGCTGCGCGGGGCCGACTTCGCGGTGCTCGCCGTTCCCTCCCAGACGCTGCGCGCCAACCTCGCGGCCTGGACGCCGCACCTGGAGCCGCGGACGGTCCTGGTCTCCCTGATGAAGGGCGTCGAACTCGGCACCGCCGAGCGGATGAGCGAGGTCGTCCAGGAAGTCACCGGGGTCGGCGCCGACCGGGTCGCCGTCGTCACCGGACCCAACCTCGCCCGGGAGATCGCCGAACGCCGTCCCGCGGCCGCCGTCGTCGCCAGCACGGACGAGGCCGTCGCCCGCCGCCTCCAGGCCGCCTGCCACACCTCGTACTTCCGCCCCTACACCAGCACCGACGTGGTCGGCTGCGAACTCGGCGGCGCCGTCAAGAACGTCATCGGGCTGGCCGTCGGCATCGCCAACGGCATGGGGCTCGGCGACAACGCCAAGGGCTCGCTCATCACCCGCGGCCTCGCCGAGACCATCCGGCTGGGCGTCGCCATGGGCGCCGACCCGCTGACCTTCTCCGGGCTGGCCGGCCTCGGCGACCTGGTGGCGACCTGCTCCTCGCCGCTCTCGCGCAACAACACCTTCGGCACCAACCTCGGCCGGGGCATGACGCTCCAGGAGGCCATCGAGGCCACCAAGCAGACCGCCGAGGGCGTCAAGTCCTGCGAGTCGGTCCTCGACCTGGCCCGGCGACACGGCGTCGACATGCCCATCACCGAGACCGTCGTCGGCATCGTCCACGAGGGCAAGTCGCCGCTGGTCGCGGTCAAGGAGCTGATGTCGCGCACCGCGAAGGCCGAACGGCACTGACCCCGTTCGGCCCCCGGGCGGCCCCGGCCACGCTGACGCCACCGGTACCAGCAGGTACGCTCAACGCGATATGAGCAGCGAGAACCTCCCCCAGAGCACGGAGCACCAGCTCCGCAAGCCGCGTGTGGCCGTCGTGTTCGGCGGCCGCAGCTCCGAGCACGGCATTTCGGTGGTCACGGCCGGCGCGGTCCTGAACGCGATCGACCGGACGAAGTACGACGTCCTGCCGATCGGCATCACGACGGACGGCCGCTGGGCGCTCACCGCCGACGCACCCGAACGCATGGCCATCACCGAGCGGCGGATGCCGGACGTGACCGAACTGGCCGAGTCCGAGGACGGCGGCGTCGTGCTCTCCGTCGACCCGGGCAGCCGCGAAGTGGTCTACACGGAGCCCGGATCGGTCCCCAAGGCGCTCGGCGAGGTCGACGTCGTCTTCCCCGTCCTGCACGGCCCGTACGGCGAGGACGGCACGCTCCAGGGCCTGCTGGAGCTCTCCGGCGTGCCGTACGTCGGCGCCGGGGTGCTCGCCTCGGCGGTCGGCCAGGACAAGGAGTACATGAAGCGGGTCTTCACCTCCTTCGGCCTCCCCGTCGGCCCCTACGTCGTCGTACGCCCCCGAGAGTGGGACCACGACCGGCAGGCCGCCCGCAAGCGCATCGTGGACTTCGCCGGCGAGCACGGCTGGCCGCTCTTCGTGAAGCCCGCCCGCGCCGGCTCCTCCATCGGCATCACCAAGGTCGACGACCTCGCCGGGCTGGACGAGGCGATCGAGGTGGCCCGCCGCCACGACCCCAAGTTCCTCGTCGAGTCCCTGCTGCGGGGCCGCGAGATCGAGTGCGGGGTGCTGGAGTTCGAGGACGGCCCGCGCGCCAGCGTGCCCGCCGAGATCCCCCCGGTCACCGCGCACGACTTCTACGACTTCGAGGCCAAGTACATCGACGCGGCCTCCGGGATCGTGCCCGCGCCGCTCACCCCCGAACAGACCGCCGAGGTCCAGCGGCTCGCCGTCGAGGCGTTCGACGCCTGCTCCTGCGAGGGCCTGGTGCGCGCCGACTTCTTCCTCACCGAGGACGGCACCTTCGTCATCAACGAGATCAACACCCTGCCGGGCTTCACCCCGATCTCCATGTACCCGCGCATGTGGCAGGAGAGCGGTGTCGACTACCAGCAGCTGGTGGACCGCCTCATCCAGGCGGCGCTGGACCGGCCCACCGGCCTGCGCTGACCCGCACGGCACCCCTGCGGGGCGTGCGCCCCGCGAACGGCGCACGCCCTACAGGCTGGGCGGAACGGTCTTCTTCACCGCGGCGGCGAACGCCGCGAGCGGCGTCGCGTCGTGCGCGTACGCCTCCGAGAGCGTCACCTCCACGTACGCCTTGCGCAGCGTCGTGGTGAAGCGGGGTCCGGCGCCCTCGCGCTGCTCCAGCAGCCAGTTGACGCCGTCCGCCTCCGCGGCCTTCGCCTGGGGGTCGCCCATCTTCTCGGGGCGCGGGACACCGCAGCGCAGTACGATCGCCCCGTCCCCCCACCCGGCCGTCAGCTCGGAACGGGGCGCGGGGTCCTCGCGCTCCAGCCCCGCGACGGAACGCGGCAGCTCCTTGTGCAGGGCACGGCAGTAGGCTGCGGCTTCCGAGGACGGGGTGGGCACCGTCACCGACGCCGCCGGGTCCGGGGAACAGCCCGCCGCGGCCAGCAGAACCAGGACGGCGGACGGACCGAGGAGCACGGGGTGGAGGAGCCGGCGGCGGGTGGATGTCACCGGCCCAGCGTAGACGGGGGCTACAGGTGAACGACCGGGCAGGTCAGGGTTCGGGTGATGCCGTCCACTTGCTGGACCTTGGCGACCACCATGCGACCGAGTTCATCGACCGTGTCGGCCTGGGCCCGCACGATCACGTCGTAGGGGCCGGTGACGTCCTCTGCCTGGATCACTCCCGGAATCCGGGAGATGGTCTCGGCGACGGTCGACGCCTTGCCCACCTCGGTCTGAATAAGGATGTACGCCTGTACCACGGAACCTCCAGGGCGGCCACGAGGATCATGTGGGGGAAAGGGACGCCACGTTATCGCGTCGCCGCACGCCGCGGGGAGACCTGGGGGCCGGAAGACGTCCACAGCGTGGCGTACGGAACGCACAGGTTGACGTATCCCTTGACGGTACCGACCGCGAGGAGGACCCGCGACCGCGCGTCGGGCGGCGCGGACGGGGGACGGACATGCCCGTGACCAGCAAGACCGGCCGTACGCGCCGGCGACCGCGCTCCACGACCGGGGCGGGCACCCGGGCCGCGGGAGCAGGCCGGACGCCCGTCCGGCCCCATCGATGAGAGGTGAGACTCGGTGAAGGGAACCGTGGGCGAGTTGGGGGAGTTCGGCCTCATCAGGGAGCTGACGTCCCGGCTTACCACCACTCCGGCGGTACGGCTGGGGCCCGGCGACGACGCCGCGGTCGTGACCGCCCCCGACCGCAGGGTCGTGGCCAGCACGGACATCCTGCTGGAGGGGCGCCACTTCCGGCGCGACTGGTCGACGGCCTACGACGTCGGCCGCAAGGCCGCCGCGCAGAACCTCGCCGACATCGCCGCCATGGGGGCCGTGCCCACCGCGCTGCTCCTCGGTCTGGTCGCCCCCGCCGAACTCCCGGTCACCTGGGCCGGCGAGCTGATGGACGGCATCCGTGACGAATGCCAGGTCGCCGGGGCCGCCGTGGTGGGCGGCGACGTGGTGCGCGGCGACACCATCACCGTCGCGATCACCGCGCTCGGCGATCTGCGCAACCACGAACCGGTCACCCGGGCCGGCGCCCAGCCCGGCGACGTCGTCGCCGTCACCGGCTGGCTCGGCTGGTCCGCCGCCGGATACGCCGTGCTCTCCCGGGGCTTCCGCTCGCCCCGCGCCTTCGTCGAGGCCCACCGCCGGCCCGAACCGCCCTACCACGCGGGCCCCGCGGCGGCCGGGCTCGGCGCCACCGCGATGACCGACGTCAGCGACGGACTCGTCGCGGACCTGGGCCATATCGCCGAGGCCAGCAAGGTCCGCATCGACCTGCGCTCCGGTTCCATCGACATCCCCTCGCAGATGTCCGACATCGGCCAGGCCGTCGGCGTCGACCCGCTCCAGTGGGTGCTCACCGGGGGAGAGGACCACGCGATCGTCGCCACGTTCCCGCCGGACGTGAAGCTGCCGGCCCGCTGGAAGGTGATCGGCGAGGTCGTCAACCCCTCCGCGCTGCCCCAGGTGACCGTCGACGGGGCGCCCTGGACCAGCACCAGCGGCTGGGACCACTTCGGCGGCATCGAGGACGCCCAGTAGATTGCGGCCCATGCCGATATCTTCCGCCGCACCTCCCCGTGTGCTCACCGTCGCCGGATCCGATTCCGGCGGCGGTGCGGGCATCCAGGCCGATCTGAAGACCATGCTGGCCTTCGGCGTCCACGGGATGAGCGTGCTGACCGCCGTCACCGCGCAGAACTCGCGGGGCGTCCAGGGCGCCTGGGAGCTGCCCGCGGACGCCGTGCGCGCCCAGTACCGCAGCGTCATGGACGACATCGGGGCCGGGGCCGTCAAGACCGGCATGCTCGCCTCGGCGGAACTGGTGGAGACCGTCGCCGATCTGCTGGCCCGGACCGCCGCCCCGGCCGTCGTCGACCCCGTCGGCGTCTCCAAGCACGGGGACCCGCTGCTCGCCGCCGAGGCGCTGGACACCGTCCGCGCGAAACTGCTGCCGGTCGCCACCGTCGCCACCCCGAACCTCGACGAGGTGGCGCAGCTCACCGGGATCGCCGTCACCGACGAGGCCGGAATGCGCCGGGCCGCGGCCGCTGTGCTGGAGTACGGGCCCCGCTGGGTGGTGATCAAGGGCGGGCACCTGCCGGGCGACCCCGTCGACCTGCTCACCGACGGCACCGAGGAGCACTGGCTGCGCGCCCCCCGCCACGACAACCGCCACACCCACGGAACGGGCTGCACGCTCGCCTCCGCCATCGCCTGCGGACTGGCCACCGGCCAGGACGTGCCCACGGCCGTACGGGCCGCCAAGGACTACGTCACCGGGGCGATCGCCGCGGGCTTCCCGCTCGGCTCCGGGATCGGCCCCGTCGACCACGCCTGGCGCCTGCGCGACCCCCGCTGACCGGCCGGGCCCGGCGCACCGGGCCCGGCTTTCCGGTTCCGGGCACGGCAAAAAGCCGGTCCACCGAGATGGACCGGCTTTTTGGGCAACCGGTAGGGCTGCGCTACGACGGGAACGTCAGCGCGCGACCTTGCCGGCCTTGATGCACGAGGTGCAGACGTTGAGCCGCTTCGGCGTCCGCCCGACCACGGCACGCACGCGCTGGATGTTGGGATTCCAGCGACGGGACGTACGGCGGTGCGAGTGCGAAATGCTGTTGCCGAAGCTCGGCCCCTTGCCGCAAACGTCGCAGTTGGCAGCCACGGGTCACTCCAAAACTTCAGATGCACTTACAGTGAATTCCGGCACGCCGGATTCATTGGATGAAGTGGCGGTACCGGGGGAATGTCCCGACTTACGTCGGGCAACCGAAGCAGCATACAACGGCCGCGTCGGAGATACGAAACTACCATGGCTTCGGCGACCGCCCGCCCCGCCCCTGGAGCCCGGCCGACCGCCGGCCGGACTACTCTGCGGTGCAGCCCGCCGGCCCGGTACGCGTTTCGAGGAGGACCATCAGGTGTCGCAGACCGCCGACGACCTGGACGCCGACGCGGTGCGCACCTGGTGCTCACGGGCGCTGGACGCGCTGGGCCGGGAACGCGAGGCCATCGACGCGATCAACGTCTACCCCGTCGCCGACGGCGACACCGGCACCAACCTCTATCTGACCGTGGAATCCGCGGCCGCCGCCGTCGAAGCCGTCTTCGCCGCCCACGAGACCGGGCCGCTGGCCCCCTCCACCGCCGACGCGGTGCGCGCCATGGCGCACGGGGCGCTGATCGGCGCCCGGGGCAACTCCGGCACGATCCTGGCGCAGCTGCTGCGCGGCATGGCCGGGGTGCTCGCCGGGGAGGCCGGACCCGGCTCGCTGCGGCTCGCCCTGGCCCGCGCCGCCGTGTCCGCCCGCGAGGCCGTCGCCCACCCCGTCGAGGGCACCGTCCTCACCGTGGCCACCGCCGCCGCGGAGGCCGCCGCCCGGACCCCCGCAGACGCCACGACGGCGGCGGTGGCCACCGCCGCCCACGCGGGTGCGCGCACGGCCCTGGACGCGACCCCGGGGCAACTCCCCGTCCTCGGCAGGGCCGGGGTCGTGGACGCGGGCGGACGCGGACTCGTCGCGGTGCTCGGCGCCCTGGTCGAGGCGGTCACCGGACAGGCCCCGGAGCCGGTGGCCCCCACGGCGCCCGCCCCCGTCCCGGTCCTGGACTGCCCCTCGGCCGACGGCCCCCAGGACGGCCCGGCCTTCGAGGTCATCTACCTCCTGGAGGCCGAGGACGCCGCCGTGGAGCGGCTGAGGACCCGGCTCGACGCCCTGGGGGACTCCCTCGTCGTCGTGGGCGGGGACGGACTGTGGAACGTCCATGTCCACGTCGACGACGCGGGCGCGGCGGTGGAGGCGGGCGTCGAGGCCGGCCGGCCGCACCGCATCCGGATCACCCACTTCGCCGCCGACCGGGGCCACGCCCGCCCCGAACCCGTCCAGCGCGCCGTCGTCGTGGTCGTCCCCGGCGACGGGCTCGCCGGCCTCTGCGCGCAGGCCGGCGCCACCACCGTGCTCGCCCGCCCCGGCGAACCCCTCGCCAGCGGCGAACTCGCCGACGCCATCCGCCGCGCGCACGCCCGCGAGGTGGTCCTGCTGCCCAACGACGGGGACCTGCGCCACACCGCGGCCGCCGCCGCCGAACAGGCCAGAGCCGCCGGCATCCGCGTCGCCCTCGTCCCCACCCGGGCCGCCGTCCAGGGCATCGCCGCCCTCGCCGTCCACGAACCCGACCGCAGCTTCGACGAGGACGTGGTCGCGATGACCGCCGCGGCCGGAGCCACCCGCTACGCCGAACTCGCCGTCGCCGAACGGCAGTCCTGGACCATGGCGGGCATCTGCCAGGCCGGCGACGTCCTCGGCCTCATCGACGGCGACGTCGCCGTCATCGGCCACGACCTCCCCGCCACCGCCTGCGCGGTCCTGGACCGCATGCTCGCCGCCGGCGGCGAACTGGTCACCCTCGTCCTCGGCGAGGACGTCCCCGACGCCCTCGCGGACACCCTGGAGAACCACGTCCGCGAGGGCTATCTCGCGGTCGACACGGTGGTCTACCGGGGCGGCCACCAGTGCGCACCCCTGCTGATCGGGGTGGAGTAGGTCCGGACGCCGGACGGGCCCCGGGGCCCGTCCGGCGCGTCGGGCTCAGGCGCGCACCGCGCCCGTCGCGTACCCGCGGAGCGACTCGGCCTCGGCACGACGGGCGTCCGCGGTCTCGTCGGTGTCCGGGGGGACGTCCTCGTACGCGGCGACGACGGCGGCGGCCCGGCGCAGGGCGCCCTCCGGACGCCCGAGATCGGCCTCCAGCCAGGCCGCCATGAGTTCCGCCGCGGTGCGCTGCGCCAGGGCCTCGGGACCGGCCGGGGCGAGGAGGGCCACCGCGCGGTCGACCAGGGCGAGAGCTTCCTCGTACGCGAGTCGGGCGGGGTCGTCGGGGGCCTCGCCGGGGTCCTCCTCGCAGGCGTGGGCGATCAGTTCGGCGGTCTGGCGGAAGGTGTCGGCCAGCTCCTCACGGAGTCCGGCGTCCTCGCAGACGCGCTCGGCCTCGGCCATGAAGGCGCGTGCGGGGGCGAGTCCCGCCTGGCCGTCGCGGACGGCGATCCAGGCCCGGACGCGCAGGGTGCGGACCAGGGAGGGCAGCTCGCCCAGCTCGCGCCAGAGCTCACCGGCCCGGGTGTAGGCCCGGTCGGCCTCGGGGTTCAGCTCGGCCCGGTAGAGCGCCTGCCCGGCCAGCTGGGCGAGCATCGCGTGGTCGTGCTGCTCCGGCCAGCCGCGGGCGACATCGGCCGCCCGCAGCCAGTGCCCGGCCGCCTCCCGGGGCTCGTCGAGCGCCATGAGGCCGTCGCCCAGCCACCAGAGCGTCTGGACGAGCAGGCCCTCCCCGTGGTCCTCGGCATCGATGTCCGGCAGCACGGACTCCAGCACGGCGGCGGCCTCCGCCGCCCGCCCCAGCCGCAGCAGCCAGCCGCCCAGCTGATGCCGGGCGTAGACGCCGAGCGCCTCGTCGCCGCCCTCGTCCGCCCAGTGCGCGGCGTCCAGCGCGGCGTCCGCCGCCTCCTCGAACCGGCCCGCGCCGGCCAGCGTCTCGGCGAGCTGGAGCAGCAACCGGGCCCGCCCGGCCGCCGGCAGCCGGCTCCCGCCGTGCTCCAGCGCCGCCCGGACGGAGCGCTCCGCCGCCCCGTGGTCGCCGAGCTGCGCCTCGATCCGGCCGGCCCGCGCCTCGTACTCGACCGCGTACCACGGCAGTCCCGCCGCCACCGTCTCGGCGGCGGCGCGGTTGTACAGCCCGGCCGCGCCGGGGCCGTCGCCGCCGAACCCCGCGACGTCCGCGAGGAAGCCCAGCACCTCGGCGAGGCGGGAAGGAACCCCGTCCTCGTCCCGCAGCGGCTCGGCGAACTCCAGGGTCTCCCGCGCCGCCCGGTCGAGCGCGGCGATCGCCGCCTCCCCGTCCTTCTCGTCCTCGGCGCGCACCAGCCGCTGCCGGGCTATCCGGGCCCGGCACACCAGCACCCCGCTCGCCTGCCGGGCCGTGGCCGCACCCTCCGCGTGCAGCGCGAGCGCCCGGCCGACCAGCGGCTCGATCTCCCGCGCCGCCTCGTCGACGGCGCCCTCCATCGAGCGCAGGAAGGCCCGCCGGGCCAGGGCCGCCACGGCCTCCCCGGCGTCGCCCGCCTCCTCGTACAGCCGGGACGCCGTCGCGAACAGCTCCGCGCACTCGGCCGCCGGCCGGTCGCCGTCCATCGCCAGATGGTCCGCCATGCTCGCCCGGTCGTGGACGGTCAGCACATCCGGCTCGCCGTCCTTCCCGTCCCGGTCCGCGACCGCCTGCCAGGCGGGACCGGCCTGCGGGTCATGGGCCTCCGAGAGCCGCTTCGCCTCGGCCAGCAGCCCGGCCAGATCCCGTTCCGCCTCCCCGGACCGCCCCTCCCGCGCCGGGGCCACCGGCACGGCTGCGGCCACCGGCCGCGCCGCCCGCACGCCCAGCGGCAGCCGGTCCAGAAGCGGCCGGCGCGCCAGCCGCTCCCGGGTCTGCCCGCCCACGTAGCCGTTGCCGTTGCGCGCGTCGAAACGGGCGGCGAGGGCCAGCGCCCGCGCACGGGCCTCGACGGCCAGCGTCGCGGCGGTCCACTCGGTGCCGGCCGGACCGGGCACCGGCTGCTCCCCGTGCCCCAGCGCGACCAGCCGGTCCATCAGCACGGCCGTCACGGCCAGATAGTCCAGCAGGCTGCCCGGATTGCCGTCGTCGGTGAAGTACGCCGGACGCTCGGCCAGGATCTCCAGCCCCCGCGCCTCGTTGCCCGTCAGGGCGCAGAACTCGATGTGCAGCGCGACCGCGTACCGCATGCTCTCCATCGGCCGCACCAGCCGGTAGCCGCGCAGATGGTGCGCCCTGGCCCGCTCCGCCCGCCCGGTCCGCAGCAGCGGCAGCAGCGAGGCGGCCAGCACCGCGTGCGGCTCGTGCGCGCAGGTGTGCTCGCCCTCCAGCACCGGCGCCCAGGCGGCCAGCGCCTCCTCGTCCCGGCCCCGCAGCACCTGCCAGCTGCCCTGCTCGTGCAGTTCGCAGGCATGGCAGTTGGCCATCCGGTCGCGCTCGGCCGCCTGCCACGCGGCGTACGCCCGCCCGGCCCGCTCCATGTCGCCCAGATGCCGGGCGATCTCCAGCTCTCCCTGGTGCACCGCCCGCGCGGAGTGGCCCGCGAGGCGGTAGCGGTGCGCCATCTCCGCCTGCCACTTCTCGATGGCGGCGAGCGGGATGTGCGGCTGGTCGACCATGGAGCTGGAGACCCACTTGAACATCCAGAACAGATGGTGGGTCATGAACGCGTTGAAGTCGTCCGGCCGTTCGTCCCACATCCGCAGCAGCCGCGCGAACGGGACGAACATCTTGTCCTTCTCGGAGCTGTAGTTGTAGACCTGCAGCTGATGGACCAGCGCCTCCACCAGCAGCGGGGCGTCGCCGCTCTGCTCGGCCTCGGCCAGCAGCCGCTCCGCGCGGGCGTTGCGGGCCGGCCCCTCGGGCTCGTCCAGCAACTCCCGCAGGGACCGGCGGATCGTCTCGGTTCCGGCGCTCATCGGCCGTCCTCCTGGGGGTGTGCGGGGGAGTTCCCCGGTACGGCGGGGGCGGCCCACTCCAGCAGTCCGGCGAAGGCCCGGTTCAGCAGCGCCGAGTCGGCCGGCCGCAACGGCCGCTGGGCCATCAGCAGTGCCTGCCCGTACAGCGCCTCCGTGGCGGTCGCCGCCAGCTCCGGGGCGTCCAGCGCACCGATCCGGCGGATCAGCGGATTGAGATGGTTCAGCACCAGCCGGGCCCGGGGCGCCGAACCGCGCAACGAGCCGAGAATGCCCGCCCACAGCTCGTCCGCCTGCTCCTCGGCCTCCGCCCGCGCCTGCTCGTGACGGGCCGAACGGTCGTCCAGATGCAGTGCCGGCACCGTCAGCGGATGGAACGCGCGCAACGCCACGTCGCAGCCCAGCGGATCCAGCCGGGCCCGCGCCGCCGCCAGGAACGGCCCCAGCGCCAGCTCCTCCCGCGGATCGACCGCGTCCAGATGCGCGGTGACGGTGTCGGCGTCCAGCTCCGCGACCACCGTCCCCGGCCGGACCGAGGGCAGCGCCTCCACCAGCTCGGTGTCGTACGTGTAGCCGCCGTTGACCACCCCGATGCCCTGCGCGGACGCGATCGGCGCGACCTGGCGGAACTCCTCCACGGACCGGGTGAAGTGCACCACCGGATGGCGCCGGGCGAACTCCTCCAGCGACAGCCGGCCGTCCGTCGTCTCGAACGGCAGCCACGGCAGCATCGTGCGCAGCATCGCCCCGTCGTGCCGGGCCAGCGACTTCACGCCCAGATGGTGCACGGACAGGAACTCCGCGAGCCGCTCCGGATCGCCCGCCGCGAGCCCCGTCAGCCACCCCCTGATCCGCTCGCCCAGCGCCTCGCGGACCGCGGCCAGCGTCTCGTCCGCGTACAGCGCCTCCCGCGAGGCCGTCGGCCGCAGACTGTCCGTGTCGATGACGCACCGCACGAAGAACGCCCACTCCGGCAGCAGCTCGTCCGCCCGGTCCGTGAGCAGCATCCCCTTGAGATGGACCCGGTGGCCCGCGCGCTGCGCCGGACTCACCGCCGACGGCAGCACGTACGCCACCCCGCGGATGCCGGCCGGCGGCAGGTCCAGGTCGATCGTGTCGAGCGGCGAGAAGCCGAACAGCTCGTGGCAGTGGCGGGCGAGCGCCACCCGTCGCGCCGCCGGGCTCGGATGCGCGCGGTCCCACGGGGCCGGCAGATCCGTGACGGCCACGTCACCGACCCGCACGTCGTACGGCAGCAGCGCACCGAAGTCCCGGGCCAGCGCGCGCACCCGCTCCTCGGACAGCCAGTCACCCGAGCCCGGCCGGGCCGTCAGGCACACGGTCGTGCCCGGCTCCGGCCGCGCCTCGTCCGGCAGGGTGCGGACGGTGTACGAACCGTCGTCGCGGGCGCACCACTCCACCGGAGGCGCACCGGGCGTCCGCGCCGAACGGCTCACCACCCGGATCTCCGCGGCGACCACGAAACAGGCGAGCAGCCCGATCCCGAACTGGCCCAGGAACTCCGCCCGCGCCGAGGCCAGCCCCTCGGCGCCGTCCCGTTTGGAGCTGCGCCCGATCGTGGCGAGCAGGCTGTGCACATCGGACTCGGTCAGCCCGATGCCGCTGTCCTCGACGCGCAGCCGGCCGCCCTCGGCGTACAGCCGCACCCGCGCGGGGGCGTCCGGCGCTTCGGCGCGCCGTGCCGTGATGGCGTCCACGGCGTTCTGGAGCAGCTCGCGCAGATAGACGCGCGGCGAGGAGTAGAGATGATGGGAGAGGAGGTCGACCAGGCCGCGCAGATCCACCTGGAAGGTGTGCGGGGCGGCGGGGTCCGGGGACGCGGAATTCGCTGAGTTCTCAGATGTCATTCGTCGCAGCGCCGGTGGGGGGACTTGCGACAGCGCGGGTCGGGCGATCCCCCGCAGGGCGATCGCGAACGAGAGCGTGGGAGCCGATCCTAGGGTCGGGCGACAAATCTGACCAGGAGTTTCGGAGGGCGCCGGTGGTGCCCCCGGCCCGTCTGTCAGTGCGGTGGTGTGCAATGGATCGCGTGTCTGCGTTCGACGAACCCCTCAAGAAGCTCCTCGGCGGTGCCACCGCGAAGGTGATGGCCGAGCACCTCGATCTGCACACGGTCGGTGATCTGCTGCACCACTACCCGCGGCGGTACGAGGAGCGCGGGCGGCTCACGGCACTGACCGATCTCCCGCTCGACGAGCACGTGACGGTCGTCGCCCAGGTCGCCGACGCCCGGGTGCTGACGTTCAGCGGCGGCCGGGGCAGCGGCAAACGCCTCGAAGTCACGCTCACCGACGGCCACGGCCGGCTCCAGCTCGTCTTCTTCGGCCACGGCGTCCACAAGCCGCACAAGGAGCTGCTGCCCGGCCGGCGCGCCATGTTCGCCGGCAAGGTCTCCGTCTTCAACCGCAAGACGCAGCTCGCCCACCCCACGTACCAACTGCTCGACGCCGACCCGGCCGACGGGAGCGCCGCCGAGGCCGTCGACGCCTTCGCGGGCCGGCTGCTCCCCATCTACCCGGCCTGCAAGCAGCTCGACTCCTGGCGGATCGCCAAGGCGGTCGACGCCGTGCTTCCCAGCGCCGGGGAGGCCGTCGACCCGCTGCCGCCGGCGCTGCGCGAGGGCCGCGGTTTCGCCACGCTGCCCGAGGCCCTGCTGAAGATCCACCGCCCGCAGACCAAGGCCGACATCGCCGAGGCCAGGGAGCGCCTGAAATGGGACGAGGCCTTCGTCCTCCAGGTCGCCCTGGCCCGCCGCAGGCACGCCGACACCCAACTGCCCGCCGTCGCCCGCCGGCCCGCCCCCGGCGGCCTCCTCGACGCCTTCGACGCCAAGCTGCCCTTCACCCTCACCGAGGGCCAGCGGAAGGTCTCGAAGGAGATCTTCGACGACCTCGCCACCGAGCACCCCATGCACCGCCTCCTCCAGGGGGAGGTGGGTTCCGGAAAGACGATGGTGGCGCTGCGCGCCATGCTCGCCGTCGTGGACGCCGGCGGCCAGGCCGCGATGCTCGCCCCCACCGAGGTCCTCGCCCAGCAGCACCACCGCTCGGTGACCGAGATGATGGGGGAGCTGGCCGAGAAATGGGGGCTGTGGCGCGGAGCGCCTCTCGATGAGGGGCGGCGGTCGGGAGACGGGCGGGCGCTGGGCGGCGCCGAGCAGGGGACGAAGGTCGTGCTGCTCACCGGATCGATGGGGACCGCGGCCCGCCGGCAGGCGCTGCTCGACCTGGCCACCGGCGAGGCCGGTGTCGTCATCGGGACGCACGCGCTGATCGAGGACAAGGTCGCGTTCCAGGACCTGGGCCTGGTCGTCGTGGACGAGCAGCACCGCTTCGGGGTGGAACAGCGCGACGCCCTCCGGTCCAAGGCGCACACCCAGGGGGAGAGGAGGTCCCCGCATCTGCTCGTCATGACCGCCACCCCCATTCCCCGGACGGTCGCCATGACCGTCTTCGGCGATCTGGAGACCTCCGTCCTCGACCAGCTCCCGGCCGGCCGCTCGCCCATCGCCAGCCACGTCGTCCCCGCGAAGGACAAGCCCCACTTCCTCAGCCGTGCCTGGGAGCGGGTCCGCGAGGAGGTGGAGAACGGCCACCAGGCCTACGTCGTCTGCCCCCGCATCGGTGACGACGACGACCCCGCGAAGAAGAAGGGCAAGAAGTCCGCCGAGGAGGAGGCCGCGGCGGACAAGCGCCCGCCGCTCGCCGTCCTGGACGTCGCCGACCAGCTCGCCAAGGGGCCGCTGCACGGCCTGCGCGTCGAGGTGCTCCACGGCAGGATGCAGCCCGACGACAAGGACGACGTGATGCGCCGCTTCGCCGCCGGCGACGTCGACGTCCTCGTCGCCACCACCGTCATCGAGGTCGGCGTCAACGTCCCCAACGCCACCGCCATGGTGATCATGGACGCCGACCGCTTCGGCGTCTCCCAGCTCCACCAGCTGCGCGGCCGGGTCGGCCGCGGCTCCGCCCCCGGACTCTGCCTGCTGGTCAGCGAGGCCCACGAGGCGAGCCCCGCCCGCGCCCGGCTCTCCGCCGTCGCCGCCACCCTCGACGGCTTCGAGCTCTCCCGCATCGACCTCGAACAGCGCCGCGAGGGCGATGTCCTCGGCCAGGCCCAGTCCGGCGTGCGGTCCTCCCTTCGGGTCCTCAGCGTCATCGACGACGAGGAGGTCATCGCCGCCGCCCGCCAGGAGGCCGCCGCCGTCGTCGCAGCCGACCCGGAGCTGGAGCACCTGCCGGAGCTGCGCACGGCGCTCGACGCCCTGGTCGACAAGGAGCGCGAGGAGTACCTCGACAAGGGCTGAGCCGGGGGCACGCCCCGGGGCGCCGGGCCCCGGGCGACGCCATATCGTGGGGCGTACGGCGTCCGCAGCACCCTGCCCGCCGCCCCGACCCGAGGACCAGACACCCATGACCCGCGTGATCGCAGGCGTGGCCGGCGGACGCCGCCTGGCCGTCCCGCCCGGCACCGGCACCCGCCCCACCTCCGACCGCGCGCGCGAGGGCCTGTTCTCCACCTGGCAGGCGCTCCTCGGCACCCTCGACGGCATCCGGATCGCCGACCTGTACGCCGGTTCGGGGGCCGTGGGCCTCGAAGCCCTCTCCCGGGGCGCCGCCCACGCCCTGCTCGTGGAGGCCGACGCCAAGGCCGTGCGCACCGTCCGCGACAACGTCCGCGTGCTGGGCCTGCCCGGTGCCGAGGTCCGGGCGGGCAAAGCCGAACAGATCGTGACAGGGCCGCCCCCGGCCGCGCCGTACGACGTGGTCTTCCTCGATCCGCCCTACGCCGTCACGGACGACGATCTGGGCGAGATCCTGATCACACTCCGTGCCCAGGGGTGGCTCGCGGACGACGCGGTCGTCACCGTGGAACGCAGCACCAGAGGCGGAGAATTCAGCTGGCCCAAGGGATTCGATCCCCTGCGGGCCCGTCGCTACGGCGAGGGAACGCTTTGGTACGGTCGCGCCGCCGCTACGTGCGAAGACGCACGATGACCGGACCGGAGAGCGAGGGAATCACGTTGCGCCGCGCCGTATGCCCGGGGTCGTTCGACCCCATCACCAACGGACATCTCGACATCATCGGCCGTGCGTCGAAGCTGTACGACGTCGTGCACGTCGCGGTGATGATCAACCAGTCCAAGAAGGGCCTGTTCACCGTCGACGAGCGGATCGACCTCATCCGCCAGGTCACCGCCGAGTTCGGCAACGTCGAGGTCGAGTCCTTCCACGGTCTGCTGGTCGACTTCTGCAAGCAGCGCGACATCCCGGCGATCGTGAAGGGCCTGCGGGCCGTCAGCGACTTCGACTACGAACTCCAGATGGCCCAGATGAACAACGGGCTCTCGGGCGTCGAAACGCTCTTCGTGCCGACCAATCCGACCTACAGCTTCCTGTCGTCCTCGCTGGTCAAGGAGGTGGCGACCTGGGGCGGCGACGTCTCGCACCTGCTGCCGCCCCCGGTCCACGCCGCCCTGACCGAGCGCCTCGCCGAACGCTGAGCCGCTGACGGCACGTCACCAGGTGTCGGGCGGGCACCGACTGGCCGTACAGTCGTCCCGTCCGTCTCCAATCCGCAGTAGAGAGTGGCGAGCACACGGTGGACGTGCAGAAGAAGCTCGACGAGATCGTCGAAGCGGTCGGGAACGCCCGGTCCATGCCCATGTCGGCGTCCTGCGTGGTCAACCGCGCCGAACTGCTCGCGATGCTCGAAGAGGTGCGCGAGGCGCTGCCCGGCTCGCTCGCCCAGGCCGCCGAGGTCATCGGCGGCCACGAGCAGCTCGTCGAGCAGGCCCGCCAGGAGGCCGGACGGATCATCGAGTCGGCCCGTGCCGAGCGCGACTCCCTCGTCTCCGACACCGAGGTCGCCCGCCGCGCCCAGGCCGAGGCCGACCGGATCCTCGGCGAGGCCCGCAAGGAGGCCGACGAGGTCCGCGCCGAGGCGGACGAGTACGTCGACAGCAAGCTCGCCAACTTCGAGGTCGTCCTGACCAAGACCATCGGCTCCGTCGACCGGGG
Source organism: Streptomyces sp. NPDC001515 (assembly GCF_053597115.1). Taxonomy (NCBI): domain Bacteria; kingdom Bacillati; phylum Actinomycetota; class Actinomycetes; order Kitasatosporales; family Streptomycetaceae; genus Streptomyces; species Streptomyces sp. NPDC001515. The sequence goes on from NZ_JBSFHN010000018.1 coordinate 38,074, forward strand.
CCGCGAGAAGCTGCTCGGCCGGGGCCGGGGCACCGACGAGCACGGCTACGAGGACCCCGACTTCACCGAGGCCCCCGAGCGCAGCGCCGACCCGGACACGCTCCGGCGCCGCGCCGACGAGTACGTGGACACCAAGCTCGGCGCCTTCGAGGCGGTGCTCGCCAAGACCCTGGAGGCCGTCGGCCGGGGCCGGCAGAAGCTGCACGGCCGGGTCGCGACGGACGAGCTGGGCGCCCACATCGCCGCCCAGGACGCGGCGGGCGACCAGGGCCGCACCAGTGACGAGGACCACTGGGCCGGACTGGCCGAGGTCGCCGCCCCGCAGCCGCTCCCGCTGCCCCGGCAGGGCGAGCCCGCCTACGGCGCGCAGCCGGAGCCGCAGTACGCCCAGACGTACGGCTACCAGGACCAGGGCCAGGACTCCTACGGGGGCCAGGGACAGGACGCCTACGGCGAGCCGCAGCGGCAGGACGTCTACGGGGACCTGCGCCAGGACGCCTACCGGGACCCCGCCGCGCAGGACGTCTACGGCTACCCTCAGCAGTCCGACCCCTACGCGGCCTACCAGCAGCAGGGCTACGACCCGAACCAGGGCCCGGCCGCGCTTCCGGCCCAGGGCGGCTACGACGCCTGGCAGCAGCCGGTCCAGGGGCAGCAGCCCCCCTCCCAGGGCGAGGGTGCGCTGGACGAGACCAGCCTCTTCGACACCAGCATGATCGACCTGGACCAGCTCCGCCGGTACGAACAGGGGCGCTGACCGCCTCCGGGCGCCCGGCCGGGCAGCCGGGGCGGGGGACGGGGCCGGATTGGGAGCTGGGCGGTGTGTCCAGTATCCTGGCTCTTCGGTCGCGCGTATGTCCGCGATCCCGGCTGCCCGCTTCGACTCCGGACCGGTCGGCCCCCACCTCCCTGACGCGCACGATCCGAAAGCAGGAAGACCCCTGAACGGCAACCTCGACCACCGCAACCCCCTCGTGTTCGATACGCACGAGCTGGGTCGGCGTCCTGGTGCCATGAAGCGGCTGACCCGCACGGTGGACGCCCCGAAGGACTTCGGTATCGACGGGGTCATCGGTGTGCCGGAGGGCGCTCCGGTGGAGCTGGAGCTCCGCCTCGAATCCGTCATGGAGGGTGTGCTCGTCACCGGCACCGCCCGTGCGGCCGCCGAGGGGGAGTGCGTAAGGTGTCTGGAGCCGCTGAGCCTTGAGGTCGAGGCGGACTTCCAGGAAATGTTCTCGTACCCTGACGCCGATGACCGGAACGGTGGCACGTCCGCCGCCCCGGTCGACGACGCCGAGGACAGGTTCTTCCTCGAGGACGGCTTGCTCGACCTCGAGTCGGTGCTGCGTGATGCGGTGGTGCTCGCACTGCCGATGCAGCCGGTGTGCAAGGAGACCTGTGCCGGTCTGTGCTCCGAGTGCGGAGTCAGGCTGGACGAGAATCCCGGCCACCACCACGATGCCGTCGACGCTCGTTGGGCGGCACTGCAAGGACTCGCCGAGACCATTCAGGACGGCGAGAAGGACAACATGGGCGGCGCCGGCACCGGCGTCGACGAGAAGCAGGAGAAGTAGCCGTGGCTGTTCCGAAGCGGAAGATGTCGCGCAGCAACACGCGCCACCGCCGGTCGCAGTGGAAGGCTGCGGTCCCCACCCTGGTTTCGTGCGAGCGTTGCCAGGAGCCGAAGCTGCAGCACATCGCGTGCCCGAGCTGCGGCACGTACAACAAGCGCCAGGTCCTCGAGGTCTGAGCGGCTGGTGAGAGGCCCGATGTCTGAGTTGTCCCACGCCAAGAAGCAGGCAGACAACGTCAACACAGCCTCGTCCCACACGCTTCTGGAAGGGCGGCTCGGGTATCACCTCGAGTCCGCCCTTCTGGTGCGTGCGCTGACCCATCGTTCGTACGCGTACGAGAACGGCGGTCTGCCCACCAACGAGCGGCTGGAGTTCCTCGGGGACTCCGTGCTCGGTCTGGTGGTCACCGACACGCTGTACCGCACCCACCCCGACCTGCCCGAAGGCCAGCTGGCCAAGTTGCGGGCCGCGGTGGTCAACTCTCGTGCGCTGGCGGAAGTGGGCCGCGGCCTCGAACTCGGCTCCTTCATCCGGCTCGGCCGGGGCGAAGAGGGCACGGGCGGCCGGGACAAGGCTTCCATCCTCGCCGACACGCTCGAAGCGGTGATCGGCGCGGTCTATCTCGATCAGGGCCTCGACGCGGCATCGGAGCTGGTCCACCGGCTCTTCGATCCGCTGATCGACCGGTCCTCGAACCTCGGCGCCGGCCTGGACTGGAAGACCAGCCTCCAGGAGCTGACCGCGAGCGAGAGCCTCGGAGTCCCCGAGTACCTCGTCACGGAGACCGGCCCCGACCACGAGAAGACCTTTACTGCTGCCGCCCGCGTCGGTGGTGTCTCGTACGGCACCGGCACCGGCCGTAGCAAGAAGGAAGCGGAGCAGCAGGCGGCCGAGTCCGCCTGGCGTGAGATCAGCGCCGCCGCGGAAGCACGGGAGGCGGAGGCCAAGGCCGCCGCCGACGGAGGGGCCGCCGACACCCCTGCCGCACCGTCGCCGTCCACGGACGCCGCTCCGGCCTGACCCACGAGGACCCCCGGTGCGCCCGCGCACCGGGGGTTCTCCGTGCCCGCATCCCCCACCACCCCCATCCCGATCCAGGAGAACCGGACGTGCCCGAGCTGCCCGAGGTCGAAGTCGTCCGGCGCGGTCTCGCCCGCTGGGTCACCGGCCGCACGGTCGAGGACGTGGAGGTCCTGCACCCGCGCGCGGTCCGCCGCCATCTCGCCGGAGGCCCCGACTTCGCGGCCCGGCTCACCGGGACGCGCCTCGGGACGGCGATGCGGCGCGGCAAGTACCTCTGGGTGCCCCTCGACGACGCCGACACCTCGCTCCTGGGCCACCTCGGCATGAGCGGCCAGCTCCTCGTCCAGCCGGAGGACGCACCCGACGAGAAGCACCTGCGCATCAGGGTCCGTTTCGCCGACGCCGCCGGCACCGAACTCCGCTTCGTGGACCAGCGCACCTTCGGCGGGCTCTCGCTCCACGAGAACACCCCCGACGGACTGCCCGACACCATCGCGCACATCGCCCGCGACCCCCTGGACCCGGCCTTCGACGACGCCGCGTTCCACACCGCGCTGCGGCTGCGCCGCACCACCGTCAAACGCGCTCTGCTCGACCAGTCGCTGATCAGCGGGGTCGGCAACATCTACGCGGACGAGGCGCTCTGGCGCGCCCGGCTGCACTACGACCGGCCGACCGCCACGCTGACCCGGCCCCGCACGGCCGAGCTGCTGGGGCATGTCCGGGACGTGATGAACGCGGCGCTCGCCCAGGGCGGCACCAGTTTCGACAGCCTCTATGTGAACGTGAACGGGGAGTCGGGCTACTTCGACCGCTCGCTCGACGCCTACGGCCGCGAGGACGAGCCCTGCCACCGCTGCGGTACGGCGATGCGGCGCCGCCCGTGGATGAACCGGTCGAGCTACTTCTGCCCCCGCTGCCAGCGCCCGCCGCGTCCGAGCGGCGTGTCCTAGGGCGTGTGGTGAAAGTAGCGCCGTCCGCCCGCCGAGCAGGCGGGACTTTCACCACACGCCCTTAGGAGTCGACCGGGGCCGTGCGCGCGGCGTCGTAGCGGTCGCGGGCGTCGAGGACCTCGGACATCCGGCCCTCGACCAGGTCGATGAGGGCCAGGAGCCGGGCGGCGACCTCGCGTCCGAGCGGGGTCAGTTCGTAGTCGACCCGGGGCGGATTGGTGGGCTGGGCCTCGCGGTGCACCAGCCCGTCGCGCTCCAGGGCGTGCAGGGTCTGGGAGAGCATCTTCTCGCTCACCCCGTCGACCCGGCGGCGCAGCGCGTTGAACCGGAGGCGTCCCTCGTACAGGGCGCCGAGCGTCAGACTGCCCCAGCGGCCCGTGGCGTGCTCCAGCGTGGAGCGGGAGGGGCACCGCCGGGAGAACACGTCGAAGAGGAGCGCGTCGACCGCGCCGCCGTTCGCGTCGTCGGCGTTCTCGTCCATGACGACAGCGTACGCCCCACAGCGCTGTCCACGAGTTTGCGCAAACCGTGGGTAAGGCTGTGGGGCGTACGGGGAATCCGTGCCCGATGGTGCGGGGCGCCGGGACCGGCGGGCGGTCCCGGCCGTCCTCGGAAACGTCCCGGCCGACCTCAGAAGCCGAAGTCCTGGGTCCACCAGGGGCCGCCGGCGCCGAAGTGGACGCCGACGCCGAGGGTCGTGTAATCGCAGTTGAGAATGTTTGCGCGGTGGCCCTCGCTGGCCATCCAGGCGTCCATCACGGCCTGGGCGTCGGCCTGACCGCGGGCGATGTTCTCCCCGCCGAGCCCCGAGACACCGGCCGCGGAGGCGCGGTCCCAGGGGGTCTTGCCGTCGGGGTCCGTGTGGTCGAAGAACCCGCGGGCGGCCATGTCGTCGCTGAAGCGCTGCGCCAGCGAGGCGAGCGAGCCGCTGGCCTTCACGGGGGTGCAGCCGACCTTGGCGCGCTCCTGGTTGACGAGGGCGAGCACTGCGGCCTCGGCCGAGGAGGCGGTGCTCGGGGAGACCGGGGCGGTGGCGGCCTTGACGGTGGTGGACGGGCTGGGCGCGGCGGCGGGCGCCGAGCTCTTCGTCGCCGGGGCGGACGCCGCCGACTTCTTCGCCGACTTCGGGGCCGGGGCGGACGAGGTCTTCCTCTCGGCGGCGGGCCGCTCGTTCTGCCTGGTCGCGGCCGGTGTCCGGGTCGGGGTCGCGGTCGTGGAGGGGCTCGCCGACGCGCTCGCGGACGGTGGAGCCGAGGTGGCGGCGGCCTCGGGCGAGACCGTCCGGGCGGGAGCCTTGGCACGCTCGGTACCCCGGCTGGCCGGGGCGGAGGAGGTCGCCCGGTCGGCCGGCGCGGTCCGGCCCCCGTCCTGCGACAGCAGATTCGGGGCGGCCTCGGAGCGGACCTGGTCGGTGGCCGGGCCCCCGCTCACGACGGAGTTGTCGCCGCCGGGTATCAGGCCCGAGGCGACGGCGACGGCACCGACGGCCACGGCGGCGGAGACGCCGAGCAGCCCGGTGCGCATCGGCAGACCGCCGAGCCTGCCCCGGCGCGCGGTCCGGTCGCGGTCCTCGGCCCCGTCGGTGGACCGGTCAGCGGCGGGAGCTGCCGCGGAGCGTCGATGGCGTCCCATCTGCTGTGCCCTTCTGACGATCTGGACGCCGTTGTCGGCGCGCCTTTGCTCACCCGAACGAGTGAAGCTTGTGCGAGGGGACTGTACGCCATGAGGAATCGGGGGGAAGTGCTCCGAAAGTAATTGCCCGGTTAGCGTTCGGGCATGAACGAAGATGTGCGCCTCACGGCATGGGTACGCGGCCGAGTACAGCAAGTAGGCTTCCGCTGGTTCACCAGGGCAAACGCTTTGGAGATCGGCGGGCTCACCGGATTCGCCCTCAATCTCGACGACGGCCGGGTCCAGGTCGTGGCGGAGGGCCCGCGTGAGAATTGCCACCGCCTTCTCGACTGGCTCCGCTCGGACGACACTCCCGGCCGGGTCGACGGAGTCACTGAGATCTGGGACACGCCGCGCGGGGGATACGAGGGGTTCGCGATCCGCTGATCATGCGCACCGGGAGGGTGCGGACGGGGCTCGTGTTCGGGCGGTGTTCGACGTGGGTCGCGGGGTGACGGAGGAGCCACCGGCCCCGCGTACACATGAAATGACCTGCGGAATGTCCTGATGCTTGCCAAGATTCGGTTGCCGTGCCAGGCTGCGGCTCAAGGATGATCCCCGGACCCCTCAGGGCCCCGTCGGAGAGCCGCGCCGCATGATCGCCACCGCCGCGCGCCCCCGGGCCGCCCGCCTCTACGGGGTGTGATCGTGTTGACCGTCAAACTTTTTGGTGAGACTCTGAAATCCCCGCGCACCTCAGCTGTTCGGCAGGGCTGTTTGGCAGCAGAAGAGCAGTGCATACAGAGCACTGCCGAGCACCGCGGGTGCGAATCCCTCACGACCCACACCGCATCGGTCGGTCACTCAGTGTGGAGGACCATCCATCATGGCAAAGGCGCTTCTCGGTTACGTCGGCGGTTCCGACCCGCGACTTCTCGCCGAGATGCGACGGCTCCAGCAGCGCGTCCAGGATCTTGAGTCCGAGCTCGTACGGATTCAGGACGAGAACGACGCGCTCAACGCCGCCGCTCAGCACCAGCAGTCGCTGCTCGAAAGCATCGACATCGATGTACCCCAGGCGGAGCCGGCGCTGACCTGACCGCACGGCCCCGTTTCAGGGGCCGGTCGGGCCGTACGCGCCATCGCACGGACATCATCGCCGGAACGTCACCGGATCATTGAAGATCAATTGCGGAATCACCGCATCACGCGTGTTCCGTCATCCTTGATCTGCCGCTTCGTCCGCCGCGTCATCGAGCCGGTACGCACGCCTTCAACGGGGGCGGCGGATAGCGGCGCGGCACCGCACACGAAATCATTGGGGACGCTTCGGCGTCCCTTCTTTCTTTTCCCCTCCGACCCGCACAGGTCCCGCCCCGGGCGTACACCCCTTCCCTTACCGTCTGATGTGCCCTGCACCTTCATCAGCGAAACCGAGCGCGAAAGGTAGAGTCCGGCGGCGTGCACCTCAAGGCCCTGACCCTGCGTGGTTTCAAATCGTTCGCGTCCGCCACCACCCTGCGGTTCGAACCCGGCATCACCTGTGTCGTCGGCCCCAACGGGTCGGGCAAGTCCAATGTCGTGGACGCGCTCTCCTGGGTCATGGGGGAGCAGGGGGCCAAATCCCTGCGCGGCGGCAAGATGGAGGACGTCATCTTCGCCGGCACCACCGGGCGTCCGCCGCTCGGCCGGGCCGAGGTCTCACTGACGATCGACAACTCCGACGGGGCGCTGCCCATCGAGTACGCCGAGGTGACGATCACCCGGATCATGTTCCGCAACGGCGGCAGCGAATACCAGATCAACGGGGACACCTGCCGGCTGCTCGACATCCAGGAACTCCTCTCCGACTCCGGCATCGGCCGCGAGATGCACGTCATCGTCGGCCAGGGCCAGCTGGACTCCGTTCTGCACGCCGACCCGACCGGCCGCCGCGCGTTCATCGAGGAGGCCGCGGGCGTCCTCAAGCACCGCAAGCGCAAGGAGAAGGCGCTGCGGAAACTCGACGCGATGGGCGCCAATCTGGCCAGGGTCCAGGACCTCACCGACGAACTGCGGCGGCAGCTCAAACCGCTCGGCCGGCAGGCGGCGGTGGCCCGCCGGGCCGCCGTCATCCAGGCCGACCTCCGCGACGCCCGGCTCCGCCTCCTCGCCGACGACCTGGTCACCCTGCGCACCGCGCTCCAGGGCGAGATCGCGGACGAGGCCGCGCTGAAGCAGCGCCGCGAGGCCGCCGAGGCGGAACTCGGCGCCGCCCTGGCGCGCGAGGCCGAACTGGAGGACGAGGTACGGCGTCTGACGCCGAGGCTCCAGCGGGCCCAGCAGACCTGGTACGAGCTGTCGCAGCTCGCCGAGCGGGTACGCGGCACGATCTCGCTGGCCGACGCCCGGGTGAAGAGCGCCACCGCACCCCAGGAGGAGGAGCGGCGGGGGCGCGACCCCGAGGACATGGAGCGCGAGGCGGCCCGCATCCGCGAGCAGGAGGCGGAACTGACCGCCGCTCTGGAGGCGGCCGAACACGCCCTGGAGGACACCGCCGCCCACCGCGCGGAGCTGGAGCGGGAGCTGGCCGCCGAGGAGCGCCGCCTCAAGGACGCCGCCCGCGCCCTGGCCGACCGCCGCGAAGGGCTCGCCCGGCTGAACGGCCAGGTCAACGCCGCCCGTGGCCGGGCCGCTTCCGCGCAGGCGGAGATCGACCGGCTGGCCGCCGCCCGCGACGAGGCCCGGGAACGGGCGGTGGCGGCCCAGGAGGAGTACGAGCAGCTGAAGGCCGAGGTCGACGGCCTGGACGCCGACGACACGGAGCTGGGCGAGCGCCACGAGGCCGCGCGCGCGGAGCTGAAGGAGGCCGAACGGGCCCTGTCCGCCGCCCGCGAGGAGGCCACCGCCGCCGAACGCCGGCGCGCGGCGGTCGCGGCCCGGCACGACGCGCTGGCCCTCGGGCTGCGCCGCAAGGACGGCACCGGTGCCCTGCTCGGTGCCCGGGACCGGCTGACCGGACTGCTCGGCCCCGCCGCCGAACTGCTCACGGTGGCCCCCGGCCACGAGATCGCGGTGGCGGCGGCCCTGGGCGCGGCGGCGGACGCCGTCGCCGTCACGGACCCGGCCGCCGCGGCCGAGGCCATCCGGCTGCTCCGCAAGCAGGACGCGGGGCGCGCGGCCCTGCTCCTCGGCGGTCCGGGGGGCCACGGCGGCGCGGGCGGTGCCGACGGCGAGCACGGGCCCGCCGGCCTCCACGAGGGGCCCGTGGGCGGCCCGGGGGACCGCCGTGGCGTCGTCGACGCCGGCCACGACCGCCGATCCGGCGCCTTCCACGACGCCGGAGCCCCGGGCGGCCCCGGCTCCGGCACCGCGCCGCACGTGCCGGGGCAGGGCGCGGGGCCCCAGGGCTCCGGAGCCGTCGCGGAACCGCATGTTCCCGGCCAGGGCGCGCCGCAGTCCCCTGCCGCCGCCCACCCGGGCGCGGCGCCGCTCCCCGGCCGGGGCACGGAACCGGACGGGAGCACGGACGCCGACCGGGTGCCCGAGCGCGGTGGTCCGCTCCCGCAGCCCGTCACCGCCCTCACGGCGCGGGGGCAGGGACAGGGCCAGACCGGGGGAGCGCACGGGGCGGCGGCGGAGGCCGTCGGCGCCACGGGAGGTTCCACGGCCGGTACCGCCATGTCCGCGGTGGCCGAGCTCGTCACCGGCCCCGTCGAACTGATGACCGCCGTCCGCAGGCTGGTCCGGGACATGGTCGTCGTCGGGACCCTGGAGGACGCGGAGGACCTGGTCGCCGCACGTCCCGAGCTGACCGCCGTCACGAGCGAGGGCGACGTGCTCTCCGCCCACTTCGCGCAGGGCGGTTCGGCCGGCGCGCCGAGCCTTCTGGAGGTCCAGGCATCCGTGGACGAGGCGGCGGCCGAACTGGCCGAACTCGATGTGCGGTGCGCGGCACTGGCCGACGCCCAGCGGGGGGCGGCCGAGCGGCGCGCGGAACGGGCCGCGCTCGTCGAGGAGCTGGGGGAGCGTCGCCGGGCCGCCGAACGGGAGAAGTCCGGGGTCGCCCAGCAGCTCGGCCGGCTGGCCGGACAGGCGCGGGGCGCGGCGGGCGAGGCCGAGCGGATGGCCGCTTCCGCCGCCCGTGCCCAGGAGGCCCTGGAGCGGGCCACCGAGGAGGCCGAGGAGCTTGCCGAACGGCTGCTGGTGGCCGAGGAGGCGGCCGGGGACGGGGCGGACGAGGAGCCGGACGCCTCGGTGCGCGACCGGCTCGCCGCCGACGGGGCCAACGCCCGCCAGACCGAGATGGAGGCCCGCCTCCAGCTCCGTACCCATGAGGAACGCGTCAAGGCGCTCGCCGGGCGGGCCGACTCCCTGGACCGGGGCGCCCGCGCCGAGCGCGAGGCCCGCGCCCGCGTCGAGCGCCGCAGGGCCCGGCTGCGCCACGAGGCCGCGGTGGCCACCGCCGTCGCCTCCGGGGCCCGGCAGCTCCTCGCCCATGTCGAGGTCTCCGTCGTCCGGGCCGAGGAGGAACGGCAGGCCGCGGACGCGGCGAAGGCGGAACGGGAGCGGGGACTGGCAGCCGAGCGCGCCCGGGGCCGGGAGCTCAAGAGCGAGCTGGACAAGCTGACCGACTCGGTCCACCGGGGCGAGGTGCTGGGCGCCGAGAAGCGGCTGCGGATAGAGCAGCTGGAGACCAGGGCCCTGGAGGAACTGGGCGTCGAACCGGCCGGGCTGACGGCGGAGTACGGTCCCGACCAGCTCGTCCCGCCGTCACCCGCCGCGCAGGGCGAGGAGCTGCCGGAGGACCCGGAGCACCCGCGCAACCAGCCGAGGCCGTTCGTCCGGGCCGAGCAGGAGAAGCGGCTCCGGTCGGCCGAACGGGCGTACCAGCAACTCGGGAAGGTGAATCCGCTCGCCCTGGAGGAGTTCTCGGCGCTGGAGGAGCGGCACAAGTTCCTCTCCGAGCAGCTGGAGGACCTGAAGAAGACCCGGGCCGATCTGCTCCAGGTGATCAAGGAGGTCGACGAGCGCGTCGAACAGGTCTTCACCGAGGCATACCGGGACACCGCCCGGGAGTTCGAGGGCGTCTTCTCCCGGCTCTTCCCGGGGGGCGAGGGGCGGCTGATCCTGACCGACCCCGACAACATGCTCGCCACCGGGGTGGACGTGGAGGCCCGGCCGCCCGGCAAGAAGGTCAAGCGGCTCTCCCTGCTGTCCGGCGGGGAGCGGTCCCTGACCGCCGTGGCCCTCCTCGTCTCGATCTTCAAGGCCAGGCCCAGCCCGTTCTACGTGATGGACGAGGTCGAAGCGGCGCTCGACGACACCAATCTCCAGCGGCTGATCCGGATCATGGAGGAGCTCCAGGAGAGCTCCCAGCTCATCGTGATCACCCATCAGAAGCGGACGATGGAGGTCGCCGACGCGCTCTACGGCGTCTCGATGCAGGGCGACGGGGTCTCGAAGGTGATCAGCCAGCGGCTGCGCTGAGCACCGCCGCCCCCGAGTGGTGGCGGGACCGAAGATGTGCGCCACTGGAGAACAGCTCATCCCACGCCCGACGTCGCGGCCCGGCCCCAGGGAGTTCTCACGTGTCCAGCACCCCGCAGGGGCCGGCGTCCGGAGCGCGTACGGCCCATCCGGACCACATCGGCCACGTCATCTTCATCACGGCCGCCGCCGCGATGGGCGGCTTCCTGTTCGGCTACGACAGTTCCGTCATCAACGGGGCCGTCGAGGCGATCCGGGACCGGTACGACATCGGCTCCGGGACCCTCGCCCAGGTCATCGCCATCGCCCTGATCGGCTGCGCGATCGGCGCGGCCACCGCCGGACGGATCGCGGACCGCATCGGCCGCATCCGCTGCATGCAGATCGCCTCCGCGCTGTTCACCATCAGCGCCGTGGGCTCCGCGCTCCCGTTCGCGCTCTGGGACCTGGCGATGTGGCGCATCATCGGCGGTTTCGCGATCGGCATGGCCTCGGTGATCGGCCCGGCGTACATCGCGGAGGTCTCGCCGCCCGCCTACCGCGGCCGGCTCGGCTCCTTCCAGCAGGCCGCCATCGTCGTCGGCATCGCCATCTCCCAGCTCGTCAACTACGGGATCCTCCAGATCGCGGACGGCGACCAGCGCGGGAAGATCGGCGGCCTGGAGGCGTGGCAGTGGATGCTCGGCGTGATGGTCGTGCCCGCCGTGCTGTACGGGCTGCTCTCGTTCGCCATCCCCGAGTCGCCGCGCTTCCTGCTCTCCGTCGGCAAGCGGGAGAAGGCCCGTCGGATCCTGGAGGAGGTCGAGGGGAAGAACGTCGACCTGGACGCCCGGGTCGACGAGATCGAGACCGCGATGCGCCGGGAGCACAAGTCGACCTTCCGGGACCTGCTGGGCAGCCGGGCCGGCTTCCTGCCCATCGTCTGGGTCGGCATCGGCCTCTCGGTCTTCCAGCAGCTCGTCGGCATCAACGTGGCCTTCTACTACTCGGCGACGCTCTGGCAGTCCGTCGGCATCGACCCGACCGACTCGTTCTTCTACTCGTTCACGACGTCGATCATCAACATCATCGGTACGGTCATCGCGATGGTCCTCGTCGACCGCGTGGGGCGCCGCCCGCTGGCCCTCGTCGGTTCGTGCGGCATGGCGGTCGCGCTGGCCTTCGAGGCGTGGGCCTTCTCCGCGGACCTGGTCGACGGCAAGCTCCCCACCACCGAGGGCGCGGTCGCGCTCGTCGCCGCCCATGTCTTCGTGCTGTTCTTCGCCCTGTCCTGGGGCGTCGTCGTCTGGGTGTTCCTGGGCGAGATGTTCCCCAACCGGATCCGCGCCGCCGCGCTCGGCGTCGCCGCCTCCGCCCAGTGGATCGCCAACTGGGCGATCACCGCGAGCTTCCCGAGCCTCTCCGACTGGAACCTCTCGGGCACGTACGTCATCTACGCCTGCTTCGCCACGCTCTCGATCCCCTTCGTCCTCCTGTTCGTCAAGGAGACCAAGGGCAAGGCGCTGGAGGAGATGGGCTGAGGCTCCGGCCCGGCCGGCTCAGTCCTTCACCGCGTCGCAGAACAGCCGCAGACTGCGCCAGCCCTCTTCCGGCGGCATCCCGCCGCACAGGGGATGCAGCACCAGACTGCCCAGCCGGGCGGCCAGCTCCGCGCACGCGTCCGGGGTGACGATCCGGTAGACGCCCTCCTCCCGGAGCCCGTCCACCGTCGTCGCCGCCGAGCGGACGGCCGAGTGGATGTCCTGCGACTGCCACGAGGCGTAGGTGCGCGCCTCGTGCAGGAAGTGCTTCCCGTACGTCTCCCACGCCCGGTCCGGGTCCTCGGAGACGTGCAGCAGCGGGGTCTCGGCCGAGGGCATCATGCAGAAGCCCTCCGTGCCGTGCGCCGCCCGCCGCTCGTCGTAGTACGCCTCCAGCTCCGGCAGATGCGCGCTCGGGAACAGCGGCAGCCCGAGCCGGGCCGCCCGCCGCGCCGCCGCCCGCGAACTGCCGCCCACCAGCAGCAGCGGATGGGGACGGGTGAACGGCCTCGGCGTGACCTGGACCGTACGGCCCCGGTACCCGAACGGCTCCCCGGTCCACGCCTTCAGCAGCGTCTCCAGCAGTTCGTCCTGGAGCCGGCCGCGCCTGCGCCATTCGACGCCCGCCCGCGCGTACTCTTCCGGGCGGTAGCCGATCCCCGCGACCGTCACGAGCCGGCCCCCGCTCATCAGGTCGAGGACCGCGATGTCCTCGGCCAGCCGCAGCGGATCGTGCAGCGGACCGATGATCGCGGAGACCGTGACCGCGATCCGCCGGGTGGCCCCGAACACGCCCCCGGCGAAGGCGAAGGGGGAGGGCAGCCAGGAGTTCGCCACCCCGTGGTGCTCCTCGGTCTGTACGGTGTCGACGCCGTGCTCGTCCGCGTACGCGGCCATGTCCAGGGCCGCGCGGTAGCGGGCGGAGAGCGACGCCGGTGTGGCGCCGGGCTCGACGAGATTGAACCGGACGACGGTGAAGGCCATGACGCTGTCCCCTTACGCCGGGCTGGGCGGGGACCATAACTGACGTAGCGTCAGAAGTGTAGGGGTGCGGACCGCTCCGCCGGCCGGGCCCGGGGCAGCACGGCGTACACCCCGCCGGAGACCAGGATCGTCACGGCCCAGCCCAGGCCGTTGCGGCCCGGCCAGGTCGCGGCGAACGGGCCGGTGAACCACTCCACCCCCGTGAACAGCAGCCCCACCACCAGGCCCACGGCCCACGCGGCCACCGCCGTGCCCGCGAAGCCGCCCGTGTACCAGTAGGCGCCGGCCGGGCCGGTGTCCATCAGCGCCACCGGATCGTAGACACGGCCCCGCAGCCGGTCCACGCCGAAGACCCCGATCCATGCGGCGAACGTCACCGCCAGCACCTGGAGGAAGGAGATGAACGAGCCCAGGAAGCTGCTCGCCGCGAGCATCAGCAGCGCTCCCAGGAACAGGCTGATCGCGGCGTTCACCCCGACCGCCCAGGCGCGCGGAACCGTGAACCCGAGCGTCTGCGCGGTGAATCCGGCGGAGTACATCGACATCGCGTTGATCATCACCATGCCGAGCACGGCGATCACCAGATAGGGGACCGCGAGCCATCGGGGCAGCAGCTCCCCGATGAACGCGACCGGATCCCGGGTCAGGGCGAGTCCCGGCGTCCCCACCGCCATCACCGCCCCCATGAGCACCATCGGCACGATCACCAGCCCGGCCCCGCCGACCGTCGCCGCGCCCATCGCCCGGCCGGACGCGGTCCTGGGCAGATAGCGGGCGAAGTCCGGCCCGGTGGGCGCCCAGCTCATCCCGCCGGCCGCCAGGGTGCCGACCCCCGCGACCATGAGCGGGACCGGGCCCGCCGGCCGCTCCAGCACCGCCCGCCACGCCGTCGTCTCCACGAGATGCGCCAGTACCAGCACGCTGAACGCACCGAAGAGGTACGCCGACCAGGTGCAGCACAGCCGCAGCGCCCGCGCCCCCAGCCCCGACAGCAGAAAACTGGCCGCCACGAAGGCGAGCAGGGCCACCACGGTCGGCGCCGACGTGCCCCGGACCCCGAAGAGCACGGCGGCCACCGCCAGCAGCGCGTACGCCCCCGTGACCGCGTTCACCGTCTCCCAGCCCCAGCGCGCCACCCAGATCAGCGCCCCCGGCGCCAGATTGCCGCGCTGGCCGAACACCGCCCGGGAGAGCGCCATCCCCGGGGCCCCGCCGTCGCGCCCGGCGGCCGAGATCCAGCCGACCAGACCGAAGGAGACCAGCGGCGCCACGACGGAGACCACCAGGACCTGCCAGAGCGCCAGCCCGTCCAGCACGACGAACCCGGCCCCGATGGTGAGCAGCAGCACGGTCATGTTCGCCGCCGCCCAGGTGGGGAAGAGCGCCCGCACCCGGCCGGTCCGCTCGCTGTCGGGCACGGGCTCCAGTCCACGGGTCTCCACGGCGCGAAGCGTACCTTCAGGGCATACAGCTCATTTCGGTCGGATGGTCCGAGGGGTCCGGCCGTCCCCCGGGCGGCACAGCGCGACCGGACCACACGGTCCCCGCTCGCCGCCGCCCGTGACCGATACTGGGTGGGTTATGGAATTCGTCATCCTTGCTGTAGTCATCGCCCTGGTCGCGGTCGGCGTGATCAGCGGGCTCGTGGTCAGCAGCCGCAAGAAGAAGAAGCTGCCCCCGGCACCGTCGAGCACGCCGACCCTCACTCCTCCCGCCGAGCCCCATGTCGGCGAGGAGGCCGAAGAGCCGCGCGAGGAACCGCGCCGCACCATCGAGGACGTCGCGGCCCCGCCCGCCGAGGCCGCCCCGGAGACCGTCGAGCCGCAGGAGCCCGCCGCCCCGGCGCTCGACGTCCCCGAGCCCACCGCCGGCCGTCTCGTCCGGCTGCGGGCCCGGCTCGCCCGCTCGCAGAACTCCCTGGGCAAGGGGCTCCTCACGCTCCTGTCCCGGGACAACCTCGACGAGGACACCTGGGAGGAGATCGAGGACACCCTCCTCACCGCCGACGTCGGCGTCGCCCCCACGCAGGAACTGGTCGAACGGCTCCGCGAGCGCGTCCGCGTCCTCGGCACCCGTACCCCCGAGGACCTGCGCGCCCTGCTGCGCGAGGAACTCATCACCCTGCTCGGCACGGACTTCGACCGCGCCGTGAAGACCGAGAGCGGCCTGGACACCCCCGGGGTCGTGATGGTCGTCGGGGTCAACGGCACCGGCAAGACCACCACCACGGGCAAGCTCGCCCGGGTGCTCGTGGCCGACGGCCGCAGCGTGGTGCTCGGCGCGGCCGACACCTTCCGCGCCGCCGCGGCCGACCAGCTCCAGACCTGGGGCGAGCGCGTGGGCGCCCGCACCGTGCGCGGCCCCGAGGGCGGCGACCCGGCGTCCATCGCCTTCGACGCCGTCAAGGAGGGCATCGCCGAGGGCGCCGACGTCGTCCTCATCGACACGGCCGGCCGGCTGCACACCAAGACCGGGCTCATGGACGAGCTGGGCAAGGTGAAGCGGGTCGTCGAGAAGCACGGACCGCTCGACGAGGTCCTGCTCGTCCTCGACGCCACGACCGGCCAGAACGGCCTGGTGCAGGCCCGGGTCTTCGCGGAGGTCGTCGACATCACCGGCATCGTCCTGACCAAGCTCGACGGCACCGCCAAGGGCGGCATCGTGATCGCCGTCCAGCGCGAGCTGGGGGTGCCGGTCAAGCTCATCGGCCTCGGTGAGGGCCCGGACGACCTGGCCCCCTTCGAGCCGGCGGCGTTCGTGGACGCCCTGATCGGGGACTGACGCCCCGCGGCACCCACGAGGAGCCCGGCAGCACCGAGCGGTGCGGCCGGGCTCCTCGCCGTCCGGGGCCCGGCCGGCTCCGGACCGCCGGACACGACGCGGGCGGGCGGGTCAGGCGCAGGGCGCCAGACGGTGGCAGATGTACGCCAGGGTGCCCAGCAGCAGCCGGGCCTCGGGCGGCGCCGACGCCGTGTCCAGCGACGGCGGACGCAGCCAGCGGACCGGGCCGAGGCCGCCCTGGTCGGACGGCGGCGCCGTGATGTGCGCGCCGGCGCCGAGGGCCCTCAGGTCCAGGTCCGCGTCGTCCCACCCCATCCGGTACAGCAGCCGGGGCAGCTCCTCGGCCGCGCCCGGAGCCACGAGGAACTGCGCCCGGCCCGCCGGTGTCACCGCGACCGGCCCCGGCGGCAGCCCCATCCGCTCCATCCGGACCAGCGCCCGGCGCCCGGCCGCCTCGGCCACGTCCAGCACGTCGAAGCTCCGCCCCACCGGCAGCAGCATCGAGGCGCCGGGGACCTCGGCCCAGGCCCGTGCCGCCGCGTCCAGCGTGGTCCCGGCCGGGACCTCCCGGGCGAATTCCAAGGGATGCGCCCCGGGGGAGGGGCAGCCGGACTCGCCGCACGAGCAGACCCCGCCGGCCGCGCGGGCGCCCGGGACGACCGCCCAGCCCCACAGGCCGGTGTACTCCGCCACCGCGGTGCCCTCGGCCGCACGGCCGCGGCGCCGTGAGCCTGATCGCATCTCACGGATGCCGCCGATCGTGAAGCCCATGCCCCCTCCAACGGGTCCAGCGCGCCGGTGGTTACGAGGCGGAGCGCGGTCCGGCGCTCCTCCGTCCTGGCGGTCCGGATGGGCCGGGGTGAGCCGGGGCGTGCGCGACGACTCGCGCGCCCCCGGGCGCACCCCCGCGCCCACCGTCGATCGCTCTGCGTCAAGTGAATCGCGCCCGGCGCGGACGGCGTTCATCCGAAGGGGTGGCGAATGGTGGCGTTTCCGTAGGCGCCCTCGCGGAGGGGGTGATCGTAGGATTACCGTCGGTACACGAACCATGGAAGTATGTGCGCCCACGGGTATGCCAAAGGCAACCCGATTTTCTGTTCGACGGCGGCAACCCGCATACGGACAGCGCCGGTTCACGGCATTCTGATAGAGGTTCGCGCGAAGGTATTCGGCGGGATGGGGGCGTTCCAGTGAGTGGCAGCGGCGCAGGCAATGCGAATGCAGGCAAGCGCCCGAACGAGCAATTGGGATCATGGTTCGTGCGCAGCGGCTGGTCCAAGGGCGAGCTGGCCCGCCAGGTCAACCGCAGAGCACGGCAGATGGGCGCCCACCACATCAGCACCGACACCTCGCGGGTCCGGCGCTGGCTCGACGGCGAACAGCCGCGCGAGCCGATCCCGCGCATCCTGTCGGAGCTGTTCTCCGAGCGCTTCGGCTCCGTCGTCGCCGTCGAGGACCTGGGGCTGCGCACCGCCCACCAGGCCCCCTCCGTCGCCGGGGTCGACCTGCCCTGGGCCGGACCGCAGACGGTCGCGCTGCTCAGCGAGTTCTCCCGCAGCGATCTGATGCTGGCCCGCCGGGGCTTCCTCGGCAGCTCCCTCACCCTCGCCGCGGGCCCCGCCCTCATCGAGCCCATGCAGCGCTGGCTGGTCCCCGTCGCCGGCGCCGGTGCCGTCGAGGCCGAGTCGCCGGCCGCCGCCCGCCGCCCCTCCCGGCTCTCCGCGCCCGAGCTGGACCTGCTGGAATCCACCACCGCCATGTTCCGCCAGTGGGACGCCCAGTGCGGTGGCGGACTGCGCCGCAAGGCGGTCGTCGGCCAGCTCCACGAGGTCACCGACCTCCTCCAGGAGCCGCAGCCGGCCGCCACCGCCCGGCGCCTGTTCCGCTGCGCCGCCGAACTGGCCGAGCTGGCGGGCTGGATGAGCTACGACGTCGGCCTCCAGCCCACCGCCCAGAAGTACTTCGTGCTCGCCCTGCACGCCTCCAAGGAGGCCGGCGACAAGCCCCTCGGCTCGTACGTGCTCTCCAGCATGAGCCGCCAGATGATCCACCTCGGCCGCCCCGACGACGCGCTCGAACTGATCCACCTCGCGCAGTACGGCAGCCGCGACTGCGCCACCCCGCGCACCCAGGCCATGCTGTACGCGATGGAGGCCCGCGCGTACGCCAACATGGGCCAGCCCAGCAAGTGCAAGCGGGCCGTCCGGATGGCCGAGGACACCTTCCTCGACGCCGGTCTCGACGGCGAGCCCGAGCCCGACTGGATCCGCTTCTTCTCGGAGGCCGAGCTCAACGGGGAGAACTCCCACTCCTTCCGCGACCTGGCCTACGTCGCCGGCCGCAGCCCCACCTACGCCTCCCTCGCCGAACCGGCCATGCGCCGGGCCGTCGAACTCTTCGAGGAGGACGAGGAGCACCAGCGCTCCTACGCGCTCAACCTCATCGGCCTCGCCACCGTGCACCTGCTCAAGCGCGAGCCCGAGGAGTCCACCCTCCTCGCCGAGAAGGCGCTGCGCGTCGCCAAGAAGGTGCGCTCCGAGCGCGTCAACACCCGGCTGCGCAAGACCGTCGACACCGCCGCCAGGGACTTCGGGGACATCCCCGAGGTCGCCCGGCTCACCGATCTCCTCACCGAACAGCTGCCCGAGACCGCCGAAGCGGTCTGAGCGGCACCACAGCCCCGGCCACGACGGCCACCCCGCACGGACCGACTTCGGCTCCCCCGATTGCCAGGTCAGCGGGTGGTCGCCGTGGCCGGTTCGTGTGGTCGTTCCCCCACGGGTGCGTCGTAACCGCACCGTATGCGGCTCCGGCCGCAGAGTAGGCCCGAGCGCGGACCCGGCGCGGGCGGTTCATGGGGACGTAACACACCGGTCCTCTTGGTCACTGCGGCGAAACACCGTGCGGCATCGGTGGAAACGGCGCTGGGCGAACCTCATGGCTCATAACGGCCCGCACCTTTTCCCCAGTGGTCCCGCACGTGGATGCACCCCCCATCGCCCGCACGCGGCCGCACCGACGACGAGGAGACGCCGATGCCCCCAGGCATCACGACGCTTGCAGCAGACGCCCCGACGCTGTCCGCCGCCAACACCGGGTTCATGCTCATCTGCTCGGCCCTGGTGATGCTCATGACCCCGGCCCTGGCCTTCTTCTACGGAGGCATGGTCCGCGTCAAGAGCACGCTCAACATGCTGATGATGAGCTTCATCAGCCTCGGGATCGTCACGATCCTGTGGGTGCTCTACGGATTCAGCCTCGCCTTCGGCACCGACGCGGGCTCGCTCATCGGCTGGAGCCAGGACTTCGTCGGCCTCAGCGGCATCGGCGTGACGGAACTCTGGGACGGCTACACCATCCCGGTCTACGTCTTCGCCGTCTTCCAGCTGATGTTCGCCGTGCTCACCCCGGCCCTGATAAGCGGTGCCCTCGCCGACCGGGTCAAGTTCACCTCCTGGGCGCTGTTCATCACGCTCTGGGTCACCGTCGTGTACTTCCCCGTCGCGCACTGGGTCTGGGGCGCGGGCGGCTGGCTGTTCGAGCTCGGCGTCATCGACTTCGCCGGCGGCACCGCCGTCCACATCAACGCCGGAGCCGCGGCCCTCGGCGTGATCCTCGTCATCGGCAAGCGCGTCGGCTTCAAGAAGGACCCGATGCGGCCGCACAGCCTGCCGCTGGTGATGCTCGGCGCCGGACTGCTGTGGTTCGGCTGGTTCGGATTCAACGCCGGATCCTGGCTCGGCAACGACGACGGCGTCGGCGCGGTGATGTTCGTCAACACCCAGGTCGCCACCGCCGCCGCGATGCTCGCCTGGCTCGGTTACGAGAAGCTCCGCCACGGCTCGTTCACCACGCTCGGCGCCGCCTCCGGAGCCGTCGCCGGACTCGTCGCCATCACCCCGGCGGGCGGCGCGGTCAGCCCGCTCGGCGCGATCGCGGTCGGAGCCATCGCGGGTGTGCTGTGCGCCATGGCCGTCGGCCTGAAGTACAGGTTCGGCTACGACGACTCCCTCGACGTGGTCGGCGTCCACCTCGTCGGCGGCATCGCCGGCTCCCTGCTCGTCGGCTTCTTCGCCACCGGCGGCGTCCAGTCCGACGCCAAGGGCCTCTTCTACGGCGGCGGCCTCGACCAGCTCGGCAAGCAGGCCGTGGGCGTCGTCGCGGTCCTCGCCTACTCCCTCGTCGTCTCCGCCCTCCTCGCCTTCCTCCTCGACCGGACCATCGGGATGCGCGTCGACGAGGACGACGAGATCTCCGGCATCGACCAGGTCGAGCACGCCGAGACGGCGTACGACTTCAGCGGCGCCGGCGGCGGCGCGGCGTCCCGCACCGCGGCCCCCGCCCCCGGCACCACCGCCCCGACCAACAAGAAGGTGGACGCATGAAGCTCATCACCGCCGTCGTGAAGCCGCACCGGCTCGACGAGATCAAGGAGGCCCTCCAGGCCTTCGGCGTCCAGGGCCTCACGGTCACGGAAGCCAGCGGTTACGGGCGCCAGCGCGGCCACACCGAGGTCTACCGGGGCGCCGAGTACACCGTCGACCTCGTCCCCAAGATCCGCATCGAGGTCCTCGTCGAGGACGAGGACGCCGACCAGCTCATCGACGTCGTCGTCAAGGCGGCCCGGACCGGCAAGATCGGCGACGGCAAGGTCTGGAGCGTCCCGGTGGAGACCGCGATCAGGGTCCGCACCGGCGAACGCGGCCCCGACGCACTCTGACCGACTGAACCGCACACGGAAGGGCAGCTGGGTGACGAGCACCGAAGCGACGACCGAATCCGAGGAATCGGGACCCAGCGGCTACGCGGCGGCCCGGCTGCTCCTTCTCCAGCAGAAGGAGCGGTCCGGGCCGCCGCGCCGTGCGGCCCTCGCCTCCCTCACCGACACCTGGCTGACCGGCCTCTTCGCCGCCGCGGCCGAACACGCCGGCGTCCGGGGCGCCGCCCTGGTCGCCGTCGGCGGCTACGGCCGGGGCGAACTCTCCCCGCGCAGCGACCTCGACCTCCTGCTCCTGCATGACGGCCACGCCGACCCCGCGGCCGTCGCCGCCCTCGCCGACCGCATCTGGTACCCGGTCTGGGACCTCGGACTCGCCCTCGACCACTCCGTGCGCACCCCGGCCGAGGCCCGCAAAGCCGCCGCCGACGACCTCAAGGTCCAGCTCGGACTGCTCGACGCCCGGCCCGTCGCCGGTGACCTCGGCCTCGTCGCCTCCCTGCGCACCGCGATCCTCGCCGACTGGCGCAACCAGGCCCCCAAACGCCTCCCCGCCCTCGACGAACTCTGCCGCGAGCGGGCCGAACGCCAGGGCGAACTCCGCTTCCTCCTGGAACCCGACCTCAAGGAGGCCCGGGGCGGACTGCGCGACGTCACCGCCCTGCGCGCCGTCGCCGCGTCCTGGGTCGCCGACGCCCCCCGCGAAGGACTCGCCGAGGCCCGCCGCGTCCTCCTCGACACCCGCGACGCCCTCCACCTCACCACCGGCCGCGCCACCGACCGCCTCGCCCTCCAGGAACAGGACCAGGTCGCCGACGCCCTCGGCCTCCTCGACGCCGACGCCCTGCTGCGCCAGGTCTACGAGGCCGCCCGCACCGTCTCGTACGCCACCGACGTCACCTGGCGCGAGGTCAACCGGGTGCTGCGCGCCCGCTCGGTCCGGCCCCGGCTGCGCGCCATGCTCGCCGGACGGGCGGCGCCGGCCACCGACCGCACCCCGCTCGCCGACGGGGTCGTGGAGTCCGACGGCGAGGCCGTCCTCGCCCGCACCGCCCGCCCCGAACGCGACCCGGTCCTCGTCCTGCGCGCCGCCGCCGCGGCCGCCCAGTCCGAACTGCCGCTCTCCCGGCACGTCGTGCGCCACCTCGCCACCGTCGCGGCGCCGCTCCCGGTGCCCTGGCCGGCCGAGGCCCGCGAGGAACTCGTCACCCTCCTCGGCGCGGGCGAGGCCACCGTCCCCGTCTGGGAGGCGCTGGAGGCCGAGGGGCTGATCACCCGCCTGCTCCCCGACTGGGAGCGCGTGCACTGCCGCCCGCAGCGCAACCCCGTCCACACCTGGACCGTGGACCGCCACCTCGTCGAGACCGCCGTCCGCGCCTCCGCCCTGACCCGCCGGGTCGGCCGCCCCGACCTCCTGCTGGTCGCCGCCCTGCTCCACGACATCGGCAAGGGCTGGCCCGGCGACCACTCCGTGGCCGGCGAGGTCATCGCCCGCGACATGGCCGCCCGCATCGGCTTCGACCAGCACGACGTGGGCGTCCTCGCCACGCTCGTACGCCACCATCTGCTGCTCGTCGAGACCGCCACCCGCCGCGACCTGGACGATCCGGCCACCGTCCGCTCCGTGGCGACGGCCGTCGGCAGCACCACCACCCTGGAACTGCTCCACGCCCTCACCGAGGCCGACGCCCTGGCCACCGGACCCGCCGCCTGGTCCGCCTGGCGCGCCTCCCTCGTCACGGACCTGGTCACCCGCGTCGCCGCCGTCCTGGCGGGCGAGGCCCCCGAGGAACCCGCGCCGAACGCGCCCGGCGCCGAGCACGAGCGCCTGGCCGTGGAATCCCTGCGCACCGGCGAACCCGTCCTCGCCCTCCACACCCGGCCCGAGCCCGCCGCCGAGGACGGCGCCCCCGAACCCGTCGGCGTCGAACTCCTCATCGCGCTGCCCGACCGCCCCGGCGTCCTGCCCGCCGCCGCGGGCGTCCTCGCCCTGCACCGGCTCACCGTCCGCGCCGCCGATCTGCGGGCCGTGGAACTCCCCGCCGCGCTCGGCGGACCGGGGGAGGTGCTGCTGCTCAGCTGGCGGGTCGCCGCCGAATACGGCTCGTTGCCCCAGGCGACCCGGCTGCGCGCCGACCTCGTCCGCGCCCTCGACGGCTCCCTGGACATCCGGGCGCGGCTGGCCGAACGCGAGGCCGCCTACCCGCGCCGCCGGGGGGTGAAGGCCCCGCCGCCCCGGGTGACCGTCGCCGCCGCCGGGTCCCGCCTGGCCACCGTGATCGAGGTCCGCGCCCAGGACGCCCCCGGTCTGCTGCACCGGATCGGCCACGCGCTGGAGGGCAGCGGCGTACGGGTCCGCAGCGCGCACGCGTCGACGCTCGGGGCGAACGCGGTGGACGCCTTCTACGTCACGGACGCGCAGGGGGCGCCGCTGTCGGCGGAGCGGGCGGCGGAGCTGGCCCAGGAGGTCGAGAAGGCGCTCGGCTGACCCCGGCCGCCGAGCCCTCGCCCGTCACGAGAACCGGGCGAGGGCTATGCCTTCCCCGGCGTCCGGATACCCTGGGGAGGACTGTCCGACCGCCCCCGACCCTGAGGACCGACGAGCGCCGTGTTCGATACTCTCTCCGACCGCCTTGCCGCGACTTTCAAGAACCTCCGGGGCAAGGGCCGCTTGTCCGAGGCCGACATCGACGCCACGGCGCGCGAGATCCGTATCGCCCTGCTCGAAGCGGATGTCGCCCTGCCCGTGGTCCGGTCCTTCATCGCCAAGGTCAAGGAGCGGGCGCGCGGCGCCGAGGTCTCCCAGGCGCTGAACCCGGCGCAGCAGGTCGTCAAGATCGTCAACGAGGAACTGATCGCCATCCTCGGCGGCGAGACCCGGCGGCTGCGCTTCGCCAAGACCGCCCCCACCGTGATCATGCTGGCCGGTCTCCAGGGTGCCGGTAAGACGACGCTGGCCGGAAAGCTCGGCCTCTGGCTGAAGGGCCAGGGCCACTCCCCGCTCCTCGTCGCCTGCGACCTC
This sequence comes from Streptomyces sp. NPDC001515, assembly GCF_053597115.1. Classification (NCBI taxonomy): domain Bacteria; kingdom Bacillati; phylum Actinomycetota; class Actinomycetes; order Kitasatosporales; family Streptomycetaceae; genus Streptomyces; species Streptomyces sp. NPDC001515. Next base: position 61,728 of record NZ_JBSFHN010000018.1, read on the forward strand.
CAGCGCCCCAACGCCGTGAACCAGCTGAGCGTCGTCGCCGACCGCGCGGGTGTCGCGGTCTACGCGCCGCAGCCGGGCAACGGGGTGGGCGACCCGGTCCAGGTCGCCAAGGACTCCGTCGAGTACGCGCGCTCCAAGCAGTACGACGTGGTCGTCGTCGACACCGCCGGCCGCCTCGGCATCGACGAGGAGCTGATGCGGCAGGCCGCGGACATCCGCGACGCCGTGAGCCCGGACGAGATCCTCTTCGTCGTCGACGCCATGATCGGTCAGGACGCGGTCAACACCGCCGAGGCCTTCCGCGACGGCGTCGGCTTCGACGGCGTGGTGCTCTCCAAGCTCGACGGCGACGCCCGCGGTGGTGCGGCCCTGTCGATCGCCCATGTCACGGGCAAGCAGATCATGTTCGCGTCGAACGGCGAGAAGCTGGACGAGTTCGATGCGTTCCACCCGGACCGCATGGCCTCGCGCATCCTCGACATGGGTGACCTGCTCACCCTGATCGAGCAGGCGGAGAAGACCTTCAGCCAGGAAGAGGCCGCCAAAATGGCCTCCAAGCTGGCGTCCAGCAAGGGCAAGGACTTCACGCTCGACGACTTCCTGGCCCAGATGGAGCAGGTCCGGAAGATGGGCTCCATCTCCAAGCTGCTCGGGATGCTGCCCGGCATGGGGCAGATCAAGGACCAGATCAACAACATCGACGAGCGCGACGTCGACCGCACCGCCGCGATCATCAAGTCGATGACCCCGAAGGAGCGCGCCGAGCCGACGATCATCAACGGCTCGCGGCGGGCCCGCATCGCCAAGGGTTCCGGTGTCGAGGTCAGCGCCGTGAAGAACCTGGTCGAGCGGTTCTTCGAGGCCCGCAAGATGATGTCGAAGATGGCCCAGGGCGGCGGCATGCCGGGGATGCCCGGGATGCCGGGCATGGGCGGTGGCCCCGGCCGGCAGAAGAAGCAGGTCAAGCAGGCCAAGGGCAAGCGCAAAAGCGGCAACCCGATGAAGCGCAAGGCCGAGGAAGCGGCCGAGGCCGCCCGCCGCGAGCAGGCGGCCCAGGGCGGCGTTCCGGGCCTTCCGGCCGGCGGCGGCGGCCAGAACTTCGAGCTGCCCGACGAGTTCAAGAAGTTCATGGGCTGACCACGGCTCGTTCGTCCGGCCCCGAGGGGGCGTCCGTCGTGCGGCGGGAGCCCCCTCGGGCGTGCCGCGCGGCCGTACATCCCTCCATGGGCCCATCGGGCCGCCTCTGAGGAGGGCTTCGCCCCTGTTCCTCCCCTAATGTCGGCTGAAAGGCCGTCGGCAGAGGAGACGCGTGTGACCAGTCCCGTACCTCCCCGCGACCGTACGGACCAGCCCTGGCGGTCCGAGGGCGCGCCGCCGCCCCCGAGCCCCGGCCGCAAGATGCCCGGCGGCTGGGGCGGCCTCCTGCTGACCGCGCTGGCGGTCTATGTGATCGCCAACCTGGTGCTCTCGTTCTTCAACGGGGACGAGGAGCGGACCATCGCGTACACCGAGTTCAGCAAGCAGGTGACCTCGGGCAACGTCTCCAAGATCTACTCCAAGGGCGATGCCATCCAGGGGCAGCTGAAGAAGAAGGCGAAGGCGCCCGGCACCGACGACACGTACACCAAGTTCGTCACCCAGCGGCCCGCCTTCGCCGATGACAACCTCTGGGCGGAGCTGGTCAAGGACGATGTCACCGTCACCGCCGAGCCGGTCGTCAAGGAGCGCAGCTTCCTGGCCAATCTGCTGATCTCGCTGGCACCGATGCTGCTGCTGGTCCTGCTGTGGGTGTTCATCGCCCGGCGGATGGCGCGCGGCGGCATGGGCGGCGGCATGGGCGGGTTCGGACGGAAGGCGCCTCCGAAACCGGTGGAACTGGAGGGCGCCAAGCGCACCACGTTCAAGGACGTGGCGGGCATCGACGAGGTCGAGGGCGAGCTCAACGACGTGGTCGACTTCCTGAAGAACCCGGACGCCTACCGGAAGATGGGCGCCCGGATGCCGGGTGGGGTGCTGCTCGCCGGGCCGCCCGGCACCGGCAAGACGCTGCTGGCGCGGGCGGTGGCCGGGGAGGCGGGGGTGCCGTTCTTCTCGGCCTCGGCCTCGGAGTTCATCGAGATGATCGTCGGGGTCGGCGCCGGCCGGGTCCGGGAACTGTTCGCCGAGGCGCGCAAGGTCGCCCCCGCCATCGTGTTCATCGACGAGATCGACACCATCGGCCGGGCGCGCGGCGGCGGCTCCGGCATGGGCGGACACGACGAGCGCGAGCAGACGCTCAACCAGATCCTGACCGAGATGGACGGCTTCTCCGGATCGGAGGGGGTGGTCGTCCTGGCGGCGACCAACCGGGCCGACGTCCTGGACCCGGCCCTCACCCGGCCCGGCCGCTTCGACCGGATCGTGCAGGTCAGCCCGCCGGACCGGAGCGGCCGCGAGGCGATCCTGGAGATCCACACCCGGCGGATCCCGATGGCCGGCGACGTGGACCTGGCCCAGGTGGCGCGGACGACCCCCGGCATGACCGGCGCCGACCTGTCCAACCTCGCCAACGAGGCCGCGCTGCTCGCGGTGAAGCGCGGCCAGTCGCAGGTGGACGCCGCCGACTTCTCGGACGCCCTGGAGAAGGTGCAGCTGGGCGCGGAGCGCGCACTGGTCATGTCGGACGAGGAGCGGCGGCGGACGGCGTTCCACGAGAGCGGCCACGCCCTGCTGGGCATGCTCCAGCCCGGCGCGGACCCGGTCCGCAAGGTGACCATCGTCCCGCGCGGCCGGGCGCTGGGCGTCACCCTCTCCACACCGGACGCCGACAAGTACGCCTATACGGAGGAATACCTGCGCGGGCGGATCATCGGGGCGCTGGGCGGGATGGCGGCCGAGCAGGTCGTCTTCGGGGTGATCACCACGGGCGCGGAGAGCGATCTGGAACAGGTCACCCAGATGGCCCGGGGCATGGTCGGCCGCTGGGGCATGAGCGAGCGGGTGGGGCGTCTGACGGCGATCCCGGGCGACGCCCAGCAGGCCTACGGCCTGTCGGCGGCGCCCGCGACGCTGGACGCGGTGGACGGCGAGATGCGGCGGATCGTGGACGAGTGCTACGCGGAGGCGTGCCGGCTGCTGCGGGAGAACCGGGACCGGCTGGACGCCCTGGCCTCGGCGCTCCTGGCGAGCGAAACGCTCGACGAGGCGGAGGCCTACCGGGCGGCCGGGATCACCCGTCTGTCGAAATGAGGCCCGCCCGGGGCTACGTCGTGCAGACGAGGTAGCGGAACACGTTGGGCATCCACACCGTGCCGTCCTCGCGCAGATGCGGATGCAGGGCCTCCGCGACCTCCTTCTCGACCTGGGTGCGGTCCGTGGCGCGCACGGCCGCGTCGAAGAGGCGGGTCGAGAGCAGGCCCCGGACGGCGCTGTCCGCGTCCGCGTACCCGAAGGGGCAGGCGACCCGCCCCGAACCGTCCGGTTTCAGCCCGGCCCGGGAGGCCACGTCCTCCAGATCGTCCCGCCGCGCGCCCCGGGGCGTCCCCGGCCGCCCGGCGAGCCGGCCCGCGACGCGCAGGACCGCCTCCGTGGCGCACCGCTCGGGAGGCCCCCAGCCGGTCAGGACGACGGTGGAGCGCCGGCCAGCCGCGGGCACGGCCGCGCCGAGCGCCCGCACCAGCGCGTCGGCGTCGCCCTCGGCGCAGCCGATCGGGGTGAAGGCGGTGATCAGGCCGTACGGCTCCGCGACGGCGTCCGGGGCGGGCACGGACTCCCGCAGCAGGGGCGCGCCGGGGGCGGGTGCGTCCGGATCGGGCAGCAGCCGCGCCCGGGCGAGGGCGAGGCGTTCGCGGTCGGTGTCGACGCCGGTGACATGGGCCCCGCGCCCGGCCGCGATGAGCAGCGCGAGCCCGGAGCCGCATCCCAGGGAGAGCATCCGGGTGCCGGGTCCCACGTCGAGGCGCGCGTACACCGCCTCGTAGAGCGGGGCCAGCATCCGTTCCTGGATCTCGGCCCAGTCGCGGGCCCGGGAGCCGGTGTCCGCGCTCGCGGAGGACTCCGTACGAGGGTGGTGCCGGACGAGCGTTCGTGTCATGGAATGCTCCCAATCCGCCGAGATGCCGGTTGTGCCGGTCGGTCCTGCGGGCCGGTCGGCCGGATCGTGCCGGCCGGTCCCGCCCTCCCCCGTATGCCAGGGAACTGCGCATCCGGCGCCGCGTCCAGAGGGGTGCGGGAGGTGCGTGCCCGCGGTGGCGCCGGTGGGTGCGCGCCGGGCGGGAGCGCCGCCGGGACAGGGGCGCGCGGAGCCGGGGCCGCCCGCTCCGCGGTCCCAGTCTCACCCGGTACGGCCGGGCGGGCATGTCGGGCGCTCCGTGCCGGGGGTAGGGTCGTGGCCTCCCTCGGCGGTGGGCCCGCGAGGCCGCCGGATGCCGGCGGCGCGGTGGTCCGCAGGGGGCGTACGCCGCTTTCGCGCGCTCGGGCGTACGCGGCGCTACGTACCGGCTTGGTGCGAGCTGCGCGGCTTCTCCGCAGATCAGCGCACCCGCCCTCGTCGCGACGCATCAACGGCGACTGACTGGTACGTGCAAAATATTTGGGATGGCCCGGAATCGGAACACCGAGGGCCCCGCGCTCGTTGGTCACGACGTGAGCACGACACCACCTGTACTTGCCGCAGAGCTGGCGCAGGCGTGGGCCGACATTCAGCGGTACCACCCCGAGCTGCCCGATCTGGCCGCACCCGAGTCCCTGATCGGAGAGTCCTCGTCCGCCTGTGGCGCCGAGCTCTCCTTCGAGCGACTGCTCCACGAGGCAGTCCACGGCATCGCCGCCGCCAGAGGTGTCCGGGACACCTCGCGCGCCGGCCGCTACCACAACCGGCGGTTCCTCGCGATCGCCGAGGAGCTGGGCCTGGACCACGCCGAGGAGCCGCATCCCAGCAGCGGCTTCTCGCTGGTCACGCTGAATCCGGAGGCCAAGCGCCGGTACCGGCCGACGATGGAGCGGCTGCAGCGCGCCCTCAAGGCGCACACGGTCGCCACCGCCGCCGACACCAAGCGCTCCTTCCGCGGGCCCGCTGCCCGGCACGGCTCCTCCGGAGGGGGCGTGCGGGTCAAGGCCGTCTGCGACTGCGGCCGCAACGTGCGCGTGGTCCCCTCGGTCCTCGCTCAGGCGCCGATCGTCTGCGGTGGCTGCGGAAAGCCGTTCCGGATCCCGGAAGCGGCGGTCGCGGTGGGGTGAGCCGATGGGGTGTGGCACAATGGCTAGCTGTACTCGACAGTCGCACAGGACCCCTCTCTCCTCCGGCTGACGCGTCCATCGGGCACCCGAGTACCGCAACCCCACGTGGCATCTTCGTTGTGCCCAACCACGTCATAGACCAGGAGACACCACTCCCGTGGCAGTCAAGATCAAGCTGAAGCGTCTGGGCAAGATCCGTTCGCCTCACTACCGCATCGTCGTCGCCGACTCCCGTACCCGCCGTGACGGCCGGGCCATCGAGGAGATCGGTCTGTACCACCCGGTGCAGAACCCCTCGCGCATCGAGGTCAACTCGGAGCGTGCGCAGTACTGGCTGTCCGTCGGCGCCCAGCCGACCGAGCCGGTTCTCGCGATCCTGAAGCTCACCGGCGACTGGCAGGCGCACAAGGGCCTCCCGGCCCCCGCGCCGCTGCTGCAGCCGGAGCCGAAGGCCGACAAGCGTGCCCTCTTCGAGGCCCTCACCAAGGACGGCGGCGAGGAGTCCAAGGGCGAGGCCATCACGCAGAAGGCCAAGAAGTCCGACAAGAAGGCCGACGAGGCTGCTGACGCGGCCGCGGCGACCGAGGCCTGAGCATGCTCGAGGAGGCTCTCGAGCACCTCGTCAAAGGCATCGTCGACAACCCCGATGACGTACAGGTCGCCTCGCGCAACCTGCGTCGCGGGCGCGTGCTGGAGGTCCGGGTCCACCCCGACGACCTCGGCAAGGTGATCGGCCGCAACGGCCGCACGGCACGCGCACTGCGTACCGTCGTGGGCGCCATCGGCGGCCGCGGTATCCGCGTCGACCTCGTCGATGTGGATCAGGTCCGCTGACACGTTGAACACCGGCGACGGGCCGGGGAGGGCATGCGCCCGCCCCGGCCCGTTGTCGTACGACAGGAGAGACACAAGGTGCAGTTGGTAGTCGCGCGGATCGGCCGCGCCCACGGCATCAAGGGCGAGGTCACCGTCGAGGTGCGCACGGACGAGCCGGAACTGCGGCTCGGCCCCGGCGCCGTCCTCCACACCGACCCGGCCGCGGCCGGGCCGCTGACGGTCGAGACCGGCCGGGTGCACAGCGGACGGCTGCTGCTGCGCTTCGAGGGCGTACGGGACCGCACCGCGGCCGAGGCGCTGCGCAACACCCTGCTGATCGCCGACGTCGACCCCGACGAGCTCCCGGAAGACCCCGAGGAGTTCTACGACCATCAGCTCATCGACCTCGACGTGGTGCTCGGCGACGGCACCGTGATCGGCCGGATCAGCGAGATCAGCCACCTGCCCTCGCAGGACCTGTTCATCGTGGAGCGCCCGGACGGCACCGAGGTGATGATCCCCTTCGTCGAGGAGATCGTCACCGGGATCGACCTGGAGGAACAGCGCGCGGTGATCACCCCGCCGCCGGGCCTGATCGACGACAGCCAGGCCGTGGTCGCCTCCTCGCGCGACGGGGAACCGGCCGACGGGACCGCTCCGGACACCGGGGACGGCCGCTGATGCGCCTCGACGTCGTCACGATCTTCCCGGAGTACCTGGAACCGCTGAACGTCTCGCTGGTCGGCAAGGCCCGCGCGGCCGGACGCCTGGACGTCCGGGTGCACAATCTGCGCGACTGGACGCACGACCGCCACCACACGGTCGACGACACCCCCTACGGCGGCGGCCCCGGCATGGTCATGAAGACCGAGCCCTGGGGCGAGGCCCTGGACGAGGCCCTGGCGGACGGCTACGAGTCCGGGGCGCACTCCCCGGTGCTCGTGGTGCCCACGCCGAGCGGCCGGGCCTTCACCCAGGAACTGGCCGTCGAACTGTCCGAGCGCCCCTGGCTGATCTTCACCCCGGCCCGCTACGAGGGCATCGACCGCCGGGTCATGGACGAGTACGCCACCCGCATGCCGGTCGTCGAGGTGTCCATCGGCGACTATGTGCTGGCCGGCGGCGAGGCCGCGGTGCTGGTGATCACGGAGGCGGTGGCGCGGCTGCTGCCGGGCGTCCTCGGCAACGCCGAATCCCACCGGGACGACTCCTTCGCCCCGGGCGCGATGGCCCATCTGCTGGAGGGGCCCGTCTACACCAAGCCGCCCGAGTGGCGCGGCCGGGGGATCCCGGAGGTGCTGCTCAGCGGTCACCACGGGAAGATCGCCCGCTGGCGCCGCGACGAGGCCTTCCGCCGAACCGCCCTGCACCGGCCCGATCTGATCGAACGCTGCGATGCCTCGGCCTTCGACAAGAAGGACCGGGAGATGCTCTCGATCCTGGGCTGGTCGCCGGAGCCCGGTGGCCGATTTTGGCGCAGACCGCAGGCCGTGGAAGAATAGGCCGCTGCTGTGCGTCCGCGTGCGCCCCTGCCACAGGGGGAACGACGCCCGTCCGACGTGAACGGCATCCTGAACTCATCACCGTCCCGTCGATGACCTGTGGCATCGGCGAAGAAAGCAGACATCATGGCTTCCCTGCTCGACGACGTCAACGCCGCATCGCTGCGCACCGACGTCCCGGCGTTCCGCCCCGGCGACACCGTCAACGTCCATGTGCGCGTGATCGAGGGCAACCGCTCCCGTATCCAGCAGTTCAAGGGCATCGTCATCCGCCGCCAGGGCGCGGGCGTCAGCGAGACCTTCACGGTCCGCAAGGTCTCCTTCAGCGTCGGCGTCGAGCGCACCTTCCCGGTGCACAGCCCGATCTTCGAGAAGATCGAGCTGATCACCCGCGGTGACGTCCGCCGCGCCAAGCTGTACTTCCTCCGTGAGCTGCGCGGCAAGGCCGCGAAGATCAAGGAGAAGCGCGACCGCTGAGCTGACTGCCTGGTCCACAGGACGGCCGGTTAAGCTCTGGCCCCGATGGACACGGAAGCAGAGCCCCAGGAGCGCGACCCCTCCTCCGCACCCGCGACGGGATCGGAGGAGGGGTCGCGCTTCTCGCGTATCCGGAGCCGGTACGCGCCCTCGCTGTCCTGGCGCCGCACCCTCGCCCTCGGCGTCTTCTGCGCGGTGGCGGTGCTGCTCTTCAGCGCCTTCGTGGTGCAGCCCTTCCTGATCCCCAGCCACTCGATGGAACCCACGCTGAAGGTCGGGGACCGGGTGCTGGTCAACAAACTGGCGTACCGTTTCGGCTCCGTACCCCAGCGCGGTGACGTGGTGGTCTTCGACGGGACCGGATCCTTCGTCCAGGAGCCGCCCGAGGAGAATCCCGTCGTCGGGCTGCTGCACGGAGCGGCGGCCTCCCTGGGACTCGCGGAGCCCGCCGAGACCGACTTCGTGAAGCGGGTGGTGGGCGTGGGGGGTGACCGGGTGGTCTGCTGCGACAGACGCGGACGGGTCGAGGTGAACGGCCGGCCGGTGGACGAGGACTATCTGTACGCGGGCGACGCGCCGTCCCTGGCGCCCTTCGACATCGTCGTGCCCGACGGCACCCTGTGGATGATGGGCGACCACCGGGCCAAGTCCCGCGACTCCCGCGACCATCTGGGCGAGCCCGGTGGCGGCATGGTGCCGGTGGACCGGGTGATCGGCCGGGCGGACTGGCTGGGCTGGCCGCTGGGACGGGTCGGCTCCGTGCCGCGGACCGGGTCCTTCGACGGTACGGACGCGGCGGGGGCCGGCCATGGGTAACCGGGGGCGGCGGCCCGGCACCGTCGATCCGGGGGCGCCGGCGAGCACCGGACCCGGCCCGGCGACCCCGCGCTCGCTGCCCACCCGCGCCGAGCGCCGCAGGCTGGCCCGCAAGGTGAAGCGGAAGCGACGCAGGTCGGCGGTGCGGGAGATACCCCTCCTGATCACCGTGGCGCTGCTCATCGCCCTGGTCCTGAAGACGTTCCTGGTGCAGGCGTTCGTCATCCCCTCGGGGTCGATGGAGCAGACCATCCGGATCGGCGACCGGGTGCTGGTGGACAAGCTGACGCCCTGGTTCGGTTCCAAGCCGCAGCGCGGTGACGTCGTCGTGTTCACGAACCCGTCCGACTGGCCCCCGCCGAACCCGGTGGAGAGCGGCGGTTCGGACTCACCGGTCGTGGTCAAGCAGCTCAAGCAGGCACTGACCTTCGTCGGTCTGCTGCCCTCCGACGACGAGCAGGACCTGATCAAGCGGGTGGTCGCCGTCGGCGGCGACACCGTGCGGTGCTGCGAGCGGGACGGCCGGCTCGTCGTCAACGGCATGGCGATCGATGAACCCTACGTATTTCCCGGCGATTCTCCCTCCACGATCAAATTCGAGGTAAAGGTTCCGGCCGGACGAATCTTCGTCATGGGGGACCATCGGTCCAATTCGGCCGATTCACGGTTCCATCTGGACAAGACGGCCTATGGCACCGTGCCGGAGGATGCCGTGGTGGGGCGGGCCGTGGTGATCGCCTGGCCGTTCGGGCACTGGCGTCGCCTGGAGGAACGGTCGGCGTTCTCCGCCGTGCCGGACCCGCGCGCCGGGACGGCGGCGGGCGACGCGCGGTCGAATAGTGTGTCCGAGGATCCCAACGGAATGATCCGGCTCCCGACCCCTGCGGAACTCCCGCTCGTTATGGGAGTGGTGGGCCTGCACCGGCTGGGGCGCAGGCGGTGGCACGGAATAAGGAGTGGATGTGGGGGATTTGGCGGTCGGCGCACGATCCGGACACGACGAACCCGAGGACCGGCCGGACGGCGTGGGGAATGTCGAGTCCGCCGGGACGACGGCGGACGCGGCGGACTCGGCGGAGCATGACGGCGACTCCCCGGGCAGCGGCAGCACGGCGCAGAAGAAGCCCCGCTCCTTCTGGAAGGAGCTGCCCCTGCTCATCGGCATCGCGCTGATCCTCGCGCTGCTGATCAAGACCTTCCTGGTGCAGGCGTTCTCGATTCCCTCGGACTCGATGCAGAACACGCTCCAGCGGGGCGACCGGGTGCTCGTGGACAAGCTGACCCCGTGGTTCGGCTCGGAACCCGAGCGCGGCGAGGTCGTCGTCTTCCACGATCCGGGCGGCTGGCTGGAGGACAGCCAGGCCCCCGAACCGAACGTGGTGCAGAAGTTCCTCAGCTTCATCGGTCTGATGCCCTCGGCCGAGGAGAAGGACCTGATCAAGCGCGTCATCGCGGTGGGCGGTGACACGGTGGAATGCAAGAAGAACGGTCCGGTCACGGTCAACGGCAAGGCGCTCGACGACACGTCCTACATCTTCGAGGGCAACACTCCCTGCAACGACGAGCCGTTCGGACCGATCAAGGTTCCCAAGGGCCGGATCTGGGTGATGGGCGACCACCGCCAGAACTCGCTGGACTCGCGCTACCACCAGGAGCTGCCCGGGGGCGGCACCGTCTCCAACGACGAGGTGGTCGGCCGGGCGTTCGTGATCGCGTGGCCGGTCAACCGCTGGGCGACGCTGCCGATCCCGAAGACCTTCGACCAGCCGGGGATCAACGCGGCGATGGGACTGGCCCCCGGCGCACTCGGTGTAGCCGGTGCGCTGCCCCTCGTGTTGTGGCGCCGGCGGAGGCTGACCGGCGGGCGTACCGCCGGGTAGGGTGCCGACTCGGATCAGCGATTGTCGATCTCCGATGGGGGACGCTGCGATGAGTGGAACAGGACGTACGGGTGACGGCCGCGGCCGTCTCGGCAGCAGGCTGTCGGGACTGGCCGTGGCCGTCGGCTGTGTGCTCTTCCTCGGCGGCTTCGCCTGGGGGGCCGTGGTGTACCGGCCGTACACGGTCCCGACGCAGTCGATGACCCCCACCGTCGAGGCGGGGGACCGGGTGCTCGCGCAGCGGGTGGACGGCGACGACGTCCGCCGGGGCGACGTGGTGGTCTTCACCGACCCCGCCTGGGGCGCCATGCCGATGGTGAAACGTGTCGTCGGTGTGGGTGGCGACACGATCGCCTGCTGCGGCAAGGACGGCCGGCTCACCGTCAACGGCATACCCGTGGAAGAACCGTATCTGCGCTCCGGGGACCCGGCCTCGGGCAACGACTTCACGGCGGAGGTCCCCCGGGGCAGTCTCTTCCTCCTGGGCGACGACCGCAGGTCCTCGCTGGACTCCCGGGTCCACCTGGAGGACGCCGCGCACGGCTCGGTGCCCCGCAGCGCCGTACAGGCCCGGGTGGACGCGGTCGCCTGGCCGCTGGACGGCATGATCGGGCGGCCCTCCTCCTTCGCGGCGCTCCCCGGCGGCATCTCCACCGAGGGCCCACTCAGGCTCCAGCTCGGCGCGATGGGGATTGGGGTGGTGCTCATTCTGGGCGGCGCGGTGTACGGACCGCTCGCGGCGCGCTCCGCCCGCTCCCGCCCCAAGGGCCCGAAGCGGAACACGCGGCGGATGGCGGCCACCGATGCGCGCTGAGGTCCGCAAGGTCGCCCGTGTGGTGCTCCTCGACCCGGACGACCGCATCCTGCTGATGCACGGCTTCGAACCGGAGGACCCGGCCAGCACCTGGTGGTTCACCCCGGGAGGCGGGCTGGAGGGCGACGAGACCCGCGAGCAGGCCGCGCTGCGCGAACTGGCCGAGGAGACCGGGATCACGGACGTCGAACTGGGCCCGGTGCTCTGGCGGCGCATGTGTTCCTTCCCCTTCGACGGGCGGCGCTGGGAGCAGGACGAGTGGTACTTCCTGGCCCGCACGGAACAGACCACGACGGACACCAGCGGGCAGACCGGACTGGAACGCCGCAGTGTCACGGGTCTGAGGTGGTGGACTTCCGCCGAACTGTCGGCGGCGCGTGAGACGGTGTACCCGACCAGACTCGCCGAGCTGCTGCGCACGCTGCTCGACGAGGGTCCTCCGCGTACGCCGTTGGTCCTGGCCCCCGAAATCGCCTGAGCGACCCGGGAAGCCCGGCGGTCTGGCGCACAATGGGGGAACGCACGGCTGAAGGGGAACATGCCAATGAGCGCCGAGGACCTCGAAAAGTACGAGACCGAGATGGAGCTGAAGCTCTACCGGGAGTACCGCGATGTCGTCGGTCTGTTCAAATACGTGATCGAGACCGAACGGCGCTTCTACCTCACCAACGACTACGAGATGCAGGTGCACTCGGTCCAGGGCGAGGTGTTCTTCGAGGTGTCCATGGCGGATGCCTGGGTCTGGGACATGTACCGGCCCGCACGCTTCGTCAAGCAGGTACGCGTCCTGACGTTCAAGGACGTCAACATCGAGGAGCTGAACAAGAGCGATCTCGAACTTCCGGGTGGCTGAGTTGTCCACAACGGCCGGGTTGTCCACCAAGATCCACTAAGGGCGGTCCGAGGCGTCACAGTCGGTGCCGGAGGTGGTGCCGAGATGAACGCACGGGGTGCACTCGGGCGGTACGGCGAGGATCTGGCGGCACGGCTGCTGACCGAGTCCGGCATGTCCGTACTGGAACGGAACTGGCGCTGTCGCGCCGGCGAGATCGACATCGTCGCGAAGGACGGTGACGCGCTCGTCATCTGCGAGGTGAAGACCCGCAGGACAGGCGGGTTCGAACATCCGATGGCCGCGGTCACCCCGGTCAAGGCGGACCGTCTGCGAAGGCTGGCCGGACTCTGGCTGGCCCGGTACGGCGGCCCGCCGCCGGGCGGGGTGCGGATCGACCTGGTCGGTGTGGTGCTGCCCAGGCGCGGTGCGCCGAGGGCCGAGCATGTGCGGGGGGTGGCCTGATGGCGTTCGCCCGTGCCTGCTCGGTGGCGCTCGTCGGTGTCGAGGGCGTGGTGGTGGAGGTCCAGGCCGACCTGGAGGCCGGGGTTGCGGCGTTCACCCTGGTGGGACTGCCGGACAAGAGCCTGGTGGAGAGCCGGGACCGGGTCAGGGCTGCCGTGGTCAACTCCGGCGCCCAGTGGCCGCAGAAGAAACTCACGGTCGGTCTGTCACCGGCCTCGGTGCCCAAGGGCGGTTCGGGCTTCGATCTGGCCGTCGCCTGCGCCGTGCTCGGCGCCGCCGAACGCATTTCCCCCGCGTCGATCGCCGATGTGGTGATGATCGGGGAACTGGGACTCGACGGCCGGGTGCGGCCGGTGCGCGGCGTCCTGCCCGCGGTGCTCGCCGCTGCCGAGGCCGGATACCGGCAGGTGGTCGTCCCCGAGCAGACGGCGGGCGAGGCGGCGCTGGTGCCCGGCGTCTCCGTCCTCGGCGTCCGCAGCCTGCGCCAGCTCATCGCGATCCTGTGCGACGAACCGGTGCCCGACGAAGCGCGGGCCCCCGAGCAGGGGCGCCCCGACCCCATGCTCGCGGGGCTGATGGTCCCCGGCGCCGGCACGGGGACCGGGCTCCACCGGGCTCCGGCGCCCGGCGAGGGCGGCCGCCCCGATCTGGCGGACGTCGCGGGACAGGAGCGCCCGCGCACCGCCCTGGAGGTCGCGGCGGCGGGCGGCCACCATCTGCTGCTGTCCGGGCCGCCCGGCGCGGGCAAGACCATGCTGGCCGAGCGGCTGCCCGGCATCCTGCCGCCGCTGACCCGGCAGGAGTCCCTGGAGGTCACCGCGGTCCACTCCGTGGCGGGCATCCTCCCACCGGGCGAACCCCTGGTCTCCCGCGCGCCCTACTGCGCCCCGCACCACTCGGCGACCATGCAGTCCCTGGTCGGCGGCGGCAACGGGATGCCGCGCCCCGGTGCCGTCTCGCTGGCCCATCGCGGCATCCTCTTCCTGGACGAGGCGCCCGAGTTCTCGGTCCGGGCCCTGGACGCGCTGCGCCAGCCGCTGGAGTCGGGGCACGTGGTGGTGGCCCGCAGCGCCGGGGTGGTCCGGCTCCCCGCCCGGTTCCTCATGGTGCTCGCCGCCAACCCGTGCCCCTGCGGGCGCCACACGGTCAACGGCGCCGGATGCGAGTGCCCGCCCTCGTCGATCCGCCGCTACCAGGCCCGGCTCTCGGGGCCGCTCCTGGACCGGGTGGATCTGCGGGTCGTCGTCGACCCGGTCAGACGCGAGGACCTGATGGGGCAGGGCGGCCGGGGCGAGTCCTCGGAGACGGTCGCCGCCCGGGTGCGGCGGGCCCGCGGCCGGGCGGCGGAACGGCTGGCGGGCACCCCCTGGACCACCAACAGCGAGGTGCCGGGGCATGAGCTGCGGACCCGGCTGGCGGCGGCACCGGGCGCGATGCTCGCCGCCGAGCGCGACATGGAGCGCGGCATCCTCACGGCACGCGGACTGGACCGCGTCCTGCGGGTGGCCTGGACGGTCGCCGACCTGCGCGACGCGGACCGCCCGGACGCCTCGGACGTCGCGACGGCCCTGGAACTGCGCACCGGGATCCCGCGCGGGGTCCCGCTGGAGAGGGCGTCATGATGGCGCGCGGCACGGAGGGATGCGCGAGGGGCGACGGACCGGACGCCTTCGGCGCGTTGGGCCCGCACGGCGGCGTGCGGGATGTGTCGGGTGCGTACGGCGTGCGGGGTGCGCCGGGGGCAACGGATGCGTTCGGCGTGCGGGATGTGTCGGGTGCGTACGGCGTGCGGGGTGCGCCGGGTGCACCGGATGCGTACGGCGCGCGGGGGGCGCCGGAGACGCATGGCGTGCCGGATGCACACGGAGCGTCGGGCGCACCGGATGCGTTCGGCGAGCGGGAAGCGTACGGCGTACCGGGTGCACCGGACGCGTACAGGGCGCCGGACGCGTGGGACGGTGCGGGCGGGGACGGCGGTACGGCGTGGTCCGGGGACAGCGGTACGGCGGGGTCCGGGTCGTCCAGGTCGTCCGGTGCGGCGGGGGACCGTGGGCCCGAGCGGGAGCGGCGGGCGCGGGCGGCGCTGAGCCGGGTCCTGGAGCCGGGGGACGCGCGGGCCGGAGGCTGGCTGCGGGAGTGCGGTCCGGTGGAGCTGATGCGGCGGATCACGGCCCGGGACGGATCGGCCGAGCGGCTGCCCGGGATGACCGCGCGGCGGCTCGCCGGATACCGGCTGCGGGCGGAGACCGCCCGGCCCGACCAGGACCTCGCCGCACTGGCCTCGGCCGGCGGACGCTTCATCTGCCCCGGGGACCGGGAGTGGCCGAGTCAGCTCGACGACCTCGGTGACGCCGCGCCCACCGGACTGTGGGTGCGCGGCACTCCCGATCTGAGGCTGTGGGCGCTGCGCTCCGTCGCCGTCGTCGGCGCCCGCGCCTGCACGCCGTACGGGGCGCACATGGCGGCCACGCTCGGCGCGGGGCTCGCCGAGCGCGGGTGGGTGGTGGTCTCCGGTGCGGCCTTCGGGGTCGACGGCGCCGCGCACCGGGGAGCCCTGGCCGCCGGGGGAGCGACCGTGGCGGTGCTGGCGTGCGGGGTGGACGTCCCCTACCCGCGCGGCCACACCGAGCTGATCGGACGCGTGGCCGACCAGGGCCTCGTCATCAGCGAGCTGCCGCCGGGGGACCACCCGACGCGCGGCAGATTCGTCCTCCGCAACCGGGTCATCGCCGCACTGACCCGGGGAACCGTCGTCGTCGAGGCCGAGCACCGCAGCGGCTCCCTGGTCACCGCCCGCCGCGCACGGCAGCTCGGCCGGTTCACCATGGGGGTGCCAGGCCCCGCCACCAGCGGACTCTCGGCCGGGGTCCACGAACTCCTGCGGGGCGAGGCCGTCCTGGTGACCGATGCCGACGAAATCGTCGAACTGGTCGGGGACATCGGGGAGCTGGCCCCCGCACGGCGGGGCCCCCTGCTCCCGCGCGACCAGCTGGATCCCGTCGGCCGACGGGTACTTGACGCCCTGCCGGGACGCGGTGAGGCCGACGCGCGCGAGGTGGCGCGCGGCGCGGGAACGAGCGCGGACGAGGCGCTCGGCAAGCTGTACGAACTGCACTCACTGGGGTTCGTCGAACGCGAAGGCGAGGGATGGAGGTTGACGCGGCGGCCGACGCGCAATGGCGACGCGCGGCGAGGCGGTACTTGACCTGGAGCATTCGGGTGAAAAGGTGATGCCGATGACCTCGGTGGATCCTTCGGCGACGCCCCCGGGGCCGGCGCACCGGGCGGCGGCCCCGGCCACCCGTCATGTCCGCGCTCAGGTGCGCCGTCGCGCCCGGCGGCGTACGCCGGTCCACGTCCGTTCACCGGGAGGCGCACGGACCCGATCCCCTATCCTGCGCGCACCGCGACAATCCAGTCACGCTACGCTCACGAGGATTCCGGCACAGGCACACGTCCCCCAGCACGTCACGGCAGAACGGCTCAAGGCACCACATGCCCCAGCACACCTCCGGGTCTGACCGCGCGGCAGTACCACCGGCTGCGCGTGGCACTGTGCGCCCTCCCGCCCCGTCCTCCCTCGACGAGCTGTGGCGCTCGTACAAGACCACGGGCGACGAGCGGCTGCGGGAGCAACTGATCCTGCACTACTCACCGCTGGTGAAGTACGTCGCGGGCCGGGTGAGCGTGGGGCTGCCGTCCAACGTGGAACAGGCGGACTTCGTCTCCTCCGGGGTCTTCGGACTGATCGACGCGATCGAGAAGTTCGACATCGAGCGCGCCATCAAGTTCGAGACGTACGCGATCACCCGCATCCGCGGCGCGATGATCGACGAACTCCGGGCGCTGGACTGGATTCCGCGCTCGGTGCGCCAGAAGGCCCGTGCCGTGGAGCGTGCCTACGCCACGCTGGAGGCCAAGCTCCGGCGCACCCCCTCGGAGTCCGAGGTCGCCGCCGAGATGGGCATCGCCCTGGAGGAACTGCACGCGGTTTTCAGCCAGTTGTCCCTGGCCAACGTCGTGGCGCTGGAGGAGCTGCTCCATGTCGGAGGCGACGGCGGGGACCGGCTCAGCCTCATGGACACGCTGGAGGACACCGCCGCCGACAACCCGGTGGAGGTGGCCGAGGACCGCGAGCTGAGAAGGCTTCTCGCCCGCGCGATCAACACCCTGCCCGACCGCGAGAAGACGGTCGTCACGCTCTACTACTACGAGGGACTCACTCTCGCGGAGATCGGCAACGTCCTCGGGGTGACCGAGAGCAGGGTCAGCCAGATCCACACCAAATCGGTGCTGCAACTGCGCGCCAAGCTCGCCGACGCCGGGCGCTGAGACCGCCCGCCCCGCCACCGGGCGCCCGGGACCGCTTCGGCCAATGGCCGGTACCGCCCGCCCCCTCTCGCGTACCCCTCGCCGTAGAGTGGACGGGTGCCCAGGATTCGAGCGGCCTCGGTGGCCGAGCACCGGACCATGCAGCGCGGCGCCCTCCTGGACGCAGCGCGCTCCCTGCTGTCCGAAGGGGGCACGGAAGCGCTGACCTTCCCCGCCCTCGCCGAACGCACGGGCCTCGCCCGCTCCTCCGTGTACGAGTACTTCCGGTCACGCGCCGCCGTCGTCGAGGAGCTCTGCGCCGTCGACTTCCCCGTGTGGGCGGCCGAGGTCGAGAGCGCGATGGACCGGGCGGACACGCCCGAGGCCAAGATCGAGGCGTACGTCAGGCGTCAGCTGGACCTCGTCGGGGACCGGCGCCACCGGGCCGTCGTCGCCATCTCCGCCAGTGAGCTCGACGCGGGCGCCCGCGAGAAGATCCGGGCCGCGCACGGCGGCCTGATCGCCATGATCGTGGAGGCCCTCGCGGATCTCGGGCACGACCAGCCCCGGCTGGCCGCCATGCTGCTCCAGGGCTCCGTCGACGCGGCCGTCCGCCGGATCGAACTGACCGTGGCGGAGGAGCCCGCCGTGATCGCGGACACGGCCGTCGCCATGATCCTCGACGGCGTCCGGGGCGCCCGCGCCGCCGAGAGCTGAGGCCCCGGTTCCGCCGAGGGCTCGGACAGCGGCACGCCGAACACCGGAAGCAGCCGGGACGGCCCCCGCCGCAGCAGCTCCGGCGGCAGCAGCGACAGCGGGTCCAGATAGGCGTCGGCGCGGCGCAGCCCCCAGTGCAGACAGCCTTCCGCGCAGTGGAACGGGCCGGCCGCCAGGGCCGCGACGATCTGGCCCGTCGTGACCTCGTCCCCCTCCGCCACCCTCGGGCGCACCGGCTCGTAGGTGGTCCGCAGCGGCGGATCGCCCGTCCCGGCGAGCTCGATCACCACCACCCCGCGCCCCGCCACGCTCCCCGCGAAGGACACCCGGCCCGAGGCCGCCGCGCGCACATCGGCGCCCGGAGCCGCGCCGAGATCCACCCCCCGGTGACCGCGCGCGTACGGAGTGGCGGGCGGATCCCATCCGCGCAGGACGGCGGGCCGCCCGGCCAGCGGCCACCCGCGCCGGTCCGCGGGGCCGGCCGGGCCGGGGGGCGCCTCGGCCCGTACGGGCACGGCCGCGGTCCCGGCACCGGCGGCCCGGAGGGCCGGACGGACGGCGGGCCCGCCGTACGCCGGGGCCGGCGGCCGGGAAAGCAGGCCCAGAAGCAGGCCCAGAAGCAGGCAGGCGAGCAGACAGACGCGCAGGCGCGTCGGAGGGCGGGGGCCGCGCGGGCGGTCACGGTTGGTGAGGGAACGCATACCGACACGGTCTCCGACCGGCCCGATTCATGGGGATCATGGCGGAAATCTGTGGACTACCGGCCGGTTGTGGACAGCGCCGTCACCCGGCACCCGACGGGTCCCGTACACTTCTTCTGGCGATCCGGGTCACCGGGTCGACTTCGCACGCCCCGCCACCTCCCTCTTCGCGGAGGTGGCCGCGCTCCTCGGTCCCTCGTGGCACGGCGCGTCGGGGCGTCAGGCGCGACGGCAAACCCGCGGTCGCGACAACCGAGCACCTCAAGGAGAACGGCCATGGCCGTCGTCACGATGCGGGAGCTGCTGGAAAGCGGCGTCCACTTCGGTCACCAGACCCGTCGCTGGAACCCGAAGATGAAGCGCTTCATCTTCACCGAGCGCAACGGCATCTACATCATCGACCTGCTCCAGTCGCTGTCGTACATCGACCGCGCCTACGAGTTCGTCAAGGAGACCGTCGCGCACGGCGGCTCCATCATGTTCGTGGGTACGAAGAAGCAGGCCCAGGAGGCCATCGCCGAGCAGGCGACGCGCGTCGGCATGCCGTACGTCAACCAGCGTTGGCTCGGTGGCATGCTCACCAACTTCTCCACCGTCTACAAGCGCCTTCAGCGTCTGAAGGAGCTCGAGCTCATCGACTTCGAGGACGTGGCCGCCTCCGGCCTCACCAAGAAGGAGCTCCTGGTCCTCTCCCGCGAGAAGGCCAAGCTGGAGAAGACCCTCGGTGGTATCCGCGAGATGCAGAAGGTGCCGAGCGCCGTCTGGATCGTCGACACCAAGAAGGAGCACATCGCCGTCGGTGAGGCGCGCAAGCTCCACATCCCGGTCGTCGCGATCCTGGACACCAACTGCGACCCCGACGAGGTCGACTACAAGATTCCGGGCAACGACGACGCGATCCGCTCCGTCACCCTGCTCACCCGTGTGATCGCCGACGCCGTCGCCGAGGGCCTCATCGCCCGCTCCGGCGCCGCGACCGGCGACTCGAAGCCGGGCGAGAAGGCCGCCGGCGAGCCCCTCGCCGAGTGGGAGCGTGACCTGCTCGAGGGCGACAAGAAGGCCGACGCCGAGGTCCAGTCCTCCGCCGAGACCGAGAAGGTCGCCGACGCCGAGGTCCCCGCCGCCGAGGCCGCTGCCGCCGAGGCCGCCACCGAGGCCCCGGCCGCGGACGCCGAGCAGGCCTGACACCCGTCACGGCTGAAGACGGCGGGGGCGGGTGCCACAGGCATCGCCCCCGCCGTCCACCCGTAGATCTTTCAGACTCCGAGAGAGAAACACAGACTCATGGCGAACTACACCGCCGCTGACGTCAAGAAGCTCCGTGAGCTCACCGGCGCCGGCATGATGGACTGCAAGAAGGCCCTCGACGAGGCCGACGGCAACGTCGAAGGTGCCGTCGAGGCGCTCCGTATCAAGGGCCAGAAGGGCGTCGCCAAGCGCGAGGGCCGTTCCGCCGAGAACGGTGCCGTCGTCTCCCTGGTCTCCGACGACAACACCTCCGGTGTGCTCGTCGAGCTGAAGTGCGAGACCGACTTCGTCGCCAAGGGTGACAAGTTCCAGGCCGTCGCCAACGCGCTCGCCGCCCATGTCGCCGCGACCTCCCCGGCCGACCTCGACGCGCTGCTCGCGTCCGAGATCGAGCCCGGCAAGACCGTCCAGGCGTACGTGGACGAGGCCAACGCCAACCTCGGCGAGAAGATCGTCCTGGACCGCTTCGCGCAGTTCCAGGGTGCCTTCGTCTCCGTCTACATGCACCGCACCATGCCCGACCTGCCGCCGCAGATCGGTGTGATGGTCGAGCTGGACAAGGCCGACGCCGAGCTGGCCAAGGGCATCGCCCAGCACATCGCCGCCTTCGCGCCGAAGTACCTCTCCCGCGAGGACGTCCCGGCCGAGGTCGTCGAGGCCGAGCGCCGCGTCGCCGAGGAGACCACCCGCGCCGAGGGCAAGCCGGAGGCCGCGCTCCCGAAGATCGTCGAGGGTCGCGTCAACGGCTTCTTCAAGGAGGCGACCCTCCTCGGACAGCCGTACGCCCTGGACAACAAGAAGTCCGTCGAGAAGGTCCTGGCCGAGGCCGGTGTCAGCCTGAAGCGCTTCACGCGCATCAAGGTCGGCATCTGAGTCCGTCCGCGAAAAACGGTGGACCCCGATAGGGTCTGGTGCAGTCGACGGCCGCACACCGCCGTACGACCGCAGATCTGACGAGGAGGCCATTGCCGCTGAGGGACACCAGACCCACCGGCAATGGCCTTCTTCGTATGTGCACGAGGAGAATCTCCATGAACAAGGGCGCGGACGCCGTACAGGGTGACCACAAGCGCGACGACGGCAAGGTGCCCGGACGCTTCATGCTGAAGCTGTCCGGCGAGGCGTTCGCCGGGGGCGGCGGCCTCGGTGTCGACCCCGACGTCGTGCACACCATCGCCCGCGAGATCGCGGCGGTCGTCCGTGACGGCGCGGAAATCGCGGTCGTCATCGGCGGCGGCAACTTCTTCCGCGGTGCCGAGCTCCAGCAGCGCGGCATGGACCGGGCCCGGTCCGACTACATGGGCATGCTCGGCACCGTCATGAACTGCCTGGCGCTCCAGGACTTCCTGGAGAAGGAAGGCATCGACTCCCGCGTCCAGACGGCCATCACCATGGGCCAGGTCGCGGAGCCGTACATCCCGCTGCGTGCCGTGCGGCACCTGGAGAAGGGGCGCGTCGTGATCTTCGGCGCGGGCATGGGCATGCCGTACTTCTCCACCGACACCACCGCGGCACAGCGCGCCCTGGAGATCGACGCCGAGGCGCTGCTGATGGGGAAGAACGGTGTGGACGGGGTCTACGACTCCGACCCGAAGACCAACCCCGCGGCCGTGAAGTTCGACGCGCTGGAGTACAGCGAGGTGCTCGCCCGCGATCTCAAGGTCGCCGACGCCACCGCCATCACGCTCTGCCGTGACAACGAGCTGCCGATCCTCGTCTTCGAGCTGACCGCCGAGGGCAATATCGCCCGCGCGGTCAAGGGTGAGAAGATCGGCACGCTCGTGAGCGACCGGGGCACCCGGGTCTGACCCGCCGGCGGGGCGGCAGGCGGGGGACCCGCCGCCGTCCCGTGGGGCCACGGGACGGCCCCGAAAGATGGACAACGGCCTGCCGGTCGGACACCGTGCAGGTGAGGACGCGACGCAGGACCCGCAGGGCCCGAGCATGCCGGGCCCGCTCAAGACACGCAGGAGCACGTGGTGATCGAAGAAATCCTCCTCGAAGCCGAGGAGAAGATGGAGAAGGCCGTCGTGGTCGCGAAAGAGGACTTCGCCGCCATCCGCACCGGCCGTGCGCACCCGGCGATGTTCAACAAGATCGTCGCCGACTACTACGGCGCGCTGACCCCGATCAACCAGCTGGCCTCGTTCTCGGTGCCGGAGCCCCGGATGGCCGTCGTGACGCCGTTCGACAAGACCGCGCTGCGCAACATCGAGCAGGCGATCCGCGACTCGGACCTCGGCGTCAACCCGAGCAACGACGGCAATATCATCCGGGTGACCTTCCCGGACCTCACCGAGGAGCGTCGTCGCGACTACATCAAGGTCGCGAAGACCAAGGCCGAGGACTCCAAGATCTCGATCCGGGCCGTGCGCCGCAAGGCCAAGGAGTCGCTCGACAAGCTGGTGAAGGACAAGGAGTCGGGCGAGGACGAGGTGCGCCGCGCCGAGAAGGAGCTCGACGACACCACCGCGAAGTACGTGGCGCAGGTGGACGAGCTGCTGAAGCACAAGGAAGCCGAGCTGCTCGAAGTCTGATGAACGACTCCTCCTGGGGCGCCCCGCCGGGCGCCGGCCACGGGGCCGCCCCCGAGATGTGGGCCGCTCCGGCGGGTCCTGCCCGTGATGTGCACGACGGCCAGCAGACTCGGCCCATGCCCATCGTGCCGGACAGTCCCGACGCAGGTAGAGACGCTGATGACCGTGATGACCGGGACCGGGGGGCCGGACGCCTGAGCGGCGGCCCCCTGTTCCGTGACGAGATGCCGCAGGAGCCCATGTCCACCGCGCCGCCACCCCCGCAGAAGAAGCGTGCGGGCCGTGATCTGGGATCCGCGATAGGAGTCGGCGTGGGCCTCGGGGCCGTCGTCGTCGCCTCGCTGTTCATCGTCAAGGCCGTCTTCGTCGGTGTGATCGCCGTCGCCGTCGTCGTGGGCCTCTGGGAGCTGACCTCCCGGCTGGAGGAACGCAAGGACATCAAGGCGCCCCTCGTCCCGCTCGCGATCGGCGGCGCGGCCATGGTCGTGGCCGGTTACGCGCGCGGCGCCGAGGGAGCCTGGGTCGCCATGGCCCTGACCACCCTGGCGGTCCTGGTCTGGCGCATGGCCGAGCCGCCGGAGGGGTACCTCAAGGACGTCACGGCGGGTGTCTTCGCCGCGTTCTACGTGCCCTTCCTGGCCACCTTCGTCGCCCTGCTCCTGAAGGCCGACGACGGACCGCAGCGGGTCCTGACCTTCCTGCTGCTGACCGTGGTCAGCGATACGGGCGCCTACGCCGTCGGCTGGCGCTTCGGCAAGCACAAGCTCGCCCCGCGCATCAGCCCCGGGAAGACCCGCGAGGGCCTCTTCGGAGCGGTCGCCTTCGCGATGGTCGCCGGCGCGCTCTGCATGCAGTTCCTGGTCGACGACGGCACCTGGTGGCAGGGCCTGCTCCTCGGCCTCGCCGTCGCCGCCAGCGCCACCCTGGGCGACCTGGGCGAGTCCATGATCAAGCGCGACCTCGGGATCAAGGACATGGGCACGCTGCTGCCCGGCCACGGCGGCATCATGGACCGCCTGGACTCCCTCCTGCCGACCGCACCGGTTGTCTGGCTGC
This sequence comes from Streptomyces sp. NPDC001515, assembly GCF_053597115.1. NCBI lineage: Bacteria > Bacillati > Actinomycetota > Actinomycetes > Kitasatosporales > Streptomycetaceae > Streptomyces > Streptomyces sp. NPDC001515. Next base: position 85,117 of record NZ_JBSFHN010000018.1, read on the forward strand.
TCCTGGCGGTCTTCGTCGGCTCCGGCTGACCCGGACCGCCCCGCGCCCGCACACGAGGGCCCACGCCTGCGGGCGTCGGGCCCTCGTGGCATGTCCGGGGCCGGGCACACCCGGCCCGACCTGCGACGTCATGGGCGAGAGCCCGTCGTCCACAGGACGGCGGGCGTTGCCCGTCGCGTCTGCGACACTGGAAGAACCATGCCTAAGCCCGGAGAACTCACTTTCGTCGCGCCCCGCGGAGCCAAGAAGCCGCCGCGGCACCTCGCCGACCTCACGCCCGCCGAGCGCAAGGAGGCCGTCGCCGCGATCGGCGAGAAGCCGTTCCGTGCGCAGCAGCTGTCGCAGCACTACTTCGCGCGGTACGCGCACGACCCGTCGGAGTGGACGAACATTCCGGCGGGGTCGCGGGACAAGCTGCGGGAGGCGATGTTCCCGGACCTGATGTCGGTGGTGCGCCACATCAGCTGCGACGACGACACGACGCGCAAGACGCTGTGGAAGCTGCACGACGGCACGCTGGTCGAGTCGGTGCTGATGCGGTATCCGGAGCGGGTGACGATGTGCATCTCGTCGCAGGCGGGATGCGGGATGAACTGCCCGTTCTGCGCCACGGGGCAGGCCGGCCTCGACCGGAATCTGTCGACGGCGGAGATCGTCCACCAGATCGTGGACGGGATGCGCGCGCTGCGGGACGGGGAGGTCCCGGGCGGACCGGCCCGGCTGTCCAACATCGTGTTCATGGGCATGGGCGAGCCGCTGGCCAACTACAACCGGGTCGTGGGGGCCATCCGCCGGCTGACCGATCCCGAGCCGGACGGTCTCGGACTGTCGCAGCGGGGGATCACCGTGTCCACGGTCGGGCTGGTGCCCGCGATGCTGCGGTTCGCCGACGAGGGCTTCAAGTGCCGGCTGGCCGTCTCGCTGCACGCGCCGGACGACGAACTGCGCGACACGCTCGTTCCGGTGAACACGCGCTGGAAGGTGCGCGAGGTGCTGGACGCCGCGTGGGAGTACGCGGAGAAGTCCGGGCGCCGTATCTCCATCGAGTACGCGCTGATCCGCGACATCAACGACCAGGCGTGGCGCGGGGACCGGCTCGGCCGGCTTCTCAAGGGCAAGCGCGTTCACGTCAACCTGATCCCGCTGAACCCGACGCCCGGCTCGAAGTGGACCGCCTCGCGGCCCGAGGACGAGAAGGCGTTCGTCGAGGCGATCGCCGCGCACGGGGTGCCGGTCACGGTCCGGGACACCCGGGGCCAGGAGATCGACGGGGCCTGCGGTCAGCTGGCGGCGGCCGAGCGCTGAGGCCGGAAACCGCCGTGTAGCCTGGGCTCGAAGTCAATTTCATATTTCCGACAGGGGAGCGCCACAGCGCTGAGAGTGCGGCACCGAGGACAGGTCGGCCGCAGACCCTCTGAACCTCGCCCGGGTCATTCCGGGTAGGAAGTTCGGACCATACTCAAGCTGTTGCGCCCTGCCCGCTTCCGGTTCCGTACCGGTGCGGGCAGGGCCGCGTCTCTTCCTGGTCACGTCCAGGAGGAATCACATGAGCACCACCAAGAAGTTCGCGGTGACGGCCGTCGCCGCCGCGCTCGGCGCGACCGCGCTGGCCGGCTGCGGCTCCGACGACGGGGCGTCCGGGACGAAGGGGACCCGGGACAGCGGTTCGAAGACCGTCACCCTCGTCAGCCACGACTCCTTCAACGCCTCCAAGGAGGTGCTGAAGGAGTTCACCCGGCAGACCGGCTACACCGTCAAGGTCCTCAAGAGCGGCGACGCGGGCGCCGCCCTCAACCAGGAGATCCTGACCAAGGGTTCGCCCCGGGGCGACGTCTTCTTCGGCGTCGACAACACCCTGCTCTCCCGCGCCCTCGACAACGGCCTGTTCACGCCGTACGAGGCCAAGGGGCTCGGCAAGGTCGCCGCCGCCACGCAGCTCGACGCCGAGAAGCACCGCGTCACGCCCGTCGACACCGGTGACATCTGCGTCAACTACGACAAGAAGTACTTCGCGGACAAGAAGCTCGCGCCGCCGCGGACCTTCGAGGACCTGGCGAAGCCCGCGTACCGGAACCTGCTCGTCACCGAGAACGCCGCGACCTCCTCGCCCGGCCTCGGCTTCCTCCTCGGCACCGTCGCCGCCTACGGCGAGGACGGCTACCAGGACTACTGGAAGAAGCTGAAGGCCAACGGCGTCAAGGTCGTCGACGGCTGGGAGCAGGCGTACAACGAGGAGTTCTCCGGCTCCGCCGGCGGCAGGAAGGCCAAGGCCGACCGCCCGCTGGTCGTCAGCTACGCCTCCAGCCCGCCCGTCGAGGTGCTGTACGCCGACCCGCGGCCCAAGACCGCCCCGACCGGTGTCGCCACCGGCACCTGCTTCCGCCAGATCGAGTTCGCCGGACTGCTCGACGGGGCGAAGAACGAGGCGGGCGGCAAGGCCCTGCTGGACTTCCTGGTCAGCGAGCCGTTCCAGGAGGACATGCCACTGAACATGTTCGTCAGCCCGGTGAACGAGGACGCGAAGGTGCCCGCGCTCTTCACCGAGTTCGGTGCCGTCGTCGACAAGCCGACGACCGTGGCCCCGGACGCGATCGCCAAGAACCGTGAGCAGTGGGTCCAGTCGTGGTCCTCGCTCGTCGTGAAGTAGCCGGGCCCCCCGTACGCGGACCGGGCGCGCGCGGGAGGTCCGCGCGTGCCCGGTCCCTGCGCGCCGGCGCGGTCCGGCTCGGTCTGATGGCCGTTCCGGTGGCGTTCTTCGCGCTGTTCTTCGCCTACCCCGTCGCCGCGATCGTGGGGCGCGGGCTCAAGGCGGACGGCGTCTGGCAGTTCGGGCGGTTCGGCGAGGTGCTGAGCCGGCCCGACATCGTGGACGTCCTGTGGTTCACGCTCTGGCAGGCCCTCGCCTCGACCGCGCTGACCCTGGTGATCGCCCTGCCCGGCGCGTACGTCCTCGCCCGGTTCGACTTCCCCGGCCGACAGCTCCTGAGGGCCGTCGTCACCGTGCCCTTCGTCCTGCCGACCGTCGTCGTCGGCACGGCCTTCCTCGCCCTCCTCGGGCGCGGCGGCCTGCTGGACGACCTGTGGGGCGTGCGGCTCGACACCACCGTGTGGGCGATCCTGCTGGCGCACGTCTTCTTCAACTACGCGGTCGTCGTGCGCACCGTCGGGGGACTCTGGGCGCAGCTCGACCCCCGGCAGGAGGAGGCCGCGCGGGTGCTGGGCGCCGGACGGTTCGCCGCCTGGCGCCGGGTCACCCTGCCCGCGCTCGCGCCCGCGGTGGCGGCTGCCGGGCTGATGGTCTTCCTCTTCACCTTCACCTCCTTCGGCGTCGTCCAGATCCTCGGCGGCCCCGGGTTCTCCACCCTGGAGGTGGAGATCTACCGGCAGACCGCGCAACTGCTCGACCTGCCCACGGCCGCCGTGCTGACGCTGGTGCAGTTCGCCGCGGTCGGCGGCGTCCTCGCCGTGCACGCCAGGACCGTGCGGCGCCGGGAGACCGCGCTGAAGCTCGTCGACCCGGCGCGCACGGCACACCGGCCGCGCGGGGCGGGGCAGTGGGCGCTGCTCGGCGGGGTGCTGGCGACGGTCCTGGTGCTGATCCTGCTGCCGCTCGGCGTGCTGGTGGAGCGCTCGTTCGACGTCTCGGGCGGCCACGGCCTCGCGTACTACCGGGCCCTCGGATCCGCCGAGGCCAACAGCGGCACGTTCCTCGTCGCGCCGCTGGAGGCGATCGGGAACTCCCTGCGGTACGCGGTCGTCGCCACCCTCATCGCGGTGGTCGTCGGGGGACTGGCCGCCGCCGCCCTGACCCGGAGGGCCGGACGCCTCGTCCGCGGCTTCGACGCGCTGCTGATGCTGCCGCTCGGCGTCTCCGCCGTCACCGTCGGCTTCGGCTTCCTGATCACCCTGGACGAACCGCCCCTGGACCTGCGGACCTCCTGGATCCTGGTGCCGCTCGCCCAGGCGCTGGTCGGGGTGCCCTTCGTCGTACGCACCCTGCTGCCGGTCCTGAGGGCGGTGGACGGGCGGCTGCGCGAGGCCGCCGCGGTGCTGGGCGCCTCGCCGTGGCGTGCCTGGCGGGAGGTGGATCTGCCGCTGGTGCGCCGGGCGCTGCTGGTCGCGGCCGGGTTCGCGTTCGCCGTGTCGCTCGGGGAGTTCGGGGCCACCGTCTTCATCGCCCGGCCCGACACCCCGACGCTGCCGGTGGCGGTGGCTCGGCTGCTGGGCCGCTCCGGGGAGCTGAACTACGGCCAGGCGATGGCCCTCAGCACCGTTCTCATGCTTGTGTGCGCGGTCTCGTTGCTGCTGCTCGAACGTATCCGCGTCGACCGTTCCGGGGAGTTCTAGGGATGCTGACACTCGAATCGGCCACCGTCCGCTTCGGCGGCCGGGCGGCGCTGGACGCCGTCGACCTGGAGGTCGCCGCGCACGAGATCGTCTGTGTGCTGGGGCCGAGCGGCAGCGGCAAGTCGACCCTGCTGCGGGTCGTCGCGGGACTCCAGCCCGCCGACGGAGGGCGGGTCCTGCTGGACGGCGCCGACCAGGACGGGGTGCCGGTGCACCGGCGCGGGCTCGGCCTGATGTTCCAGGACCACCAGCTCTTCCCGCACCGCGACGCCGGTGCCAATGTGGCCTTCGGGCTGCGGATGCACGGGGTGCCCCGGGACGAGCGGAACCGCAGGGTCGCCGAACTCCTCGATCTGGTGGGGCTGCCCGGTGCCGGGCGCCGCGCCGTCGCCGAACTCTCCGGCGGTGAGCAGCAGCGCGTCGCCCTGGCCCGCGCCCTGGCCCCCCGCCCCAAGCTGCTGATGCTCGACGAGCCGCTGGGGCAGCTGGACCGGGGGCTGCGCGAACGGCTCGTCGTCGAGCTGCGCACCCTGTTCGCCCGGCTGGGGACGACGGTCCTGGCCGTCACCCACGACCAGGGGGAGGCTTTCGCGCTCGCGGACCGGGTCGTCGTGATGCGGGACGGACGCATCGCCCAGGCGGGCACCCCGCTGGAGGTGTGGCGGCGTCCGGCGTCCGCCTTCGTCGCCCGTTTCCTGGGCTTCGACAACGTGGTGGAGGCGACCGTCACCGGCGGGGCGGCGGAGACGGTCTGGGGCAGGGTGCCGGTGCCGGCCGGTTCGCCGCAGGGCGTCTGCGACCTGCTGGTCCGGCCGGCCGGGGTGCGCGTCGGGGCGCCCTCGGACGGGCTGCGGTGCACGGTGGAGGCCCGCACCTTCCGGGGCCACCACGTCGCCGTGACCCTGCGCCCCGCGCACGGCCCGGCGCTGGACGCCGAGTGCCCGCTGAACGCCACCCCGGACGAGGGCGCCGAGGTCGGCGTCACCTTCGACCCGGCGGAGTGCGTCGTCCTGCCCACCGCGCGCTGACCGGCCGCCGGCCCCTCACGGGGTCAGCGGCAGCGCGCCCAGCTCGGCGATCGCCCAGGTCAGCGGCGCGAACACCAGCAGCAGAACGCCCGCGCGCAGCGCCGTCGCCGCGCGCAGCGCCGAGACCGGCGCACCGAGCCGCAGCAGCGCGCGCGCCGTCCGGGCGCGGGCCTGCCGGGCCTCCAGAGCCGTGGTCAGCAGCGTCGCCGTCGTGCACCCGATGACGAGCACGGCGCCCAGGGCCGTGAGCGGGCCGAAGGGCCTCGGCCCCGTCCCGTACAGCGCGAACGCGGCGACGACGGCGGAGACCACCGCGCAGACCACGCCCAGCGGACGGCCGATCCGCTGCGCCTCGTCCATCAGGACCCGCCCCGCCAGCAGGCGTACGGCGCCGGGGCGCGCCGCCTGCAGCAGCCGGCCGCACAGATGGGTCAGCCCGGGGCCGGCCATGGCCAGGCCGATGGCCGTCAGCGTCCAGCCCACCAGCACCCAGGCAGGGGTGGAGTCGAGCCGGCCGGGCATCGGGAAGGGGCTGCCGGACGTGGTGCGGTTGGCGTACGCCTCCACGGCCAGCCCGGCGGCGGTCAGGGCCACCCCCCAGGGCAGCCCCGCCGGAGCGGTGGCCGGTGCGGCGATCTGCTCGTCGGGCACCAGGTCCTCGGCGTCGTCCCGGGCACCCGGCCGCACCGGCCGGGTCCGCAGGGCCAGCGCGCTCGCGGACGAGGCGGTCACGGGCACCACGGCCAGCAGGAGGAGGACGGCCGCGAGCGGCAGGGGGGCGTCGGCGGCCAGCAGCCCGGCCGCCGCGCCGTCGAACGGCAGCCCCGACAGATCGCCGCGCAGATGCAGGAAGAACAGCAGCGCGACCATCGAGCCCAGCGTGCAGGAGACGGCCGTGGAGACCGCCGCGATCACGCTGAGCCGGACCGGGCCGAGGCCGACGGCGGAGAGTCCGGGCCGGGGCCGGGTGCTGGGGTCCGTGCGGGCCACCGCGACCGCGAACTGCACGGTGGCGGCCAGCGGGACCAGGCACCACAGCAGCCGGAGCACGGAACCCGCCGAGTGCGCGGGGTGGCCCGAGGCGTAGCCGAGCGTGCAGAGCAGGAGGAAGCCGACCCCGGCCGACGCGGCGGCCACGAGCAGCCGCCCGGCCAGGACCAGGGGATGGGAACCGCGGGCTAGACGGAGAGCGAGCACGCCGCGCGGCCCTCCGCATCGGGCTCGGCGCGCCGGCCGGCCGCGGCGGCCCGCCGGCCGTCCAGCAGCGGCACCTCGCGGTCGGCCAGTGCCGCGATCTCCGCGTCGTGCGTGGCGACCACGACGGTGATGCCGTGCGACCGGGCCGCGCTCGTCAGGGTGCGCAGGACGTGGGCGCGGTCCGTGCGGTGCAGCGAGGCCGTGGGCTCGTCGGCGAAGATCACCGAGGGGGCGCCGGCCAGGGCACGGGCCACCGAGATCCGCTGGCGCTGGCTCTGCTGGAGGGTGTGCGGACGCTTTCGCGCGCAGGGGCCGATGTCCAGGCGCTCCAGCCACTCCATGGCGGCCTTCTTGGCCTCGCGGTGCGGGACGCCGCGCAGCAGGAGCGGCAGGGCGGTGTTCTCCCAGGTGTTCAGTTCCGGGACGAGCTGCGGTTCGGGGGCGATCCAGCCGAACCTGTCGCGGCGCAGCCGCTCGCGCAGCCGGGGGCCCATGGTGTGGACCGGAACGCTGTTGAACCACACCTCGCCCTGCTGGGGCACGAGCTGGCCCGACAGGCAGTGCAGCAGCGTCGTCTTGCCGCTGCCGCGCGGTCCGGTCACGGCGAGGATCTCGCCGTCGCGGATGCCCAGGGAGACCCCGCCGAGCGCGGGCGAGCCGTTGTGGGAGTGCTGCAGGGAACGTGCCCAGATCACGTCGTTGTCCGGCGGGGCCACCATGGCGTACACCTCGGTTCAGATCAGAAATCCCGTTCCCCCGTACGGGGGAACGAAGGCGGGGCCGATCGGTCACTCGGCACCGTAGGGATTCGGATCGCGGTGTGCGCACAGCACGCGGCCCGGGTGCGCCCCTTCCCACTCGAATGGGCGCACCCGGGCCGTGCGGGCCGTATGAAATGACCGCCGCGGCCCCCCTGAGGGGAGGGTCGAGCGGCGGTCGAACGGGGGCCGGGCCCTGGGCCGTCCGGCCCAAGGCGCGGCCCGGCCGTCAGAGCTTCGTCCAGGCCTCGGTCAGGACGGACCGGAGGATGCCCTCGATCTCGTCGAACGTGGACTGGTCGGAGACCAGCGGCGGGGCGAGCTGGACGACCGGGTCGCCGCGGTCGTCGGCCCGGCAGTACAGGCCGTTGTCGTAGAGCGCCTTGGAGAGGAAGCCGTACAGGACGCGCTCGGTCTCCTCGTCGGTGAAGGTCTCCTTGGTGGCCTTGTCCTTCACCAGCTCGATGCCGTAGAAGAAGCCGTTGCCGCGGACGTCGCCGACGATCGGCAGGTCGTGCAGCTTCTGGAGCGTGGTGAGGAAGGCGTTCTCGTGGTCGAGGACGTGCTGGTTGAGGCCCTCGCGCTCGAAGATGTCGAGGTTGGCGAGGCCGACCGCGGCGGAGACCGGGTGGCCGCCGAAGGTGTAGCCGTGCAGGAAGGTGTTGTCGGCCTCGTAGAACGGCGCGGCGAGCCGGTCCGAGACGATGCAGGCACCGATCGGGGAGTAGCCCGAGGTCATGCCCTTGGCGCAGGTGATCATGTCCGGCACGTAGCCGAACTTGTCGCAGGCGAACATCGTGCCGAGGCGGCCGAAGGCGCAGATGACCTCGTCGGAGACGAGCAGCACGTCGTACTGGTCGCAGATCTCGCGGACCCGCTGGAAGTAGCCGGGCGGCGGCGGGAAGCAGCCGCCGGCGTTCTGCACCGGCTCCAGGAAGACCGCGGCGACGGTGTCGGGGCCCTCGAACAGGATCTGCTGCTCGATCTGGTCGGCGGCCCAGCGGCCGAACGCCTCGGGGTCGTCGCCGTGGATCGGGGCGCGGTAGATGTTGGTGTTCGCCACCTTGTGCGCGCCGGGGACCAGCGGCTCGAAGGGGGCCTTGAGGGCCGGCAGACCGGTGATGGACAGGGCGCCCTGGGGGGTGCCGTGGTAGGCGACCGCGCGGGAGATGACCTTGTACTTGGTCGGCTTGCCCTTGAGCTTGAAGTACTGCTTCGCCAGCTTCCAGGCGGTCTCGACCGCCTCGCCGCCGCCGGTGGTGAAGAAGACCTTGTTGAGGTCGCCCGGGGCGTAGTCCGCGAGGCGCTCGGCCAGTTCGACGGCCTTCGGGTGGGCGTAGGACCACACCGGGAAGAAGGCCAGCTCCTGGGCCTGCTTGTAGGCGGCCTCGGCGAGCTCGTGGCGGCCGTGGCCGGCGTTGACCACGAACAGGCCGGACAGGCCGTCGAGGTAGCGCTTGCCCTGGTCGTCGTAGATGTAGGTGCCCTCGCCACGCACGATGGTGGGAACGGGCGCGTTCTCGTAGTCCGACATGCGGGTGAAGTGCATCCACAGGTGGTCGTACGCGGTCCGGCTGAGGTCCTTGCTCACGGCTATCGGGTTCCCCACATATAGGTCTGCTTCTTGAGCTTGAGGTAGACGAAGCTCTCGGTGGAGCGCACGCCGGGGATGGCCCGGATGCGTTTGTTGATCGTCTCCAGCAGGTGGTCGTCGTCCTCGCAGACGATCTCCACCATCAGGTCGAAGGAGCCCGCGGTCATCACCACGTACTCGCATTCGTCCATGGCCGCCAGGGCTTCCGCCACCGGGTCGAGGTCGCCCTCGACGTTGATCCCGACCATCGCCTGCCGCCGGAATCCCACGGTGAGCGGGTCGGTGACGGCGACGATCTGCATCACGCCCTGGTCCAGCAGTTTCTGGACGCGCTGGCGTACGGCGGCCTCGGAGAGGCCGACGGCCTTGCCGATCGCGGCGTAGGGACGGCGCCCGTCCTCCTGGAGCTGTTCGATGATCGCCAGGGAGACGGCATCGACCGCTGGGGACGATCCGCTCCCGTTCCTGGAGTCTGCGCTGCGACTGGCCACGGAGCCACTCTGCACCGGGACTCGTCGGTATCGCAACCCTGGATCGATGAAATTCGTTGTCCTGCTGCCTGGATCTCACTGAATCCGAAGATGGCGGCGGTTGGCTATGTCGAAACCGTTACCCATGCGTTTAGGCTGGACGTCTCACCCATTGGACGTGTCGACAGGAGGGGTGGTTGTGACCACCGAGGTGCGCCGTCTGCGCAACTACATCAATGGAGAGTTCCGCGATGCCGCCGACGGGCGGACCATCGATGTGGTCAACCCGGTGACGGAAGAGGTCTACGCGACCTCTCCGCTGTCCGGTGCGGCCGACGTCGATGCCGCCATGGACGCCGCCGCGGCCGCCTTCCCCGCCTGGCGCGACGCCACGCCCGCCGAGCGGCAGCGCGCGCTGCTGAAGATCGCTGACGCCTTCGAGGAGCGCGCCGAGGACCTGATCGCGGCCGAGTCCGAGAACACCGGCAAGCCGCTCGGTCTGACCCGCACCGAAGAGATCCCCCCGATGGTGGACCAGATCCGGTTCTTCGCGGGAGCGGCGCGGATGCTGGAGGGGCGTTCGGCCGGTGAGTACATGGAGGGGCTGACCTCGATCGTCCGCCGCGAGCCGGTCGGCGTCTGCGCGCAGGTCGCGCCGTGGAACTACCCGATGATGATGGCCGTGTGGAAGTTCGCCCCGGCGCTCGCGGCGGGCAACACCGTGGTGATCAAGCCGTCCGACACCACCCCGGCCTCCACCGTGCTCATCGCCGAGATCATCGGGCAGATCCTCCCCAAGGGCGTCTTCAACGTCATCTGCGGCGACCGCGACACCGGCCGCGCGATGGTCGAGCACAAGATCCCCGCCATGGCCTCCATCACCGGCTCCGTACGGGCCGGCATGCAGGTCGCCGAGTCCGCCGCCAAGGACGTCAAGCGGGTCCACCTGGAGCTCGGCGGCAAGGCGCCCGTCGTCGTCTTCGAGGACACCGACATCGCCAAGGCCGTCGAGGACATCTCCGTCGCCGGATACTTCAACGCCGGCCAGGACTGTACGGCCGCCACCCGTGTGCTCGTCCACGAGTCGATCCACGACGAGTTCGTCACCGCGCTGGCCAAGGCCGCCGCCGACACGAAGACCGGCCTGCCGGACGACGAGGACGTGCTCTACGGCCCGCTCAACAACGCCAACCAACTGGCGCAGGTCAGCGGCTTCATCGAGCGGCTGCCCGCGCACGCCCGGGTCGAGGCCGGCGGCCACCGCGTCGGTGACAAGGGCTACTTCTACGCCCCCACCGTCGTCTCCGGTCTCAAGCAGGACGACGAGATCATCCAGAACGAGGTCTTCGGCCCCGTCATCACCGTCCAGTCCTTCACCGACGAGGCCCAGGCCCTCGAATGGGCCAACGGCGTCGAGTACGCCCTGGCGTCCTCCGTGTGGACCAAGGACCATGCCCGCGCCATGCGCATGTCCAAGAACCTCGACTTCGGCTGCGTCTGGATCAACACCCACATCCCGCTCGTCGCCGAGATGCCGCACGGCGGCTTCAAGAAGTCCGGCTACGGCAAGGACCTCTCCGCCTACGGCTTCGACGACTACACCCGCATCAAGCACGTGATGACCTCCCTCGACGGCTGACCGCCGCCCCGTTCCCCGGACACGGCCCCGGGCGCACACCCGTGCGCGCCCGGGGCCGTTCCCGTTTCAGGGCCGCCCCCAGCCGCACCGCCCTCGACAGGGTGTGCGCACCGGGCGGGCACCGCTGGACGGATGGTCCATTGCCCGCCGCACCGCCCGGACGGCATCCTGCGCGGGTGAGAGCGATCCCGAACCACCTCATGTCCCGCCGGTCCCTGCTCACCGCCCTCGGGGCGGGAGCGGCCGGTGTCTCGCTGGCCGGCTGCGGAGTCCCCGCCGCGTACGTGCAGCCGGGCGACCGCGCCGGCCGCGACCACTCCGCCGGCGATCACACCCTGAACTTCGCCAACTGGCCCCTCTACATCGACACGGACGACGACGACGCGTCCAAGCGGCCCACCCTCGACGCGTTCAGTGAACGGACCGGGATCTCCGTCACGTACACCGAGGAGATCAACGACAACGACGAGTTCTTCGGCAAGATCAGCCCCGCGCTGATGAACCACCAGCAGACCGGCCGGGACCTGATCGTCATCAGCGACTGGATGGCCGCACGCTTCGTCCGGCTCGGCTGGGTCCAGGAGATGGACCGGGCCAAGCAGCCGAACGTCGCGAAGTACCTCGACCCGCAGCTGCGCTCGCCCGCCTTCGACGAGGGACGCCGGCACAGCGTGCCCTGGCAGTCCGGGATCACCGGCATCGCCTACAACCGCAGGAGGCTCGGCCGCGAGATCAAGCACCTGAGCGACCTCTGGGCCCCCGACCTGCGCGGCAAGGTCACCCTGCTCTCCGGTCTCGACGAGTCCTTCGCCCTGCTGATGCAGGGCAACGGCGTGGACATCACCCGCTGGACGCGCGACGACTTCTTCGAGATCTGCGACCAGGTCGAGAAGCTGGTGAAGACCAAGCACATCCGCCGCTTCACCGGCAACGACTACATCAAGGACCTCTCCACCGGCGACGTCCTCGCCTGCCAGGCATACTCCGGCGACGTCATCCAGCTCCAGGCGGACAACCCGGACATCGCGTTCGTGGTGCCCGAGGAGGGCGCCGAACTCTGGGCCGAATCGCTCATGATCCCCAATCTCGCCCGCCACAAGCGCAACGCCGAGAAGCTGGTCGACTACTACTACGAGCCCGAGGTCGCGGCCGAACTGGCCACCTGGGTCAACTACGTCTGCCCGGTCCCCGCCGCCCGCGACATCCTGGCCTCCTCCAAGGACGAGGAGACCGCCGCACTCGCCGAGGACCCGCTGATCTTCCCGGACGACGCCATGCGCAAGCGGCTGGCGATCGCCCGGGACATCACCTCCGAGGAGCGCACCGAGTTCGCCAAGAAGTGGAACGCGATCGTCGGGTTGTGAAGGCGCCACCGGGCGGCGAAAGGGCTTGTAAACCCGGGCGTACGCTGCGGACATGAGCGAGCGACGCGCCCTTCGCCGGCGCATACGCGTGTGGCTGGTCGTCTTCATCGTCTGTCTCGTGCTGAGCGGGCTCACCGCCTTCCCGCTCGTCCACGAAGTGCGCTGGGCCGAGGACCTGCTGAGTTCCTCGGCCTCCCCGGTCCCCGAGCACTTCCCCGCGCTCGTGGAGTGGATCACCCGGGTCCGCACCGGTCTCGACCGGGCCGACGCCGAACACCCCTTCGTCCTCTACGGCACCGACTGGCTGGCTTTCGCCCATCTGGTGATCGCCGTCGCCTTCTACGGCCCCTACCGCGATCCGGTCCGCAACATCTGGGTCGTCGAGTTCGGCATGATCGCCTGTGCCGGCATCATCCCGCTCGCCCTGATCTGCGGACCGATCCGGGACATCCCCTTCTGGTGGTCGGTCATCGACATGTCGTTCGGCGTGTTCGGCGTCATCCCCCTGCTGATCGTGCGCCGGCGGATCAAGGAACTGGAGGCCCTGCCCGCCGAGCCGGCACCGGCCCTCGGCGGAACGCCCGCGCCCGTCGTCTGAGTCACCCGCGCGACGGGGCGCCGAAGGCGGCCACCACCACGTTCATCGTCGTGGGGTTCATGTCCTGGCCCTTCGCGTCCGTCGCGTTGACGTTGTAGACCAGGGTCCGGGACAGATCGCGGGTGGCCCCTATCCCGGTGGTGTACCCCCACCGGCTGCCCGTCTTGCCCCACACCTCGTGACCGCCCAGCCTCATCGCCGAGAGCCCCGCGCTGTGGGTGGCCGGCGCGCCCGTCCCGTACTCGCGCACCTCGTCGCCCGGCAGGGTGAACATCGCCTCCAGCAGCGGGCCGCGCACCACCCGGCCCGCGAACAGCGCCCGGGTGAACCGCTCCAGATCGGCCGTGGTGGAGATCAGGGCGCCCGCCGCCCAGGTGTCGCTGGTGCCCCAGACCGTCACATCGCGCAGCTCGCCGTCCCCGTAGACCTGGTAGCCGTGGTTGTGCGGGCCCCGGATGGTGGGGTCGTCGCCCGGGAGGTAACTGTCCTTCAGACGCAGCGGCTCCAGGATGCGGCGGGTGACCTGCGAGGCGTACGCGTCGTGGGTGATCCGCTCGATCAGCAGCCCCGCCACCGTGTACCCGATGTTTCCGTACTGCTGCCGGGTGCCCGGCGCGAAGCTCCGCTCCCGCGCGGTGGCCGCCCGGACCACCTCCGCCGGGTCGTACCGGTCGAAGCGGTGGGCGTAGACCTCCTCCGGGGTCGCGTATCCGGGGCCGATGTTCGGGATGCCGCTCGTGTGGTTCAGCAACTGGCGCACGGTCACCGTGCCGTACGCGGCCGGGATCAGGTCCGGCAGGTACCGGCGGACCGGACGGTCCAGGCCCACCCGGCCCTCCGAGGCCAGTTGCAGCACGACGGCGGCCGTGAAGACCTTGGTCACCGAGCCGGCGCGGAACCGGCCGGACGGGTCGGCGGGCCGCCCCGACACCAGATCGTGGACTCCGGCGCTGCCCCGCCAGCCGCCCGAGGTGCCGCCGACCCGCACCAGCGCCGCCGTGGCGTCCCCGGACGGCAGCCCCAGGAGCGCCGCGCGCAGCGCCTCCGCGTCCGGCGCGCCGTAGGCCGGGGGAACCGAGGGGGCGGAACGACCGGCGGCGGCCGGGGAAGGGGCCGAGGCCAGGGCCGGAGTGGCGGAACCCGCCGCGATGCCGAGGACCAGGGCCGTCGCGACGACGGTGCGGGACATACGGGTGCTCATGGTCGGTGCCTCCGGGGCGGGTTGGTGAGCGGGACGGATTCCCGGCCGCTCTCGGAATCCATCCTGTGGGACCACCCGCCCCCGGCGGATCACCCGCCCGGGGGTTTCACCGGGGGAGACGGCCTCCCCCGAGCGGGGGAGGCGGCGACGGCCTCTCCCTCGGAGGAGGGAGACACCAGACCGCATTCGTACGCGCAGATCACCGCCTGGATCCGGTCGCGGAGCCCCAGTTTGGACAGCACATGGCCGACATGCGTCTTCACCGTGTGCTCGCTGACCACCAGGGCCGCCGCGATCTCCGCGTTCGACAGCCCCCGCGCCAGATGCAGCAGCGTCTCGCGCTCCCGCGCCGTCAGCACCTCCAGCCGCGCCGAGGGCTCCGCCCCCGGGGCTGCGGGCGGACGCGCGGTGTACGCGGCGATCAGCCGGCGGGCCACCGACGGCGCCAGCAGCGAGTCGCCCGCCGCCACCACCCGGACCGCGTGCACCAGATCGTCCCGCCGCACGTCCTTGAGCAGGAAGCCGCTCGCCCCCGCGTGCAGCGCCTCGTAGACGTACGCGTCCGAGTCGAACGTCGTCAGCATGACCGTCCGGCACCCGCCGGCCCCCGTGATCGCACGGCACGCCTCGATGCCGTCCGTGCCGGGCATCCGGATGTCGAGCAGCGCCACATCGGGCGCGAGCCGCCGCACCGCGTCCACGGCCGCCGCCCCGTCGCCCGCCTCCGCCACCACCTCGATGTCCGGCTGTGCGTCCAGGATCATCGCGAAGCCGCTGCGCACCAGCTCCTGATCGTCCGCCACCACCACGCGGATCGTCACCGCGCCACCCCCGTCTCCTCGTCCCGCACCCGGCCGGACCGGGCGTGCGGGATCGTCACCTCGACCCGGAAACCCCTGCCGTCCGGGCCCGGACCCGTGCGGGCCGTCCCGCCGTGCGCCGCCGCGCGCTCCCGGATGCCGGTGAGACCGTGGCCCACTCCGCCCCCCGGGCCGCGCCCGTCGTCCGTGACCGTGACCGTCAGCGCCTCGGGCCCGTGGTCCAGCACCACCCGGGCCGTCCCGGCCCCCGCGTGGCGCACCACATTCGTCAGGGCCTCCTGCACGATCCGGTAGACCGTCGTCCCGACCACCTGCCCCACCGGCCCGGCCTCGCCCGTCACCTCGTAGCTCACGGCCGGCCCGCCCGCGCCCACCCGCTCCACCAGCGCCCCGATACCGTCCAGGGAGGGCTGCGGGGAGCGCGGCGAGTCAGGCGCGGAGGCGTCCTCGCGCAGCACACCGAGCATCCGGCGCAGTTGCACCATCGCGTCCCTGCCGGTCTCCGAGATCGCGTCGAACGCCGCCTCGGCCCGCTCCGGCGCCGTACGGACCGCCACCGGCCCCGCCTCCGCCTGCACGATCATCAGACTCACCGCATGCGACAGGATGTCGTGCATCTCCCGCGCGATACGGGCCCGTTCGCGCACCGCCGCCCGCTCCGCCTCGATGCGGTGCGTCAGCTCCAGCTGCCGTGCCCGGTCCTCCACCGCCCGCAGATACGCCTTCCGCGTCACCGCGAACCGGCCGAAGGCGTACGCCGCGGCGAACACGAAGAGCGAGAAGAGCAGCTCGCGCAGTTCGTTGCCGCCGACGCCGACCGAGACCACCACGCCGGCCGCCGTGAGCACGCCGATCGCGACCCTCTTCCGCGCGGAGGACCGTTCCGCCACCGTGTACAGCGCCACCAGACCGGTGTACGGCAGCGGCTGGCCCGGCCCGTCGACGGCCAGCCGGTAGAGCGCGCCGGTGGCGAGCACCGCCACGAGAACCGCGACCGGCGCCCTGCGCCGGGCGATCAACGGCACCACCGTCAGGGTCGTCAGCCCGTACGCCGGCCAGGTGGCCTCCGGCAGTTCCGGGGCGCGCGGCACGACGAACGGCATCGTCATGGCGGCCTGGACCAGCAGGGCGACGAGCAGGTCGACGGTGCGCGGCCCGGCCGCGAGGGCCCGTGCCCGCAGGGTGCGTATGCGCATCAGGGCTTCCGCGCCACCGCGCCGAACTGCGCGACCTCGGGCTCGGCCGTGCCGGGCGCGGACCGCCAGCGGGAGCACGACACGATCCCCGGGTCCAGCAGGTCGAGGCCGTCGAAGAAGGCGGCGAAGGCGAAGCGGTCGCGCGCGGTGATCGGGGGAGTGGCGTGCTCGTTCCAGAACCGCATCGCCGCCTCGTTGCCCTCGCCGCCCAGTTCCAGGGTGGGATGGGTCAGGACCAGGTAACTGCCGGAGGGCACCGCGTCCATCAGCCGCCGGACGACGGACAGCGCCTCGTCGGTGTCGAGGACGAAGTTCAGTATGCCCAGCATCATCACCGCGACCGGACGGTCCAGGTCGAGGGTCGGCCGGGCCGCCCGCAGGATCCGCTCCGGGTCCCGGGCGTCCGCCTCCACGTACTCGGTGGCGCCTTCGGGGGTGCTGGTCAGCAGGGCGCGGGCGTGCGCCAGGACGATCGGGTCGTGGTCGACGTAGACCACGCGCGCGTCCGGCGCGGTGTGCTGGGCGACCTCGTGGGTGTTGTCCGCGGTCGGCAGCCCGGTGCCGATGTCCAGGAACTGGCCGATGCCCGCGTCCCCGGCGAGATGCCGCACCGCCCGGCCCAGGAACCGCCGGTCGGCGCGGGCCACTTCGCCGATGGACGGGTACATGGCCGTCACCGAGTCCCCGACCGCCCGGTCGACGGGGAAGTGGTCCGTGCCGCCGAGCCAGTAGTTCCAGACCCGGGCGTTGTGCGCCACGTCGGAACGGACGCGGGCGGGAAGGGGGTCGCGGTGGGGGTCGGTCACGTCGGGCTCCTTGGCGCCGGCCCGGGGCATCCGCCGGACCCCTGCGGGTCTACGGGCCCGGTCCGGACAAAGGCCCCGGCATCATGGACGGTGAGGCGCCCCCCATGATGCCGGACCGATCAAGGCCCCTGCGTCGTCGAGGAGTTCACCAGCGTCCGGCGCAGGACGTCGATCCGGTTGGTGGTGATCGAGTCGACGCCGTCCCGGACCAGCCGGCGCATCGTGCGGCCGGTGTCCGCCGTCCAGGCCGAGACCAGCAGCCCGTCGCGGTGGACCCGCTCGGTCAGCTCCCTGCTCACCAGCCCGAAGCGGTAGTTGAGCCAGCGCGGCCGGACCGCCTCCAGCAGCGCCGGCCGGGGCGGGGCCAGCGTCGTCCAGGTCAGCGCGATCTCGGCGGACGGATCGGCGGCCCGTACCCGGAGCATCGCCTCCGCCCCCGCGCAGTACACCGTGCGCTCGCCCGCCCCGCACTCCCGGACCACCCCGACGACAGCGCGCACCGCGGCGTCCGTGGTGCCCGGCAGATCGATCATGAGGCGGTGCGCCCCGGCGGCGAGCAGCGCCTCGCGCAGCGTCGGCACCCCGCCCCCGGTCAGCCCGGTCAGCTCCGCGTGGGTCAGCCGGTCCAGCCGCACGTCATGGCCCCACAGCCGCTCCAGCGTGGCGTCGTGCAGCAGGACCGGTACGCCGTCGCGGGTGGTGCGGACATCGATCTCGACGAGGTCCGCCCCCCGTTCCAGCGCGGACCGGATCGAGGGGAGGGTGTTCTCGCGGACGCGGTAGGGATCGCCGCGGTGCGCGACGGCGGTGACAGCAGTGGCCATGGGGTCATTGTCGCCGCCCGGGGCCCTCACCGCCCGGTGCTCTCCAGCCACCGCGAGGTGTACGCGTCGATCTCGGTGGTCAGCGCGCGCTTGCCGGCCGGGTCGAGGAAGGACGCCTCCACGGCGTTCTTCGCGAGCGCGGCGAGCCCCCGCTCGTCCAGGTCCAGCAGGCGGGCCGCCACCGCGTACTCGTTGTTGAGGTCGGTGCCGAACATGGGCGGGTCGTCGCTGTTGACGGTCACCAGGACCCCGGCGTCCACCATCTCCTTCAGCGGGTGCTCCTCTATGACGGGCACCGCCCGCGTGGCCACGTTCGACGTGGGGCAGACCTCCAGGGCGATACGGTGCTCGGCCAGGTGCTCCAGCAGCCTCGGATCGCGGACCGCGCTGGTGCCGTGGCCGATGCGCTCGGCCCGCAGCTCCGTCAGCGCGTCCCAGATCGTCTGCGGTCCGGTGGTCTCCCCGGCGTGCGGCACGGAGTGCAGGCCCGCGGCGATCGCCCGGTCGAAGTACGGCTTGAACTGCGGCCGGCCCACCCCGATCTCGGGACCGCCAAGACCGAAGGAGACCAGTCCCTCGGGCCGCAGGTCCACCGCCAGCCGCGCCGTCTCCTCGGCCGATTCCAGACCGGCCTCGCCCGGAATGTCGAAGCACCAGCGCAGCACGGTCCCCAGCTCGGACTCGGCGGACTTCCGCGCGTCTTCGATGGCCTCCATGAACGCCTGCTCGGGGATGCCCCGGCGGGTCGAGGAGAAGGGGGTCACGGTCAGCTCGGCGTACCGGATGTTCTGCCGCGCCATGTCCCGGGCGACCTCGAAGGTCAGCAGCCGGACGTCCTCGGGGGTGCGGATCAGGTCCACGACCGAGAGGTACACCTCGATGAAGTGGCGGAAATCGGTGAACGTGAAGTAGTCGGCCAGGGCCTCGGGGGCGGTCGGGACCTTGGAGTCGGGATGGCGCGCGGCCAGCTCGGCGACGATACGGGGCGAGGCGGAGCCGACATGGTGCACATGCAGCTCGGCCTTGGGCAGCCCCGCGATGAAGGGGTGCAGATCGGTCATCGGATCCTCCGGGTGCGGGAGTTGGCAGGCGGCCCGGGGGTCCAGTGGCGCCGGGCAGGGGACGGGAGTCATCGTAGGCCGGGGCGGGCCGTAGCATGTCGGGCATCACGATGGGGGAGGCCCATGTCAGACAACACCGAACGCCCCGCGGACGGGGCCGCGCCGCGCGATCCGTGGGCTCCGCCGGACAGCAAGGTGCCGCTGAAGAAGAGCACGGCGGACAACGCGGCGGAGACCCCGGCCGCGTCCCCGGCCCCGCAGGACGCCGCGAGCGCCCCCGGGCCGTCGCCCGTGCACGACCAGCAGACCGTCGCGGCGATGCCCGGCCAGGACCCCGCGGCGGCCGGACTGGGGACCCCGGACCAGGCCCCGCCCGCCGCCCCCACCGCGCAGGGCCCCGCTGCCGCGCCCGGCCCCGCCGCGGACCCCTGGCAGGGGCCCGGCGCGGTGCCGCCCCCGCCGGTCGGGCCGAACGGTCCGGGACAGCCGGCCGCCGGGCCGTACGGCTACCCGGCCGCGCCCGGTCAGGGCCAGGGGCAGTACGGCTACCCCGCCCCGTCGCCGCAGTACGGCGACTACGCGGGCTACCCCGGATACGCGGGCTACCCCGCGAACGGCTGGGGACCCGCCCCCGCGAACGGGCTGGGCATCGCCTCGCTGGTGCTCGGCATCATCTCCGTGGCCCTCTTCTGCCTGTGGGGCCTCGGCATCATCCTGGGCGTCCTCGCACTGGTCTTCGGTCTCATAGGCCGGGGCCGGGCCAAGAGGGGAGAGGCCGACAACGCCGGTGTGGCACTGGCGGGCGTCATCCTCGGCTCGGTCGGCATCGTCGTCAGCGCGGCCTTCCTGGGGCTGATGATCTGGGCCATCGCCTCGGACGACTTCGAGACCGAGGAGAGCGGCACCGTCTACGAGCCGACCTCGCTGGTCGTCGACGTCACCCACGGCTAGGCACTCTTCAGGCACGACAAGGGGGGCGTCCGGGCACGGCCCAGGACGCGTTGCGGCCCGTGCGGCCGGCGGGGAGAACCCGCCGGCCGCACGGGCCGTCTCATATCGCCCCGGTCTCCGCGCGCTCGCGCAGCACCGCGCGGGCCTCCATCAGCGCGAAGCCCAGCAGATTCTTCCCGCGCCACCGCTCCGGGTCCTGCGCGCGGGGATCGTCCGCCGCCAGCCCGATTCCCCAGACCCGGTCCATCGGGCTGGCCTCGACCAGCACCCGGTCCCCGGTGTTCCGCAGGAAGGCGCCCAGCTCCGGGTGGCCGCCGAACTTGTGGACACTGCCCTCGGTCACCAGGGCGAACCGCTCGCGCTCCCAGACGGCCTCGTCGAACCCGCGGACCAGCCGGCCCGCCTTCTTCGCCTCGGCCGGGCTCCGGGCCGCCACGGCGCGCTCGGCCGCCTCCGCGTCCCCGAAGAGCCGCGCCTTCCCGGCCATCATCCAGTGCTCCGCCGACGCGTACTCCACGCCGTCGACCGTGAACGGGGCGGGCCACCACTGGCTCAGGCAGCTCGGCCCGATCCGGCCGTCCGGCCGCGGCCGGTGCCCCCAGAACAGCAGATACTTCGCCCGCTCACCGCGCGCGGTCCGCGCCACGAGCGCGTCGACGTCCCGGACATCCCCGATGTGCTCCATGACACGCGAGTCTGTCATCCGCCACTGACACTCCGTACGGTGAATTCCGCGCCGACGCGACACATGGTCGACAGATTCCGTCGCGTAACCAAAAGGCAACAACGGAATCACTTGTTGGGCTCGGTCCCCTCTGTCAGGATCGGCACTCAAATCGAGCAGAAGCTACGCCGCCCCCGGTCTGCGGGGACAGCGGCGGAGGAGAGCGTGATGGGCAAGGGCTTCCAGGTGCAGGACCGCTTCGCGGACGGCGCGCAGTACATCGGGGGAAGGCTGCGGTCCGGCACGTCGGGACGGACGCACGCCGTGGTGAACCCGGCGAACGGCGAGACCGTCTACACCTACGAACTGGCCTCGACGGCGGACGTCGACGCGGCCGTCGCCGCCGCCCGCGACGCCTTCCCCGGCTGGTCGTCGGCCACCCCCGCCGAGCGGTCCGAGGCCATGCACCGCTTCGCCGGGGTCCTGGCCGACCGCGCCGAGGAGTTCGCGTACGCGGAATCCCTCCAGTGCGGCAAGCCGGTCAAGCTCTCCACCGAGTTCGACGTCCCCGGCACCGTCGACAACACGGCCTTCTTCGCCGGGGCGGCCCGCCATCTGGAGGGGAAGTCCGCCGCCGAGTACGACGGCGACCACACCTCGTACGTACGGCGCGAGGCGATCGGCGTGGTCGGCTCCATCGCCCCCTGGAACTACCCGCTCCAGATGGCCGCCTGGAAGGTGCTGCCGGCCATCGCCGCCGGGAACACCATCGTGCTGAAGCCCGCCGAGATCACCCCGCTGACCTCCCTGATGTTCGCCCAGGCGGCCACCGAGGCCGGAATCCCGGACGGGGTCGTCAACATCGTCACCGGCACCGGCAAGGAGGCCGGGGAACACCTCGTCGGCCACCCCGACGTCGTCATGACCTCCTTCACCGGCTCCACCGCCGTCGGCAAGCGCGTCGCGGAGATCGCCACCGCCACCGTCAAGCGGCTCCACCTGGAGCTCGGCGGCAAGGCCCCCTTCGTCGTCTTCGACGACGCCGATCTGGAGGCAGCAGCCAACGGAGCGGTCGCCGGCGCCCTCATCAACACCGGCCAGGACTGCACGGCCGCCACCCGCGCCTACGTCCAGCGCCCGCTGTACGACGCCTTCGTGCGCGAGGTCGCCGCCCTCATGGAGACCGTCCGGATCGGCGACCCCTTCGCCCCGGGGACCGACCTCGGCCCGCTGATCAGCCACGCCCAGCGCGACCGGGTGGCCGGCTTCGTGGAGCGCGCCCGCGGCTACGCCACCGTCGTCACCGGTGGCGAGGCCCCCGGCGGCGCACTGGCCGACGGCGCCTACTACCGGCCGACCCTGGTCACCGGGGCCGCGCAGGACAGCGAGATCGTCCAGTCCGAGATCTTCGGCCCGGTCCTGGTCGTCCTGCCCTTCGACACCGACGACGAGGGCATCGCCCTGGCCAACGACACCCCCTACGGACTCGCCGCCTCCGCCTGGAGCCGCGACGTCTACCGGGCGGGCCGCGCCACCCGCGAGATCAAGGCGGGCTGCGTCTGGGTCAACGACCACATTCCGATCATCAGCGAGATGCCGCACGGCGGATACAAGGCCAGCGGCTTCGGCAAGGACATGTCGGCGTACTCCTTCGAGGAGTACACGCAGGTCAAACACGTCATGTACGACACCACCGCGGTGGCCCGCAAGGACTGGCACCGCACGATCTTCGGGGACCGATAGACCGGCCCAAGGGCCGCACACCCACCCGGAAGGGCAACGCGCATGGAGCAGTACGAGCCCGAGCGTCTCTCCGCGGCCCAGCTGGCCGCGATGCGTCGCACACTGACCAACGGCAGGGGAGCCCTCACCCGCCGCTCGCTGCTGCGCGCCTCAGGCATGGGCGCGCTGGCGATCGGCGGACTGGGCACCCTGAGCGCGTGCGGCATCCCCGCCGCCCGGCGCCAGGGCGACGCCGCCGAGACCTCGGACGACCACTCGGCCAAGGAGAAACAGGTCAACTTCTCCAACTGGACCGAGTACATGGACGTCACCGAGGACGGCAAGCACCGGCCCACTCTGGAGGCGTTCACCAAGCGCACCGGGATCACGGTCAAGTACACCGAGGACATCAACGACAACGTCGAGTTCTTCGGGAAGATCAAGCCCCAGCTCGCCGCGGGCCAGGACACCGGACGCGACATCATCTGCGTCACCGACTGGCTGGCCGCCCGCATCGTCCGCCTGGGCTGGGCGCAGAAGCTCGATCCCTCGCACCTGCCGCACGCGTTCGCCAACCTGTCCGACCAGTTCCGCTCCCCGGACTGGGACCCCGGCCGCGCCCACTCCTACCCCTGGGCCGGGATCCCCGCCGTCATCGCGTACAACTCCAAGGCGACCGGCGGGCGCCGGATCGACTCGGTCAGCCAGCTCCTGGACGACCCCGAGCTCAAGGGCCGGGTCAGCTTCCTGTCGGAGATGCGCGACTCCATCGGCATGACCCTCCTCGACATGGGCAAGGACCCCGCCCACTTCACCGACGCCGACTACGACGCCGCCATCGGACGGCTCCAGAAGGGCGTCGACCGCAACCAGATCCGCCGCTTCACGGGCAACGACTACACCGCCGACCTGGACAAGGGCGACATCGCCGCCTGCGTCGCCTGGGCCGGGGACATCATCCAGCTCCAGGCCGGCAACCCGGACATCAAATACGCGATCCCCGCCGCCGGCTACGTCATCTCCAGCGACAACATGCTCGTCCCCGCGGGCGCCCGGCACCGCTCCAACGCCGAACGGCTCATGGACTACTACTACGAGCCCCCGGTCGCCGCCCAGCTCGCCGCGTACATCAACTTCGTCTGCCCGGTCGACGGCGTCCGCGAGGAACTGGCCAAGATCGACCGCTCGATGGCGGACAACCCCCTGATTCTCCCGGACAAGGAGATGGCGGCCAAGTCGCACGCCTTCCGCTCCCTCACCTCCGAGGAGGAGACGGCGTACGAGGAGAAGTTCGCCAAGCTCATCGGCGCCTGACGCCGGGCCCTCCCCCCCCGATCTCCCTCTGACACCACTGGGACCGCGATCCATGACACAGCAGCAGACAGGCGGCGACGTCCGCCTCACCGGGATCAGCAAGACGTACGGCTCCTTCGCCGCCGTCCACCCGCTCGATCTGACCGTCCCGCAGGGCTCGTTCTTCGCGCTGCTCGGCGCGTCGGGCTGCGGCAAGACCACCACCCTGCGGATGATCGCCGGGCTGGAGGAGGCCACCACCGGCACCGTCACCCTCGGCGGCACCGACATCACCGCCCTCCCCCCGTACAAGCGGCCGGTCAACACCGTCTTCCAGAGCTACGCGCTCTTCCCGCACCTGGACATCGCCGAGAACGTCGCCTTCGGACTCCGCAGGCGCGGCATCAAGTCGGTGAAGAAGCAGGTCGACGAGATGCTGGAGCTCGTCCAGCTCGGGGACTTCGCCAAGCGCAAGCCCCACCAGCTCTCCGGCGGCCAGCAGCAGCGCGTCGCCGTCGCCCGCGCCCTGATCAACCACCCCCGGGTGCTGCTGCTCGACGAACCGCTCGGCGCCCTCGACCTCAAGCTGCGCCGCCAGATGCAGCTCGAACTCAAGCGCATCCAGACCGAGGTCGGCATCACCTTCATCCACGTCACCCACGACCAGGAGGAGGCCATGACCATGGCCGACACCGTCGCGGTGATGAACGCCGGCCGGGTCGAACAGCTGGGCGCCCCCGCCGAGCTGTACGAGAACCCGCGGACCACCTTCGTCGCCAACTTCCTCGGCACCTCCAACCTGATCGAGGGCGAGGTCGTCTCCGCCGGGGACGAGATCACCGTCTCGGCCGGCGGCGGGAAGCTCCGGCTCCCGGCCGGTCGCTGTGCGGGCCCCACCGCCACCGGCGGCAGGCTGCTGCTCGGCATCCGCCCGGAGAAGATCTCGCTCAGCCGCGCCGACGAGGCCGGCGCGATAGCCGACGGACGCAACCGGGTCACCGGCCGGATCGTCGACTCCAGCTTCATCGGCGTCTCCACGCAGTACGTCGTGGAGAGCCCGGCCGGCAAGGCCCTGCATGTGTACGAGCAGAACGTCGAGTCCCGCTCCGGCCTCACCCCCGGGGCCGAGGTCGTGCTGCACTGGAACCCGGACCACACCTTCGGTCTGGACGCGGACCAGGACATCGACGCGGGCGTGGAGACGGTGGAGGACGCGGCGTGAGCCTCATCCAGGAGGCACCGCCGGCCCCTGCCGCCGAGCCGGTCGTGCGCAAGCCCTCCACGCGCAAGCGCCTCGTCCCCTACTGGCTGCTGCTCCCCGGCATCCTGTGGCTGGTCGTCTTCTTCGCCCTGCCGCTGGTCTACCAGGCCTCCACCTCCGTACAGACCGGCTCCCTGGAGCAGGGCTTCGAGGTCACCTGGCACTTCCGCACCTACTGGGACGCGCTGGCCGACTACTACCCGCAGTTCATCCGCTCGCTGCTGTACGCCGGCACCGCGACGGTCCTGTGCCTGCTGCTCGGCTATCCGCTCGCCTACCTCATCGCCTTCAAGGCCGGGCGCTGGCGCAACGTGGTGCTGGTGCTGGTCATCGCCCCGTTCTTCACCAGCTTCCTGATCCGCACGCTGGCGTGGAAGACGATCCTCGCGGACGGCGGCGCCGTCGTCGACGTCCTGAACACGCTGCACGTCCTGGACGTCACCAGCTGGCTCGGCTGGACCGAGAACAACCGGGTGCTGGCCACGCCGATGGCGGTGGTCTGCGGTCTGACGTACAACTTCCTGCCGTTCATGATCCTGCCGCTCTACACCTCGCTGGAACGGATCGACGGCCGGCTCCACGAGGCGGCCGGGGACCTGTACGCCACGCCCGCCACCACCTTCCGCAAGGTGACGTTCCCGCTCTCCATGCCGGGCGTCGTCTCCGGGACCCTGCTGACCTTCATCCCGGCCAGCGGCGACTACGTCAACGCGGAACTGCTGGGCTCCACCGACACCAAGATGGTCGGCAGCGTGATCCAGACCCAGTTCCTGCGCGTGCTCGACTACCCGACGGCGGCCGCGCTCTCCTTCATCCTCATGGCGGTCGTCCTGATCGTGGTCACCGTCTACATCCGCCGCTCCGGGACGGAGGACCTGGTCTGATGCCCGTACTGCGCTGGCTGCGACGCCACCTGGTCGTCATCGCGGGTCTGCTGACCCTCGCCTACATGATCCTGCCGAACATCGTGGTGATGGTGTTCTCCTTCAACAAGCCGAAGGGGCGCTTCAACTACGCCTGGCAGCACTTCTCCCTGGACGCCTGGAAGGACCCCTGCGGCGTCGCCGACATGTGCGGCTCGCTCTCGCTCTCCCTCCAGATCGCCTTCTGGGCCACGGCCGGCGCGACCGTGCTCGGCACGATGATCGCGTTCGCCCTGGTCCGCTACCGCTTCCGGGCGCGCGGCGCGATCAACTCGCTGATCTTCCTGCCGATGGCGATGCCCGAGGTCGTCATGGCCGCCTCGCTGCTCACCCTGTTCCTCAACATGGGCGCGCAGCTGGGCTTCTGGACGATCCTCATCGCACACATCATGTTCTGCCTCAGCTTCGTCGTGACGGCCGTCAAGGCGCGCGTCATGTCGATGGACCCGAGGCTGGAGGAGGCGGCCCGCGATCTGTACGCGGGACCGGTGCAGACGTTCCTGCGCGTGACCCTGCCCATCGCCGCCCCCGGAATCGCCGCGGGAGCGCTGCTCGCCTTCGCGCTCTCCTTCGACGATTTCATCATCACCAATTTCAACGCGGGCTCCACCGTGACCTTCCCCATGTTCGTCTGGGGTTCGGCGCAGCGCGGCACGCCCGTCCAGATCAACGTCATCGGGACGGCGATGTTCATCATTGCCGTCATGGTGGTTCTCGCCGGCCAGCTCGTCGCGAACCGGCGGAAGAACGCACGACCCTGAAAGTCCGAAGGAGTTGGAAACCATGGCCCCCGTCGCCATGCGTACTGCTGCACAATCACTCTCCGACGCGAAGCCGGTGTCCTTCTGGCTCGACGACCCCGGCCGGCCCGAGGCCCTTCCCGCGCTCACCGGGACCGAACACTGCGATCTGCTCGTCATCGGCGGCGGCTACAGCGGTCTGTGGACCGCCCTGCTCGC
Source organism: Streptomyces sp. NPDC001515 (assembly GCF_053597115.1). Lineage (NCBI taxonomy): Bacteria > Bacillati > Actinomycetota > Actinomycetes > Kitasatosporales > Streptomycetaceae > Streptomyces > Streptomyces sp. NPDC001515. The sequence continues at coordinate 111,794 of NZ_JBSFHN010000018.1, forward strand.
CAAGGAACGCGAACCGGAACGCGATGTCGTGCTGATCGAGGGCCACGAGACGGGCTGGGCCGCCTCGGGGCGCAACGGAGGGTTCTGTGCCGCCTCCCTCACCCACGGACTGCCCAACGGGCTGGAGCGCTGGCCCGGCGAGATCGCCCGGCTGGAGGAGATGGGGGCCCGCAACCTCGACGCCATCGAGGACGCGGTGTCCCGCTACGGCATCGACTGCGAGTTCGAGCGGACCGGTGAGATCGATATCGCCACCGAGCCCCATCAACTCGATGAGCTGCGCGAATGGCAGCGCGACGCCGAACGCCTGGGCTTCGGAGGGGTCGAGTTCCTGGACCGCGACGCGCTGCGCGAAGAGGTCGATTCGCCGACCTTCCTCGGCGGTCTGTGGGACCGCCGGGGGGTCGCGATGCTGCACCCGGCCAAGCTGGTCTGGGGGCTGAAGCGCGCCTGCCTCGACCTGGGGGTGCGGATCTACGAGCACACCCGCGGACTGGAGCTCGCCCGGACCACAAGCGGAATGGCGGTGCGGACCCCGTACGGCAAGGTGTTCGCCCGTCGGGTCGCGCTCGGCACCAATATCTTCCCCTCGCTCGTGAAGCGGATGCGCCCTTATACCGTCCCGGTCTACGACTACGCGCTGATGACCGAGCCGCTGACGGCGGACCAGCTCGCCGCGATCGGCTGGAAGAACCGCCAGGGGCTCGGTGACAGCGCCAATCAGTTCCACTACTTCCGCCTTTCCGCGGACAACCGGATCCTGTGGGGCGGATACGACGCGATCTATCCCTACGGGGGCCGGCTCAGCGCCGATCTCGACCAGCGGCCCGAGACCTTCCTGAAACTCGCCGGGCAGTTCTTCACCTGCTTCCCGCAATTGGAGGGCGTCCGCTTCAGCCATGCCTGGGGCGGTGCGATCGACACCTGTTCGCGTTTCTCCGCCTTCTTCGGTACGGCGCACCGGGGACGGGTCGCCTATGCCGCCGGATTCACCGGGCTGGGCGTCGGCGCCACCCGGTTCGGCGCCGATGTGATGCTCGATCTACTCGCGGGGGAGCGGACCGAGCGCACCGCGCTGGAGATGGTGCGCAGCAAGCCGATGCCGTTCCCGCCCGAGCCGCTGGCCTGGGCCGGGATCGAGCTGACCAAGCGGTCCCTGGCCAGGGCGGACGCCAACGGCGGGCGCCGCGACCTCTGGCTGCGGACGATGGACCGGCTGGGTCTCGGCTTCGACAGCTGACCCCGCCGCACGGCCCCGCCGTGACGCAGCTCACCCCGGCCGCCGGGCCGAACCCGCGTAAGGGTTCGGCCCGGCGTCGCTCTTTCCCGTGGACGCACCGGCGACCGGCGCCGGAGCCGCACGGAGGGAGCACGGGACATGACGGGCACGGGGGTCAGGGCAGCGGTGGTGTGGCTGGCGTCGGCGGCGCTGGACCCCGGCGCCTGCCGGTGGGCGTGGGAGCGCGATCCGTGGCGGGTGGCGCTCCTCCCGGCCGGCCGGCGCTGGGACGTGCTGACGGTGCCGGGGGAGTGGGGGCGCGTGACGCTGGAGGTGCTCGTCCGGCTCACCGGCCGGCCGGGGCCGGTCCTCGCCGACTCCGGCACCGGGCGGACCGGCTTCTTCGTGCCGCCGGGCACGGCCGCCCACTGGGTGGGCACGGGGGTGCGCGGCGCGGGGGAGGGCGACTGGATCGCCGTGCCCCGTCCGGGCCGGGCGGCGGGCGGGCTGTGCTGGCTGGTGGCGCCGGACGGGTCGGGCACGCTCACCGCGCTGACCACGCTGGAAACGGCGATGCACGAGGCCGCGGCGGTGCTCCGGTGGAGGGGAGGCGGATGCCAGAGGTCTTGACAACCCGATTGGTCTGGACCATGTTGTGCGCCACCATCAATTCCCCCCTGCACGGAGGCCGTTGTGGAACGCACGGGACCCCCCGCCCGCATGACCGGACTTCTGGCCGCCTTCTCGGCCGCCCTGCTGGCCGCCGGCGGACTGGCGGCAGCCGCGCCGTCCGCCGCCGCGGCCGACGGCGACCTGGCGCGCAACGGCACCTTCGAGGCCGGTCTCACCGGCTGGAACTGTTCGGGCGGCACCGGAGCCGTCGTCAGCACCCCGGTGCACGGCGGCACCTCGGCGCTCAAGGCCACCCCGGCCGGCGCCGACAACGCCAAGTGCTCCCAGACCGTGGCGGTCAAGCCCGGCTCCACGTACACGCTCAGCGCCTGGGTGCAGGGCAGCTACGTCTACCTGGGCGCCGAGGGCACCGGCACCACCGACGGCTACACCTGGACCCAGTCGGCCGGTGCCTGGAAGCAGCTCACCACCACCTTCACGACGGGCGCCTCGACCAAGTCCGTCACCATCTACACCCACGGCTGGTACGGCACCCCCGCCTACTACGCCGACGACCTCACCCTCGTCGGACCCGGCGGCGACCCGGTCGTGGTCCCCGCCGCGCCCACCGGGCTGAAGACCTCCTCGGTGACCTCGACCTCGGTCGGCCTGTCCTGGACCGGTTCCACCGGCGCCACCGGCTACAACGTCTACCGGAGCGGCACCAAGGTCGCCTCCACCACGGGCACCTCCGCGACCGTGTCCGGGCTGACCGCCTCGACGGCGTACAGCTTCCAGGTCTCCGCCACCAACGAGGCGGGCGAATCGGCGAAGTCCGCCGCGGTCTCGGCCACCACCACCGCGGGCGGCGGGGACGGCGGCACCTCCGACCTGCCCGCCCACGCCCTCGTCGGCTACCTCCACGCCAGCTTCGCCAACGGCTCCGGCTACACGCGCATGGCGGACGTGCCCGACTCCTGGGACGTCATCGACCTCGCCTTCGGCGAGCCGACCTCCGTCACCTCCGGCGACATCCGCTTCAAGCTCTGCCCGGTCACCGAGTGCCCGAACGTCGAGTCGGAGGCCGAGTTCAAGGCGGCCATCAAGGCCAAGCAGGCGGCCGGCAAGAAGGTCCTGATCTCCATCGGCGGCCAGAACGGCCAGGTGCAGCTCGCCACCACGGCGGCGCGCGACACCTTCGTCTCCTCCGTCAGCAAGATCATCGACGAGTACGGGCTGGACGGCCTGGACATCGACTTCGAGGGCCACTCCCTCTCGCTGAACACCGGCGACACCGACTTCCGGAACCCGACCACGCCGGTGGTCGTCAACCTGATCTCCGCGGTGAAGACCCTCAAGGCCAAGTACGGCGCGAAGTTCGTGCTCACCATGGCCCCCGAGACCTTCTTCGTGCAGCTCGGCTACCAGTACTACGGCTCCGGCCCCTGGGGCGGCCAGGACCCGCGCGCCGGCGCCTACCTGCCGGTGATCCACGCGCTGCGCGACGACCTCACGCTGCTGCACGTCCAGGACTACAACTCGGGCTCGATCATGGGCCTGGACAACCAGTACCACTCCATGGGCGGCGCGGACTTCCACATCGCCATGACCGACATGCTGCTCACCGGCTTCCCGGTGGCCGGAGACCAGAGCAAGATCTTCCCCGGACTCCGCCCCGGCCAGGTCGCGATCGGCCTGCCGGCCTCCACCCAGGCGGGCAACGGGCACACCTCGCCCGCCGAGGTCACCAAGGCCCTCAACTGCCTGACCAAGAAGACCGACTGCGGCTCCTACCAGACCCACGGCACCTGGTCGGGCCTGCGCGGCCTGATGACCTGGTCCATCAACTGGGACCGCTTCAACAACGGGGAGTTCTCGAAGAACTTCGACGCGTACTTCGGCACGTGACCACGTACGCCGGCGCGCGGCGGCCGGTCACGTACGCCGGACGCGCCCGCTGACCACCGCGAGCACCACCAGCACCACCCCGCACAGGCACCAACTGCCCGCCACGTCCAGCGGCCAGTGGTAACCGCGCAGCACCAGCCCGATGCCCGTCGCCACCGTCAGCAGGACGGTGGCGACGGGCATCGTCCATCGGCGCGTCGTGTACCGGGCCAGCAGCACCGCCGCCGCACCGTACGCCACGGCGGCGGTCGCCGCGTGCCCCGACGGGTAGTAGCCGGTGTCCGGGGTCAGCGGCCCCGGCCGGGCCACCCACTCCTTCACCGGGACGACGAGCAGCGGCACCAGCCCCATGGCCAGGGCCGCCGCCAGGGGCGCCCGGCGCTCCCCGCGCCACAGGCACCACAGCAGCGCGCAGCCCAGCACGGGCAGCGCGACCTGCGTATTGCCGAGATCGGCCAGGAATTCGGTCAGCCACCGAGGGCCGTGCCCGGTCACGGCCCGCCCGGCGCGCTCGTCCAGGCGGCGCAGCGGCCCATCGGCGGCGACCTGCCAGGTGATCAGGGCGAACAGGGCCGACACCACCGCCACCAGGGAAACGAGAAGAGCCGTCCGTCCCGGAACAGGGGGGGTTGTTCCGGGACGGACGGCCGGACCGGTGCGCCGCGCGCCCCGGGGGGTGTGGGGCGGGCGGCCGTCCGATCGGTGAGGAGTTCCGGAGCCGGAGGCTCCAGTGGTGTGCGCGAAGGCACCACCGGGACGGTGCCGGGGAAGCCCCGACCCGGTGTCGTCCGCAGGATCCTGCGGACCGGGTGTTTCTCTCATCTGCGGAAACCGTAGCGTCAGGCGGTGGGGACGGACAGCGGGAACGGTATCCCGCCATGGCCCCCGCACACCTTCTTCACAGGCCCCCACACGGTCACCGGGGCATCCCCGGAGAAAACGCCGCGCGCCGCCCCCGGCCCCCGGATCAGATGCGGGCGAACGCCTGCTCGATCACGTCCAGGCCCTCGGCGAGAAGGTCCTCGCCGATCACCAGCGGCGGCAGGAAGCGCAGCACGTTGCCGTAGGTGCCGCAGGTCAGGACGAGAACGCCCTCGGCGTGGCAGGCCTTCGCCAGAGCGCCGGCCGCCTCCGGGTGCGGGTCCTTCGTGCCCGGCTTCACCAGCTCGATCGCGATCATGGCGCCCCGGCCCCGGATGTCACCGATCAGGTCGCCGTTCGGCAGCTTCTCCCGCATCTCGGCGAGCCGGCCCTTCATGACCTCCTCGATGCGCTTCGCCTTCCCGTTCAGGTCCAGCTCGCGCATCGTCTCGATGGCCCCGAGCGCCGCCGCGCACGCCACCGGGTTGCCGCCGTACGTGCCGCCGAGGCCGCCGGAGTGCGCGGCGTCCATGATCTCGGCGCGCCCGGTCACGGCGGAGAGCGGAAGACCGCCCGCGATGCCCTTGGCGGTGGTGATCAGGTCCGGGACGATGCCCTCGTCCTCGCAGGCGAACCACTGGCCGGTCCGGCAGAAGCCCGACTGGATCTCGTCGGCGACGAAGACGATGCCGTTGTCCTTGGCGAACGCCGCGATCGCCGGGAGGAAGCCCTTGGCCGGCTCGATGAAGCCGCCCTCGCCGAGCACCGGCTCGATGATGATCGCCGCGACGTTCTCCGCGCCGATCTGCTTGGTGATCTGGTCGATGGCCTGCGCGGACGCCTCCGCCCCGGCGTTCTCCGCGCCGGTCGGCCAGCGGTAGCCGTACGCCACCGGCACCCGGTAGACCTCGGGTGCGAACGGGCCGAAGCCGTGCTTGTACGGCATGTTCTTCGCGGTCAGCGCCATCGTCAGGTTGGTGCGGCCGTGGTAGCCGTGGTCGAAGACCACCACGGCGGTGCGCTTGGTGTAGGCGCGGGCGATCTTCACCGCGTTCTCCACCGCCTCGGCGCCGGAGTTGAACAGCGCCGACTTCTTGTCGTGGTCGCCCGGGGTGAGCGCGGCCAGCTCCTCGCACACCTCGACGTAGCCCTCGTACGGCGTGACCATGAAACAGGTGTGGGTGAAGTCCGCGAGCTGCGTGGAGGCGCGGCGCACGACGGCCTCGGCGGAGGCCCCGACCGAGGTCACGGCGATCCCGGAACCGAAGTCGATCAGCCGGTTGCCGTCCACGTCCTCGATGATCCCGCCCCCCGCGCGGGCGGTGAACACCGGCAGCGTGGAGCCCACACCGGCGGCGACCGCCGAGAGCCGGCGGGCCTGGAGCTCCGCGGACTTCGGGCCGGGAATGGCGGTGACGAGGCGGCGCTCCTGCGGGATAGCGGTCATGCGGGGCTCCTGGGGGGTGTCTCGGACGCTCTTGTTTCTGCAGGCTAGGCGGGGCGAGGGGGCGCGGGCATGCTCCGAACGGGAGTGGTGCGGGGCGTGTCCTTGTCCGCGACGGACAGAACGCCCCGCGCCCACCGCGCCGCCCCGGGCGGACGCCGTACGGGCGCGTCGCCGGACCCCCCGTGCGACGGCACCCGCGCCGGACCCCGCGAGCCCCGCCCGAACCGGAGGACAGGCACTAGATTGACGGGTGCAGCGGTCGGACCCGGCTGGTCAGGGGGCAACGGTTCATGGAGAACGACGGTACGTACGGCGGGCGGGGCACGCGGGGGGCGCAGCCGCCCGACGACCGTGCCGGCGGGCCGGGCGGCACGGTGCCGCGGCCGGCCGGACCGCCGCCCTCGTTCCCGCCCACCGTCCCGGCGCCCGCCGCGCCGCCGGCCGCGCCCGCGCCCCGGGAGGCCGCCCCGCCCGCGTCGGCCACGGCCACCTGGCTGAACACCCCGCGCCCCCGGACCGCGCCGGGGGTGTGGCGCTTCGCCCATGTGCCCCGGCCCGCCGAGCGGCCACCGCGCCCCTCGCTGGTCGGCCCGCTGGCCACCCTGGTGCTCTGGCTGCTGCTCTGGCTGCTCCTCACCGAGCGCGCCGTCCCCTATGTGTACAAGCCGATCGAGATCATCACCGGACCCGAGTGGTGGTCCTTCGGCGGCCTCAGGGAGGACGCGCCGCCCCTCGTCGTCAACTCCACCACCCTCTACTACCAGGTGCTGGTGCTCGCCCTCGGCTTCTGGGCCGCCCGTCTCGGCGGCTGGGCCGACGTCTTCCGCCACTTCGCGGGGGACCGGGTCGCCCGCGCCCGGCTGTGGCTGACCGTCGGCGGCGCGGCCCTGACCGTCTGGCTCGTCTGGACCCGCCGGGTGCCGCTCGCCGACATCATCCTGCCCGCCGTCCCCACCAGCTGGATGCGGGGCGGCGGCAACCCGTACGCGGCGCTCCTCGTCGCGCTCGTGCTCTACGCCCTGATCGGCACCGCGATCGTCTGGCCCTTCGCCCGCACCGGCCAGTGGGCCGCCGAACTGCGCCGCCGCACCGGCCGCCCCGCGCCCGCCCCGCCCCGCCCCGACGCCGCGCCCGCCCAGCCCGGCGAGGACCGCGCCCACTGGCCCGAACTGCGGGCGGCCGGACACCAGGACGCCGCCGACGCGCTCACCGCCGCCGTGCGCAACGACCGGCTCAACGACGTGGACTGCGTACGGCTGCGCCACGCCTGGAGCACCGCCCGCCACCGTCCCGACCTGCGCGAGAGCTTCACCGCGGCCGTCCTGCGCCAGGGCGCCGACGCCTGTCTGCACCCCTCCGGCCTGCGCGATCTGCCCCGGCGCACCGCCCTCCACGACGCGCTCACCGGACAGGTGCGGATCGGCGCCTGCGCCGACGACCCGCGCAACCCCTACGCGCGCCGGGGCGTCGGCATGGCCCTGGACCCCGCCTCGCTCGGCACCTCGCTGCTCGTCGTCGGACCGCCCGGGTCCGGGAAGACCGAGCGGGTGGTCCGGCCGGTCGTCGAATCCCTCGCCCTGCGGGCGCTCACCGGCCAGGCCGCCGTGCTCGCCGTCGGCGGCGCGGGCGACCGGCTCGGCCCGGACGGCGCCTACGACGTCGTCGTGCGCATCGGCGACCCCGCCTCCGTCCACGACTTCGACCTCTACGGCGGCACCACCGACCCCGACGAGGCGGCGGCCGCCCTCGCCGAGGGGCTGGCCGGCGATCTGCCCACCCTGGACACCCGGCGCGCGGCCACCGCGCTCGGCCAGTTGCTGGGCCCCTACCGCGCGGTCCACGGCACCTTCCCCTCCGTCCCCGAACTGCGCGAACTCCTCGAAGGACCCGGGCCCGTCCTGGACGGTCTGCGCCGGGCCCTGGAGGCGGCCGGCCACCACCCGATGCTCCGCGAACTCGACGCCCGCAGGCGCCAGGCCGGTGCCCCCGGGGACCCCGGCGCGGTGCTCGCCGACCGGATCGCGGTCCTCGACCGGCCCGCCTTCGCCGGGTTCTTCGCCACCGGCCCCGAGGCCCGCCCCTTCTCGCTGCGCTCCCTGGAGCAGCACCCGCTGCGGGTCCGCGTCGACCTGCCCGAACGGGCCCACGCGGAGGCCTCCCGGGTGCTGGCCCGGCTGATCCTCGCCCAGTTCAACGCCATCGCCGCGGCACGCGCCGACCGCACGCTCTTCGTCTGCCTGGTCCTGGACGACGCGACCCACACGCTCACCGCCGACACCGTCCGGGGCATCCGGCGGCTGCGCTCCGTCAACGCCGGGGCCGTCCTCGCCCTGCGCACCCTGGACGACGTGCCCGAGGACCTGCACACCGCGCTGCTCGGCGCGGTGGGCTGCGCCATGGCCTTCCCCGGCGTCACCACCTGGGACGGCAAGCGCTTCGCCGAGGCCTGGGGCAAGGAGTGGGTGGAGGTCCGCGAGGTCGCCCAGCACGGCGTCTTCGCCGACCAGCCGCTCACCCGCGCCCTGCACTCCCTGCGGAAACTGGCCACCGGCAAGGCCGTCACCACGGACGCCGTCACCGTCCGCCAGGTGGAGCGCGAACGGTGGTCCGCCTCCGCCCTCGCCTACGAACTGCCGCCGGGACACGCGGTGCTCTCGCTCACCACGGTCGGCGGCGACCACGCCCCGCCGCTCCTCGTCCGGCTCGGCGACTGACTCCTCCGTACGGCGACGGTGACGGGGACTGCGCCACCCTGGCACAATCGGCCCGAGCCGTTCATACGCGACGGCGCAATCGCCCCCGTCCGAAGGTCCCCCCATTCCCATGCCGCCCACGCTCGCCTCGCTCGTCCGGCACTCGGCCCTCAGACTCACGGTGCGGGCCGGGGCGGACCGCCTGGGCGTCCCGGTGCGCTGGGCGCACGCCAGCGAGCTGGCCGACCCCGTCCCCTACATGGAGGGCGGGGAACTGCTGCTGGTCACCGCCACCAACCTCGACGCCGAGGACCCCGCGTCCATGCGGCGCTATGTGCGGCGGCTGGCCGGGGCCGGGGTCGTCGGGCTGGGCTTCGCGGTCGGCGTCACCTACGACGAGGTGCCCCAGCCGCTGATCGACGCCGCCGAGGAGGCCGGTCTCCCGCTGCTCGAAGTGCCGCGCCGCACCCCGTTCCTGGCCATCGCCAAGGCCGTCTCCTCGGAGATCGCCGCCGACCAGTACCGGGCCGTCACCGCCGGCTTCGAGGCCCAGCGGGAGCTGACCCGGGCCGCGCTCACCGGGGACGGACCCGCCGAACTGCTCACCCGGCTCGCCGCGCACGTCGACGGCTGGGCCGCGCTCTACGACGCCTCGGGCGCCGTCGTCGCCGCCGCACCCGACTGGGCGGCCCGCCGCGCCGCCCGGCTCACCCCCGACGTGGTGCGGCTGCGGGAGCGCCCCGCGCCGGCCAGCGTCGTCGTCGGCGGCGCCGAGGACCGCGTCGAACTCCAGTCCCTGGGCACCGGCCGGCGCGTCCGGGGCGCCCTGGCCGTCGGCACCGGAGCGGCGCTCGGCACCGCCGAACGGTACGCGGTGCACTCCGCCGTCGCCCTGCTCACCCTCACCACCGCCCGCAACCGCTCGCTCCAGGGCGCCGAACAGCGGCTCGGCGCCGCCGTGCTGCGGATGCTGCTGGCCGGGCAGTCCGACCACGCCCGCGCCGTCGCCGGGGACCTGTACGGCGGACTGCTCGACGCCCCGTTCCGGCTGGTCATCGCCGAGGCCGCGGACGCCCAGGACACCGCGCCGCTGGCCGAGGTCATGGAGACCGCCGCCGCCCGCTGCGGCGAGACGCTGCTGATGGTGCCCGAGGGCGAACGCCTGGTCGTGCTGGCCGCGGACGGCGGCGCGGCCGTTGCCGCCTGCACCGGCTACGCCGAGGCACGGGAGGCCGCGCCGCCGGGCGACCCGGCGGCGGAGGAGCCTGCGGTGACCGTCGGCCTCTCCGCCCCGGCCGGCCCGATCGCCGTCTCCGCCGCGTACAAACAGGCCGAACAGGCCCTCTCCGTGGCCCGCCGGCGCGGCAGGGCCCTGGTCGAGCACGAGGAACTGGCCACGGGCTCCGTGCTGCCGCTGCTCGCCGACGACGCGGTCCGGGCCTTCGCCGACGGCATGCTCCGCGCGCTGTACGAGCACGACGCCAAGGGGCGCGGCGACCTCGTCGCCTCGCTGCGCGCCTGGCTCGCCCACCACGGCCAGTGGGACGCGGCCGCCGCGGACCTGGGCGTCCACCGGCACACCCTGCGCTACCGGATGCGCCGCGTCGAGGAGATCCTCGGGCGTTCGCTCGACGACCCGGACGCCCGCATGGAGCTGTGGCTGGCCCTCAAGGTCACCGGATCCCCGGCCACCGCCTGACCCGTGCGCGGCCACCGCGCCGCCTCGGACAATCCGGCGCACTCGCGAACGCCTCCGCTCCATGCCGGACAAACGCCGGGCGGCCGTCACGGCCCTACGGTGGGGACGGCACACCCCACGACTCGGAAGGGCCGGAACCTCCATGACCTCCACCCACGCCTTCTGGCTGGCCGGCCGCGAGGCCACCGGCGAGGACAGCTTCGACGTCACCAACCCCTGGGACGGACGCCTGGTCGGCACCGTCGGCGTGCCCACCGAGGCCCAGGTGGAGGAGGCCGTGGCCGCCGCGCACGCGGTGCGCGAGGAGTTCGCCGCCACCCCGGCCCACGTCCGGGCCGCCGCCCTCGACCACGTCGCCCGGCGGCTGGCCGAGCGCACCGAGGAGATCGCCCAGGTGATCTCCGCCGAGAACGGCAAGCCCATCAAGTGGGCCCGCGGCGAGGTCGGCCGGGCCGTCTCCGTGTTCCGCTTCGCCTCCGAGGAGGCCCGGCGCTTCAACAGCGGCGACGCCCAGCGCCTGGACACCGACGCCGGCGGCACCGGCCGGCTCGGCCTGACCCGCCGCTTCCCGCGCGGCACCGTCCTCGGCATCGCGCCCTTCAACTTCCCGCTCAACCTGAGCGCCCACAAGGTCGCCCCGGCCATCGCCGTCGGCGCCCCGATCATCCTCAAGCCGGCCCCGGCCACCCCGATCTCCTCGCTGATCCTGGGCGAGCTGCTGGCCGAGACCGACCTCCCGGCCGGCTCCTGGTCGGTCCTCACGGTCCCCAACGACCGGATGCCCGCCCTCGTCCAGGACGAGCGGCTGCCCGTGATCTCGTTCACCGGCTCCGCCCCGGTCGGCTACGCGATCATGGACTCGGTGCCCCGCAAGCACGTCACCCTGGAACTCGGCGGCAACGGCGCCGCCGTCGTCCTCGGCGACTACGCCTCCGACGCCGACCTCGACTGGGCCGCCACCCGCATCGCCACCTTCTCCAACTACCAGGGCGGCCAGTCCTGCATCTCGGTGCAGCGGGTCATCGCCGACGCCGCCGTCCACGACCGGCTGCTGCCCCGGATCGTCGCGGCCGTCGAAGCCCAGGTCACCGGCGACCCCTCCGACGCCGCCACCGACGTCGGCCCGCTCGTCGACGAGAAGGCCGCCCAGCGCGTCGAGTCCTGGGTCGACGAGGCCGTCGCGGCCGGCGCCCAGCTCCTCGCGGGCGGCACGCGCGACGGGGCGACCTACGCGCCGACCGTCCTCGCCGGGCTCCCCGACGACGTCACCCTCGCCCACGAGGAGGTCTTCGGCCCGGTCCTCTCGGTCCGCAGGGTGGACGGCGAGGCAGAGGCGTTCGCCGCCGTCAACTCCTCCAAGTACGGCCTGCAGGCAGGCGTGTTCACCCACGACATCCAGGCCGCCTTCCGCGCCCACCGCGCCCTGGAGGTCGGCGGCGTGATCATCGGCGACGTCCCCTCCTACCGCGCCGACCAGATGCCGTACGGCGGCGCCAAGCAGTCCGGCGTCGGCCGCGAGGGCGTCCGCTTCGCCATGGAGGACTACACCTACGAGCGCGTCCTGGTCCTCACCGGCCTCGCCCTGTAGGACCACCGACACCACGGACCCCGCCGGCCGCCGCAGGCTTCCGCCCGGACAGCGAGACGGCGGCGGCGGACGGCGGGGGAGCGGCCCGAACCCGGACTGTGCGGGGGTTCGGGCCGCTCCGGTGCCCGGCCGGGGCGTCCACCCGATGGACGCGCCCCGCCGCCGGCCGCCCCGCACGGCAGGATGGGCGCCCGTGACCGTCATCCATCTCCCCGGTTCCAAGTCCGTCACCGCGCGCGCCCTCTTCCTGGCCGCCGCCGCGCACGGCACCACCACCCTCGTACGCCCCCTGGAGTCCGACGACACCGAGGGCTTCGCCGAGGGCCTCGCGACGCTCGGCTACCGGGTGGAGCGCGAGCCGGACGTCTGGCGCCTCACCGGCCGCCCGTCCGGGCCGGCCGCCGCCGAGGCCGACGTCTACTGCCGGGACGGGGCGACCACCGCCCGGTTCCTGCCGACCCTGGCCGCCGCGGGGCGCGGCAGCTTCCGCTTCGACGCCTCCGCTCAGATGCGCCGCCGCCCCCTCGGCCCGCTCACCGAGGCGCTGCGCGCCCTCGGCGTCGACCTCCGCCACGAGGAGGCGGACGGCCACCACCCGCTGCGCATCGAGGCCGCCGGAATCGAGGGCGGCGCGCTCACCCTGGACGCGGGCCAGTCCAGCCAGTACCTCACCGCCCTGCTGATGCTCGGGCCGCTGACCGAGACCGGCCTCACGATCACCGTCACCGACCTGGTGTCCGCCCCGTACATCGAGATCACCCTCGCGATGATGCGGGACTTCGGCGTCGAGGTCGCCCGGAGCGGCCCCGGCGGCACCGTCTTCACCGTGCCGCCCGGCGGCTACCGCGCCACCACCTACGCCGTCGAGCCCGACGCCTCCACCGCGAGCTACTTCTTCGCCGCGGCGGCCCTCGCGGGCGGCGAGGTCACCGTGCCCGGCCTCGGGGAGAACGCCCTCCAGGGCGATCTGGCCTTCGTCGACGTGCTCCGGCGGATGGGCGCGGACGTCCGAACGACGGCCGAGGGCACGACGGTCCGCTCCACCGGCCGCCTCGACGGCCTCACCGTCACCATGCGCGACATCTCCGACACCATGCCGACCCTCGCCGCGATCGCCCCCTTCGCCTCCGGACCGGTCCGCATCGAGGACGTCGGCAACACCCGGGTCAAGGAGTGCGACCGGCTGGAGGCGTGCGCGGCCAACCTCCGGCGCATGGGCATCACCGTCACCACCGGCCCCGACTGGATCGAGATCCTCCCCGGCACCCCCGCACCCGCCCGGATCGAGACCCACGGCGACCACCGCATCGTCATGTCCTTCGCCGTCACCGCGCTGCGCACGCCCGGCATCACCTACGACGACCCCGGCTGCGTCCGCAAGACCTTCCCCGGCTTCCACGACGCCTTCGCCGCCTTCGCGGAGCGGCTGGAGCGGGAGACCCCGCGCGGCACGGGAGGATAGGCTCCCAGCCATGATGTCCGCGTCCGAAGTGCTGTCCGTACTCGCTCTGTTGGAGGAGGCCGGTACGGAGGTGGCGCTGGCCGGCGGCTGGGGGGTCGATGCCCTCGTCGGCGAGGAGACCCGCGCGCACGGCGACCTCGATCTGCTGCACCGGCAGGAACAGGAACCGGCCGTCGTGGCCGCGCTCGCCGCCGCCGGCTACACCGAGACGCTCGACCGGCGCCCCGTGCGTTTCGTCATGAGCCGCCCCGACGGTGCCTCGATCGATCTGCACCCGCTCCGGTTCGCCGCCGACGGGTCCGCCGTCCAGTCCTCGTTCGACCCGGGGGAGCCGTTCGCCTACCCGGCGGACTGCTTCGTCACCGGCACGGTCGGGGGGCGCGAGGTGCGCTGCGTCTCGGCCGCCCGGCAGGCCGACTTCCACCGCGGCTACGAGCCGCGCCCGCAGGACCTGCACGACATGGCCCTGCTGCGGAGCGCGTTCGGCGTGACGACGCACTTCTGAGGCCGCGCGGCCCGGCGGCCCCGGACCGCGCACACGCAGCACAATCGACCGTCGGCCGGCGGCGCGAACGAGCGGGCGCCGGAGGATCAGGAAATGGGGACAGGCATGCACGGGGTGAGGAACCAGCGGGTGCGGTGGCGCCGGACGGCGGCCCTCGGGATCGCCGTCGCGGCGCTGCTCGGGGCGTCCGCCTGCGGCAGCGACAAGGACGAGGACGCCGGGGCGACCGCGGACGCCAAGGCATCGGCCCCCGCGGCCGGGACACCGGCCCCGGCGGACGGCGCGCCCGACGAGGCCCGGCTGACGGCGGCCGCCCTCACCGACGGTCAGAAGGTGGGCCGCTACACCGCCTCCGAGTACGTCCTCGACGGCCCGCTCGGCGACGGCTACACCGCCTCCCCCGCCGTCTGCCAGCCGCTCGTCAGCCTCGCCGCCGAGGCCGCCGACCCGGACCCGGCCGCGCAGGTGCAGCGCAAGGTCGACATCCCGGACGAGATGCTCGGTCTCACCGTCGACGTCACCCTGCGCGGCTACGGCGGCGACGGGGCGGCCACCGTGATGAAGGCCCTGGACACGGCGGGGAAGGAGTGCGCCGGCGGATTCACCGAACAGCGCGCGATCGCCTCGGCGAAGTACCTGAAGGTCGAACCGGCCAAGGCCCCCGCCTTCGCGTCCGAGGCCGACGAGGCGACGGCGTACCGCTTCACGATCCTCGACGTGAAGGGGAAGGCCACGCTGTACGAGTACCTCACGGTGGTCCGTTCCGGCTCCACGACCCTCGCCTTCCGCGGGGAGATCACCGGCACCCGGGACATCGGCGGGATCCCCCCGGAAATCATGACCGCCGCGTGGACCGCCTTCCGCGCGGCGAAGGGCTGAGGCGCGATGAGCGAGCCGACCCGAGGCGGCGCCGGGGGCGCCCTGTCCTCGCACACAGCCGATGCGGCAACAATGGGGGGCATGAGCGACAGCCCCGCCCCCCTCGCCGACCCGCATCTCGTCTTCGACGCCGTGGACGGCCGCCGGGATCTCGTCATCCTCGGCTCCACCGGGTCCATCGGCACCCAGGCCATCGATCTGGTCCTGCGCAACCCCGACCGCTTCCGCGTCACCGCGCTCTCCGCCGCGGGCGGACGCGTCGCCCTCCTCGCCGAGCAGGCCCGCCGCCTGCGGGTGCGCACGGTCGCGGTCGCCTCCGCCGACGCGGTGCCCGCCCTGCGCGAGGCGCTGGCCGAGGAGTACGGGGCGGCCGAGCAGCCCCCCGAGATCCTGGCCGGACCCGACGCCGCCACCGAACTGGCCGCGAGCGACTGCCACACGGTGCTCAACGGCATCACCGGCTCCATCGGCCTCGCTCCGACCCTGGCCGCGCTGAAGGCGGGCCGCACCCTGGCACTCGCCAACAAGGAATCGCTCATCGTCGGCGGCCCGCTGGTCAAGGCGCTCGCCGCGCCCGGCCAGATCATCCCCGTCGACTCCGAGCACGCCGCCCTCTTCCAGGCGCTCGCCGCCGGCACCCGCGCCGATGTGCGCAAGCTCGTCGTCACCGCCTCCGGCGGACCCTTCCGGGGCCGTACCCGGGACGAACTCTCCGGCGTCACCCGGGAACAGGCCCTCGCCCATCCGACCTGGGCCATGGGCCCGGTCATCACGATCAACTCCGCGACCCTGGTCAACAAGGGGCTGGAGGTCATCGAGGCGCACCTCCTCTACGACATCCCCTTCGACCGCATCGAGGTCGTCGTCCACCCCCAGTCCTACGTGCATTCCATGGTGGAGTTCACCGACGGCTCCACGCTCGCCCAGGCCACCCCGCCCGATATGCGCGGCCCCATCGCGATCGGACTGGGCTGGCCGCAGCGGGTGCCCGACGCCGCCCCCGCCTTCGACTGGACCACGGCCTCCACCTGGGAGTTCTTCCCGCTGGACACGGAGGCCTTCCCGTCCGTCGGACTCGCCCGGCACGTGGGCGCGCTGGGCGGCACCGCGCCCGCCGTCTTCAACGCGGCGAACGAGGAGTGCGTGGCCGCGTTCCTCGACGGGAAGCTGGCCTTCAACGGGATCATGGACACGGTCACTGCCGTCGTCGAGGAGCACGGAACACCACCGGCGGGAACCTCGCTGACGGTCGCGGACGTCCTTGAAGCGGAGGCCTGGGCGCGGACCCGGGCCCGGGAACTCTCGGCCGAGGCCACCGCGGAGGCGCGCGCATGAGCATGACGACGATCCTGCTGACCATCCTCGGCATCGCGATCTTCGCCTTCGGTCTGCTGTTCTCCATCGCCTGGCACGAACTCGGCCATCTGTCGACCGCCAAGCTCTTCGGCATCCGCGTCCCGCAGTACATGGTCGGTTTCGGCCCGACGATCTGGTCGCGGAAGAAGGGCGACACGGAGTACGGCATCAAGGCCATCCCGGCCGGCGGCTACATCCGCATGATCGGGATGTTCCCGCCGGGACCGGACGGCCGGATCGAGGCGCGCTCCACCTCGCCGTGGCGCGGCATGATCGAGGACGCCAGATCCGCTTCCTTCGAGGAACTGGAACCGGGCGACGAGAGCCGCCTCTTCTACACGCGCAAGCCCTGGAAGCGCGTGATCGTGATGTTCGCCGGACCGTTCATGAACCTGGTCCTGGCCGTGGCCATCTTCCTCGGCGTCGCCATGACCTTCGGCTTCCAGACCCAGACGACCGATGTCGCCGGTGTCCAGAAGTGCGTCATCGCGCAGAGCGAGAAGCGCGAGACCTGCAAGGCGTCCGACCCGGTCTCGCCCGCCCAGGCCGCCGGGCTCGAGGTGGGCGACAAGATCGTCGCCTTCAACGGGCAGCGGGTCGACGACTGGGCGACCCTCTCCGACAGGATCCGCGACACCATCGGCCCGGCCACCATCACCGTCCAGCGCGACGGGCAGGAGCAGACCCTGCACGCCGTGCTGAAGAAGAACGCCGTGGCGAAGAAGGACTCCCACGGGGAGGTGATCCCCGGGAAGTTCGTCTCCGCCGGCTACCTCGGCTTCGCGGCCAAGACCGAGATCGTCCCGCTCTCCTTCGGCGACTCCGTCGTCCGCATGGGCGACATGATCGAGAACGGCGTCGACTCGATCGTCGCCCTGCCCTCGAAGATCCCGGCCCTGTGGGACGCGGCCTTCTCGGACGGTGAGCGCGCGGCCGACTCCCCGGTGGGCGTCGTCGGCGCGGCCAGGATCGGCGGCGAGGTGATGACGCTGGACGTCCCGGCGCAGAACCAGGTCGCGATGATGCTGTTCGTGCTCGCGACGTTCAACCTCTCGCTGTTCCTCTTCAACATGCTGCCGCTGCTCCCGCTGGACGGCGGACACATCGCGGGCGCCCTCTGGGAGGCGCTGCGCCGCAACCTCGCCAAGGTCTTCCGGCGCCCCGACCCGGGCCCGTTCGACGTGGCCAAGCTGATGCCGGTCGCCTATGTCGTCGCCGGGGTGTTCATCTGCTTCACGCTGCTCGTCCTGGTCGCGGACGTCGTCAACCCGGTCAAGATCTCCTGACCGTTCCCGGACGCGCCGCGCGAGCCTCCGTACACCCCGAGTGACGGGTGGCGCGCGCGGTGCGTCCGGGCCGCCGAATTTTCCCGGGCTCCCGGACGGGGTGTGCTCCGGGCGGCACGCGGTGACGTAACCTCGAAGGCCGGAGCCCGCCGATCTCGGGACCTTGATCCACACCTTGGGGATGCTCAGCGCATGACTGCGATTTCTCTCGGAATGCCCGACGTTCCGACCAAGCTCGCCGACCGGAGGGTCAGCCGCAAGATCCAGGTCGGCTCCGTGGCGGTCGGCGGGGACGCACCGGTCTCGGTGCAGTCGATGACCACGACGCGCACCTCGGACATCGGCGCCACCCTCCAGCAGATCGCCGAACTGACCGCCTCGGGCTGTCAGATCGTGCGCGTGGCCTGTCCCACCCAGGACGACGCGGACGCGCTGGCGACCATCGCCGCGAAGTCCCAGATCCCGGTGATCGCGGACATCCACTTCCAGCCGAAGTACGTGTTCGCCGCGATCGACGCCGGCTGCGCGGCCGTCCGCGTCAACCCGGGCAACATCAAGCAGTTCGACGACAAGGTCAAGGAGATCGCGCGCGCGGCCAAGGACGCCGGCACGCCGATCCGCATCGGCGTCAACGCCGGATCGCTGGACGCCCGCCTCCTCCAGAAGTACGGCAAGGCCACCCCCGAGGCCCTGGTCGAGTCCGCGCTCTGGGAGGCGTCGCTCTTCGAGGAGCACGACTTCCACGACATCAAGATCTCGGTCAAGCACAACGACCCGGTCGTCATGGTCAACGCCTACCGCCAGCTCGCCGCCCAGTGCGACTACCCGCTCCACCTCGGCGTCACCGAGGCCGGCCCCGCCTTCCAGGGCACCATCAAGTCCGCCGTCGCCTTCGGCGCCCTGCTCAGCGAGGGCATCGGCGACACCATCCGGGTCTCGCTGTCCGCCCCGCCCGCCGAAGAGGTCAAGGTCGGCATCCAGATCCTGGAGTCGCTCAACCTCCGCCAGCGCCGCCTGGAGATCGTCTCCTGCCCCTCCTGCGGCCGGGCCCAGGTGGACGTCTACAAGCTCGCCGATCAGGTCAGCGCCGGCCTCGAAGGCATGGAGGTGCCGCTGCGCGTCGCCGTCATGGGCTGCGTCGTCAACGGCCCCGGCGAGGCCCGCGAGGCCGACCTCGGCGTCGCCTCCGGCAACGGCAAGGGCCAGATCTTCGTCAAGGGCGAGGTCATCAAGACCGTCCCCGAGTCGAAGATCGTCGAGACCCTCATCGAAGAGGCCATGAAGATCGCCGAGCAGATGGAGAAGGACGGCATCGCCTCCGGCGAGCCCGAGGTCTCCATCAGCTGAACCCGTGCCCACCACGACCGCGCCCCGCCGGAGCCCCGCTCCGCGCGGGGCGCCGTCCGTGACCGGGGTCACCGGCCGATCCGGGCCACGAGCGGCGCACCACAGCCTCTGCGGGTACAGTGCGGAAATCAGCAGACCGTATGGTGAGGCCCCCTCGTGTTGACGCAGACCACCACCCGGGTCCTCGAACCCAGCGACCTCGGCGCCGCCCTCGCGGTGCTGGAGAGCGATCCCGTAGCCAACGCCTTCGTGACCTCCCGGGTCCAGATCGCCGGGCTCGACCCCTGGCGCCTGGGCGGCGAGATGTGGGGCTGGTACGCCGACGGGCACCTGCGCTCCCTGTGCTATTCCGGCGCCAACCTCGTCCCCATCTGCGCCACCCCCGAGGCCGTCCGCGCCTTCGCCGACCGCGCCCGCCGGGCCGGCCGCCGCTGCTCCTCGATCGTCGGCCCGGCCGAGCCCACCGCCCTGCTCTGGCGGCTGCTGGAGCCGGGCTGGGGCCCCGCCCGCGAGGTCCGCGCCAACCAGCCGCTCATGGTCACCGAGAGCCCCTCCGCCGAGGTCGCTCCCGATCCGCTGGTGCGCCGCGTCCGCAAGGACGAGATGGACGTGCTCATGCCGGCCTGCGTCGCCATGTTCACCGAGGAGGTCGGCATCTCCCCGCTCGCCGGCGACGGCGGCCTGCTCTACCAGGCCCGGGTCGCCGAACTGATCGGCGCGGGCCGCTCCTTCGCCCGGATCGAGGACGGCAAGGTCGTCTTCAAGGCCGAGATCGGCGCCACCACCCCGCAGGCCTGCCAGATCCAGGGCGTCTGGGTCGCCCCGGAGTTCCGCGGCCGGGGCCACTCCGAGACCGGCATGGCCGCCGTCCTGCGCTACGCGCTCGCCGATGTCGCCCCGGTCGTCAGCCTGTACGTCAACGACTTCAACACCCCCGCCCGCAAGGCGTACCGCCGCATCGGCTTCCGCGAGACCGGCGCCTTCATGAGCGTCCTGTTCTGACCCGCCCGGACCGTACCCCGCACCGCGCCCCGGACAGTAGGGTCGGTTCATGGCAGCACTTCCCGGGGGAGGCCCCCGCACTCCCGGCGTCCGGATCGCACCGATCGATCTCGCCGCACGCGTGGACGAGGCGCTCGCCGTGCAGGCGGTCGCCTTCGGACTCGGGCCCGACGAGGTCAACGTACGCCGCCACATCGTGCTCCGGCACCTGGAGCATCCGGGGGCCCGCGCACTCGGCGCGCTGACCCCGGCCGGAGACCTGGCCGGCTTCGTCTACGGCATGCCCAACGAACGCGGCCACTGGTGGTCCACCGTCGTCGAGCCCTATCTGCGCGCCACCGGCTCGGCCGGCTGGCTCGACGACTCCTTCGTCATCACCGAACTGCACGTCCACCCCGGCCACCAGAACCGGGGCATCGGCCGCGCCCTGATCACCACCGTCACCGACGCCGTGGACGAGCCGCGCTCCATCCTCTCCGCCATCGACACGGACAGCCCCGCCCGCGGCCTGTACCACTCGCTCGGCTACCGCGACCTGGCCCGGCAGGTGCTCTTCCCCAGCGCCCCGCTGCCGTACGCGGTCATGGGAGCCCCGCTCCCGCTGCCCCGGCGCGGCTCCCTCCGAGACGTGCCGGGACGAATCGATTTCCGCCCGCCGCCGCTGCCCGGCTAACCTCCTGCACATCACCCTTCCGAGCAGGAGTTCATCATGGCCCAGGTCCAGCGCATGTCCCGATTGATGATCAAGACACTGCGCGACGACCCGGCGGACGCCGAGACGCTCAACCACAAGCTCCTCGTCCGCGCCGGTTACGTACGCCGCACCGCGGCCGGCATCTGGTCCTGGCTGCCGCTCGGCAAGAAGGTGCTGGAGAACATCACCCGCGTCGTCCGCGAGGAGATGGACGCCATCGGCGGCCAGGAGGTGCTGCTGCCCGCGCTACTCCCCAAGGAGGCGTACGAGGCGAGCGGACGGTACGACGAGTACGGCGACCTGCTGTTCCGCCTCAAGGACCGCAAGGGCGCCGACTACCTCCTCGGCCCGACGCACGAGGAGATCTTCACCCAGGTCGTCAAGGACATGTGCTCGTCCTACAAGGACCTGCCCGTGATCCTGTACCAGATCCAGACGAAGTACCGCGACGAGGCCCGCCCCCGCGCCGGTGTGCTGCGCGGCCGCGAGTTCCAGATGAAGGACTCGTACTCCTTCGACACCACCGACGAGGGCCTGGCGGAGTCCTACCAGCTGCACCGCGCCGCCTACATCCGGATCTTCGAGCGCCTCGGCCTCGACCACCGGATCGTCTCCGCCGTCTCCGGCGCCATGGGCGGTTCCGCGTCCGAGGAGTTCCTGGCCCCCGCCCCGGCCGGCGAGGACACCTTCGTCGACTGCCCGAACTGCGACTACGCGGCCAACACCGAGGCCGTCACCTTCGTCGCCACCGGGGCCGACGGATCGGCCGTCGGCCCCGTCGAGGAGCTGGACACCCCCGACACCCCGACCATCGAGACCCTGGCCGCCCACCTCGGCGTCCCGGCCTCCGCCACCCTGAAGAACCTCCTGGTCAAGGTCGACGGCGAGATCGTCGCCGTGGGCGTGCCCGGCGACCGCGAGGTCGACCTCGGCAAGCTCGGCGAGCACCTGGCCCCCGCCGTCGTCGAGCTGGTCACGGCCGAGGACTTCGTGGGCCGCCCCGACCTGGTCCGCGGCTACGTCGGCCCCCAGGGCCTGGAGAAGGTCCGCTACATCGCCGACCCCCGGGTCGCCGCCGGCACCGCCTGGATCACCGGCGCCAACAAGGACGGCAAGCACGCGAAGAACGTCGTCGCGGGCCGCGACTTCGAGGTCGACGACTACCTCGACGTCGTGGTCGTCGAGGCGGGCGACCCCTGCCCCAAGTGCGGCACCGGCCTCCAGGTGGACCGCGCCATCGAGATCGGCCACATCTTCCAGCTCGGCCGCAAGTACGCCGACATCTTCTCGCTCGACGTCCTCGGCCAGCAGGGCAAGCCGGTCCGCGTCACGATGGGCTCGTACGGCATCGGCGTCTCCCGTGCCGTGGCCGCCCTCGCCGAGCAGACCGCCGACGACAGGGGCCTGTGCTGGCCCCGTGAGGTCGCCCCGGCCGATGTGCACGTCGTCGCCGCCGGCAAGGCGCTCCAGACCGAGCTGGCCCTGGACGTCTCCGAGAAGCTGGGCGCCGCCGGTCTGCGGGTCCTGGTCGACGACCGCCCCGGCATCTCGCCCGGCGTGAAGTTCACCGACTCCGAGCTGATCGGCGTCCCCCAGATCCTGGTCGCCGGCCGCCGCTCGGCCGAGGGCGTCCTGGAGCTGAAGGACCGCCGCACCGGCGAGCGCGAGGAGCTGACGGTCGAGGAGGCCATCGCCCGCCTCACCGCCCGCGACTGACCCGCCGTACGGCGAGGGGCCCCGCACGGACGATGGTGCGGGGCCCCTCGCCGTGTACGGGAGGCGGACGGCTACAGCCAGCCGGCGAACTCCAGCGTCACTTCGCCCTCGGCGCGGCGCCCCGCGGCCAGCGCCCGGGTGCCCGACTCGACCGCGCGGAACAGCGTCCAGCCGTAGAGCCGGTCCCGGTCCACGTCCAGCGAGTCCGCGAGCTTGCGGATCCGGCGCCGGGCGGTCCCCGCCCCGCTGGGCGAGGCGATCAGGTCCTCGACCCGGTCCCGCACCAGCCGCGCCAGATCGTAGGCGCGCTCCCCGACGACCGGCTCCGGGCCGACCGTCAGCCAGGGCGCGCGTTCGCCCGAGAGCACTTTGCTCTGGCGGAAGTTGCCGTGCAGCAGCAGCGTCTCGGGGGAGTCCGCGACCAGCTCCTCACGGGCCGCGAGAGCCGCCGCGACCATGTCCGTGAGGGCGGGGTCGGCCTCGGCGGCGGCCCGCATCGGGGCCGTCGCGCGCCCGGTCCGCTCGGCGACCGTCTCGAAGCCGTGCCCGGCCGGCGGCTCCACCCAGAGCCGTCGCACGGTCCCGGCGGCCTCCAGCAGCGCCTTGGCCTCCGGCAGCGAGCGCAGCGACACCTCGGGATGCAGCCGCTCCAGCAGCAGCGCCCCGCCCGTCTCCCGCTCCGGGGCCGGGGGCTCCTCGCCGGGTCCGGGGAGCAGCGTCACCGCACCCCAGCCGTTCCAGTGCGCCAGCGCCGCCCGTTCGCACTCCGGCGCCGCCCCCCTGGGTGCGAGCTTGAGCGCCGCGGGGGAGCCGTCGGCCGCCCGGACCAGCAGGACCAGGCTGGAGCGTCCGCCGGGCGCGGCGACCCGTTCCACGGTCAGCTCCCGGCCGCCGGCAGCCAGGGCCCGCGCGGTCAGTTCGGGAAGCCGCGCGAGCCAGTCCCCGGCGGCCGTATCCCCGTACGACTCGCCGAGCGCTCGCACCAGACGCTGCGGCGGTTCAAAACCCATACGTGCCGTGTTCCCTTTCAGAGCTGCTTCAGTGCGTCGCGCCGTCCCGGGGCTTCGCATCGGACCCGGCCCGGGTGCCGGGCCCCGCCGCCTTCTTCCCCTCGGTCCCGTCCTTGAGGGACCCGTCCGGGGCCCGCTCGGCGAGCCCGGGAAAGGCTACGCCGCCGCCCCGCCAGCGCACCGCGCGCACCGCGGCCTCCCGCAGGGCGTCCGCCGCCGAGCGCCGCAGCGGCCCCCGGGAGGCCCGTACGAGGTCGGAGTAGACGTCCGCCACCCCGTCCTCCAGCGCGGCGGCCAGCCGGACGGCGGAGGCCGCGTCCGGCACCGCGAAGGGCAGAGCGTACGCGGCGGCCGCCGCCACCGGTTCACCGCCCAGGTCCCGCACCGTGCGCACCAGCGCGTCGCGCCGGGCCCGGTGGGCGTCGTGCGCGGCGGTCGCCTCGGCGCGGCGGGCCGGTGCCACCCGGGCCCCGGCCACCCCGTAGCCGTACACGGCGGCGTGCTCGGCCGCCAGCGCCGCCTGCGCGGCCCCCAGCGTGCCCTCGTCGTCGCTCATCCCTCGGTCTCCTTCGCCAGCGCGGTCAGCAGATAGGCGTGGGCGGAGGCCGCGGCGGCGACCGAGGCGAGCAGCCGGGCCAGCTCCGGAGGGGCCTCCATCAGCGCCTCGGTGTGCGCGGCGGCGGCCTGCCGCTCCGCGGTGGCCAGGGCCCGCACGGCAGCCGCCGCGGTCGTGGTGCCGGGCCGGGTGCGGACCGCGGAGAGCGAGGCCCCGGTGCCCTTCCCGAAGGCGACGACATGGGCGCGCACCGCGTCGCGCAGCGGCGCCAGACCGGGCGCGGTCGCCGGATGGGCGGCGATCACGCTCTCGTACCGGGCCAGCAGCGTGGCGCCGGTCTCCCGTGCCGCCGTCCGCAGGGCGGTCTCCGCCCGCTCCGCCGAGATCCGGTCGGCCGAGGTCCCGGCGCCCGCGCGGGCGCCGTCCCCGTCACCGCCCCCGCCGCAGCCGGCCAGCACCGCCCCCGAGGCCACCGCACCCGCGGCGGTGAGGGCTCCCCTGCGCGTCGTCCCCGTGCGCCGCACTTGTTCTCCTTCGGGCGTGGACCTGTTGTGACTGGATCTGTCCTGAAGTGATCACCGCAGGCGAGCGTACCCGCGCCCGGGGGGCAGGCGGACGGCAACACCCCTTGCGACCGGATACCCTTTGACCTGACACGCGACGATCCCCACAACAGCACACGCGGCCGAGGAGTCACCCGGATGAGCACCACCCAGAGCGAGAGGCTGCGCGGGCTGGTCGAACCGCTCGTCAGCGCCGAGCAGCTGGATCTGGAAGAGATCGAAGTGTCCCGGGCCGGCCGACGCCGGGTCCTGCGGATCATCGTGGACTCCGACGAGGGTGTGGAGCTCGACGCCTGCGCGGACCTGAGCCGCGCGATCTCGGCCCGGCTGGACGAGACCGACGTGATGGGCGAGGACGAGTACGTCCTGGAGGTCAGCTCCCCGGGCGCCGACCGCCCGCTGACCGAGCACCGCCACTACGTGCGCGCCACCGGCCGGCTGGTCAGGCTCGTCCCCCGCCAGGGCGACGAACTGGTGGCCCGGGTGCTCGGCGTGGACGAGGAGGGCCTGGACCTGGAGGTCCCCGGCGTCAAGGGCCGCAGGCCCACCTCCCGCCGGATGGCCTTCGACGAGATCGCCAGGGCGCGCGTGGAGCTGGAATTCAACCGCAAGGACAAGAAGGAAGAGGAGGCGTAGCCGTGGACATCGATGTGAAGCTTCTGAAGGGCTTGGCGCAGGACAAGGAGATCCCGTTCGGCGTGCTCGTCGAGGCGATCGAGTCGGCCCTCCTCATCGCGTACCACCGCACCGACGGCAGCCACCGCCGGGCGCGGGTCGAGCTGGACGAGCGCGGCCATGTGACCGTGTGGGCCAAGGAGGACCCGGCCGATCTGGAGGAGGGCCAGGAGCCCAAGGAGTTCGACGACACCCCGTCGGGCTTCGGCCGGATCGCCGCGACCACCGCCAAGCAGGTCATCCTCCAGCGGCTGCGCGACGCGGAGGACGACCGGACCTTCGGCGAGTACGCGGGCCACGAGGGCGACGTCGTCACCGGCGTCGTCCAGCAGGGCAAGGACCCGAAGAACGTCCTGGTCGACATCGGCAAGCTGGAGGCCATCCTCCCCGTCCAGGAGCAGGTGCCCGGCGAGGAGTACACCCACGGCCTGCGGCTGCGCACCTATGTCGTCCGGGTCGCCAAGGGCGTCCGCGGCCCGTCCGTGACGCTGTCGCGGACCCACCCCAACCTGGTGAAGAAGCTCTTCGCGCTGGAGGTTCCGGAGATCGCCGACGGTTCCGTCGAGATCTGCGCGATCGCCCGTGAGGCCGGCCACCGCACCAAGATCGCGGTCCGCTCCACCCGCTCCGGCCTCAACGCCAAGGGCGCCTGCATCGGCCCGATGGGCGGCCGCGTCCGCAACGTGATGGCCGAGCTGCACGGCGAGAAGATCGACATCGTCGACTGGTCGGACGACCCGGCGGAGATGGTCGCCAACGCGCTTTCACCCGCCAGGGTGAGCGAGGTCGAGGTCGTTGACCTGGGGGCGCGTTCCGCCCGGGTGACCGTGCCCGACTACCAGCTCTCGCTGGCGATCGGCAAGGAGGGCCAGAACGCCCGGCTCGCCGCCCGGCTGACCGGCTGGCGCATCGACATCCGCCCCGACACCGAGACGGACGCCGAGCGCGACGTCGCGGACCGGGAGCGGGCCGAGCGGGCCCGGGAGCGTTCCGAGCGCCGCTGAGGGAATAGATCTCGACGGCACGCCGCTGAGATCACGACAACATCCGTTCGATTTTTGCCCCAAAGGGGTGAGGTCGGTGCGGGGAGGTAGACTTAACCGTGTCTGGCCGGACGCACGCCCGCGCTTGCCCCGAGCGAACCTGTGTGGGATGCCGGGAGCGAGCGGGCAAGAGCGAGCTGCTGCGCATCGTGGCGGACGGGGACGTCTGTGTCCCCGATCCACGCGGTACGCTGCCCGGCCGGGGTGCGTATGTGCACCCCGTCTCCGTCTGTCTGGACCTGGCGGTTCGCCGCCGGGCATTCCCCCGGGCCTTCAAGGCCAAGGGGCCGTTCGACCCCACTGCGGTGCAGCGGTTCGTCGAGCGGGTGACACCGTAGGAATGAACGGCACGGGTCCCCGTGCGGTCAGGTACCTCGCGAGTTGGAAGTAGGTCGAGATTGCGATGAGCACTCGATGAGTACGCGATGAGTACGCCCATGAAGTAGCGACGGTCCGGCGGTAACCCGGACCTAAAAGGAGCGAAGTGGCTAAGGTCCGGGTATACGAACTCGCCAAGGAGTTCGGTGTGGAGAGCAAGGTCGTCATGGCCAAGCTCCAGGAACTCGGTGAATTCGTCCGTTCGGCGTCCTCGACGATCGAGGCGCCGGTTGTACGCAAGTTGACTGACGCACTGCAGGGGCCCGGCGGCAACGCCGGCAAGCCCGCTGCCAAGCCGGGCGCGCCCCGTAAGGCCGCCCCCAGCAAGCCCGCGGCGCCGTCTCCGGCCGCCGCGGCACGTCCCGCTGCCCCGAAGCCCGGCGCCCCGGCCCCCAAGCCGGCCGCCGCCGAGGCCCCGCGCAGCACCCCCGCCCCCTCGGCGGGTCCGCGACCGAGCCCCAAGCCGGCGCCCCGGCCCGGCCCGGCCACCCCGGTGCCCGCGGCCGAGTTCTCGGCCCCGGCCCCGGCCCAGCCGTCGGCCCCGCAGCCGCAGCAGCAGGCACCCCGCCCGGCCGGCGCCACCCCGGGACCCCGTCCCGCGGGCGGATCGGCCCGTCCGGGTCCGGCCGGCGGCCAGCGCGACGGCGGCCGCGGCGGGGAGCGCCCCGCGCGTCCCGCCGGCCAGGGCGCCCCGCGCCCCGGCGCACGTCCGGCGGGTCCCCGTCCGGGCAACAACCCCTTCACCTCCGGCGGCTCGACGGGCATGGCCCGTCCTTCGGCGCCCCGTCCCGGCGGCGCCCCGCGTCCCGGCGGCGGTCAGGAGCGTCCGGGCGCCCCGCGTCCGCAGGGCGGCCCCGGTGGCGCCCCGCGCCCGCAGGGCCAGGGCCAGGGCGGCGCACGCCCGACCCCCGGCGGCATGCCGCGTCCGCAGGCGCCCCGTCCCGGCGGCGCCCCCGGTGGTAACCGTCCGAACCCGGGCATGATGCCGCAGCGTCCCGCTGCCGGTCCCCGTCCCGGTCCCGGCGGCCGTGGTCCCGGTGGCGGCGGCGGCCGTCCCGGCGGCGCGGGCCGTCCCGGCGGCGGTGGCTTCGCGGGCCGTCCGGCCGGTCCCGGCGGCGGTGGCGGCGGCTTCGCCGGCCGTCCCGGTGGCGGCGGCGGTGGCGGCGCGGGCCGTCCCGGCGGTGGCGGTGGCTTCGGCGGCCGTCCCGGTTTCGGTGGCCGTCCCGGCGGTCCCGGTGGCCGCGGTGGCACGCAGGGCGCCTTCGGCCGTCCCGGCGGTCCCGCGCGTCGCGGTCGCAAGTCGAAGCGGCAGAGGCGTCAGGAGTACGAGGCCATGCAGGCCCCGTCGGTGGGCGGCGTCATGCTGCCCCGCGGCAACGGGCAGGCCGTCCGGCTGTCGCGCGGTGCCTCGCTGACCGACTTCGCGGAGAAGATCAACGCCAACCCGGCGTCGCTCGTCGCCGTGATGATGAACCTCGGCGAGATGGTGACCGCCACGCAGTCGGTCTCCGACGACACGCTGAAGCTCCTCGCGGACGAGATGAACTACGTCCTGGAGATCGTCAGCCCGGAGGAGGAGGACCGCGAGCTGCTCGAGTCCTTCGACATCGAGTTCGGCGAGGACGAGGGCGGCGAAGAGGCCCTGGTCTCCCGTCCGCCGGTCGTGACCGTCATGGGTCACGTCGACCACGGTAAGACCCGCCTCCTGGACGCGATCCGCAAGACGAACGTCATCGCGGGCGAGGCCGGCGGCATCACGCAGCACATCGGTGCCTACCAGGTCTCCGCCGAGGTCAACGGCGAGGACCGTCGGATCACCTTCATCGACACCCCGGGTCACGAGGCGTTCACCGCCATGCGTGCCCGTGGTGCGAAGTCCACCGACATCGCGATCCTCGTGGTGGCGGCGAACGACGGTGTGATGCCCCAGACGATCGAGGCGCTGAACCACGCCAAGGCGGCCGACGTGCCGATCGTGGTCGCGGTCAACAAGATCGACGTCGAGGGCGCCGACCCGACCAAGGTGCGCGGACAGCTCACCGAGTTCGGTCTGGTGGCCGAGGAGTACGGCGGCGACACGATGTTCGTCGACATCTCCGCCAAGCAGGGTCTGCACATCGACCAGCTGCTGGAGGCCGTCGTCCTCACCGCCGACGCCTCGCTCGACCTGCGGGCCAACCCGGAGCAGGACGCGCAGGGCATCGCGATCGAGTCCCACCTCGACCGCGGTCGCGGTGCGGTCTCGACCGTCCTCGTCCAGCGCGGCACGCTGCGCATCGGCGACACGATGGTGGTCGGCGACGCGTACGGCCGGGTCCGGGCGATGCTCGACGACAACGGCAACAACGTCGAGGAAGCGGGTCCCTCGACCCCCGTCCTCGTGCTCGGTCTCACCAACGTCCCGGGCGCCGGCGACAACTTCCTGGTGGTCGACGAGGACCGTACGGCCCGTCAGATCGCCGAGAAGCGCGCCGCCCGCGAGCGCAACGCCAACTTCGCCCGCAAGGGCGTCCGGTTCTCCCTGGAGAATCTGGACGAGGCGCTCAAGGCCGGTCTGGTCCAGGAACTCAACCTCATCATCAAGGGCGACGCGTCCGGTTCGGTGGAGGCTCTCGAGTCCTCGCTGCTCCAGCTCGACGTCGGTGAAGAGGTCGACATCCGGGTCCTGCACCGCGGTGTGGGTGCGGTCACCGAGTCGGACATCGACCTGGCGACCGGCTCCGACGCCATCGTGATCGGCTTCAACGTGCGCGCCGCCGGGCGTGCGCAGCAGATGGCCGACCGCGAGGGTGTGGACGTCCGCTACTACTCGGTCATCTACCAGGCGATCGAGGAGATCGAGGCGGCCCTCAAGGGCATGCTCAAGCCGGAGTACGAAGAGGTCGAGCTCGGCACGGCGGAGATCCGCGAGATCTTCCGTTCGTCCAAGCTGGGCAACATCGCCGGTGTGCTGGTCCGCTCCGGAGAGGTCAAGCGCAACACCAAGGCGCGCCTGCTGCGCGATGGCAAGGTCATCGCGGAGAACCTCACCATCTCCGGTCTGCGCCGCTTCAAGGACGACGTCACCGAGATCCGCGAAGGCTTCGAGGGCGGTATCAACCTCGGCAACTTCAACGACATCAAGATCGACGACGTCATCGCGACGTACGAGATGCGCGAGAAGCCGCGAGGCTGACCCGTACCTCAACAGTCGGGGCCGGTCGACGGGACGTATTTCCGTCGATCGGCCCCGGCCGTTCCGTGTACGGTTCTGATGTCCCCGCCATCGACCGGCGGGGCGCGAACCCGAACCGGCGGGACATCCGGACACACATGTATGTGGGGACACTCTCCTTCGACCTGCTTCTCGGCGACGTACGGTCGTTGAAGGAGAAGCGTTCAGTGGTCCGCCCGATCGTCGCCGAACTCCAGCGCAGGTACGCGGTGAGCGTGGCGGAGACGGGCGGGCAGGATCTCCATCGCAGGGCCGAGATCGGCCTCGCCGTGGTCTCCGGGGACACCCGGCACCTCACAGACGTACTCGACCGGTGCGAGCGCCTCGTCGCCGCCCGGCCGGACGTGGAGCTGCTGTCCGTACGACGGCGGCTGCACAGCGACGAAGACGATTGAGCAAGGCGAAGGAGACGGACCAGTGGCCGACAACGCGCGGGCTAAGAAGCTGGCGGACCTCATCCAGGAGGTGGTCGCCCAGAAACTTCAGCGCGGAATCAAGGACCCGCGCCTGGGGACGCACGTGACCATCACGGACGTCCGGGTCACCGGCGACCTGCGGGAGGCCACGGTCTTCTACACGGTCTACGGCGACGACGAGGAGCGGGCGAGCGCCGCGGCCGGTCTGCAGAGCGCCAAGGGCATCCTGCGGTCGGCGGTCGGCTCGGCGGCGGGGACGAAGTTCACCCCGACCCTCGCCTTCGTGGCGGACGCGCTGCCCGAGAACGCGCGGGCGATCGAGGACCTCCTCGACCGCGCGCGGGCCTCGGACGCCAAGGTGCGCGAGGCGTCCTCGGGAGCCGCGTACGCCGGCGAGGCGGACCCGTACCGCAAGCCGGAGGACGAGAACGACGAGGACAACAGCTCCGAATGACGCAGAACAGAACGCCGGACGGACTTGTCGTCGTCGACAAGCCGTCCGGCTTCACTTCGCACGACGTCGTCGCCAAGATGCGCGGGATCGCCCGGACCCGGCGGGTCGGCCACGCCGGCACGCTGGACCCGATGGCGACCGGCGTGCTCGTGCTCGGCGTCGAGAGGGCGACCAAGCTCCTCGGCCACCTCGCGCTGACCGAGAAGGAGTACCTCGGGACGATCCGGCTCGGGCAGAACACCGTCACGGACGACGCGGAGGGCGAGATCACCTCGTCCGCCGACGCCTCCGGGGTGACGCGCGAGGCGATCGACGCCGGGGTGGCCGCGCTGACCGGCGCCATCATGCAGGTGCCGTCCAAGGTCAGCGCCATCAAGATCGACGGCAAGCGGTCCTACGCGCGGGTGCGCGGGGGCGAGGAGTTCGAGATCCCGGCCCGCCCGGTGACCATCTCCTCCTTCCGGGTCTACGACGTCCGCGAGGCCGTCGCCGAGGACGGCACGCCGGTGACCGATCTGGTCGTCTCGGTGGTCTGCTCCTCCGGTACGTACATCAGGGCGATCGCCCGCGATCTCGGGGCCTCGCTGGGCGTGGGCGGGCATCTGACCGCCCTGCGGCGCACCCGGGTCGGTCCGTACGGGCTGGACGCCGCCCGCACGCTCGACCAGCACCAGGAGGAGCTGACCGTGATGCCGGTGGCGGAGGCCGCCGACGCGGCGTTCCCGCGCTGGGACGTGGACGAGAAGCGGGCGAAGCTGCTGCTGAACGGGGTGCGGCTCGACATGCCCGCCTACCCGCCCGGTCCGGTCGCCGTCTTCGGCCCCGACGGGCGGTTCCTCGTCCTCGTCGAGGAGCAGAAGGGCAAGGCCAAGAGCCTCGCCGTCTTCGCCTGACCCTGTGTCCGGCGAACGCCTCTGATTCACTCCAACGGGCAGGCGCTCGGAGTGAATCAGAGGTGCAAACGGGGCGCTTTCGACAGGAGTGGCGCTCGCACGGAACCGGACCGACCTACCGTCGGAATCATGGGATGCGGGGACCGGGCGACGCTGGTACGACTGTGCGATCCGGCGGGCCGGCCACGGGGGACCGGCTTCGTCGCGGACGACCGGGGCACGGTCGTCACCAGCCACGAGGCGATCGACGGCCTGCCCCACCTCCTTCTGCACGGCACCGAGGGCCGCGGCTGCCGCGTCGACGCCCTGGACATCACCGCGCTGCCCGGACTCGACCTCGCGCTGCTGCCCACCGGCGGCCCCGACGTCCTCGGCGTACGGCCGCTGCCGATCGCGTGCCGGGAGCGGATCGAGCCCGGCAGCTACGTCACCATCGCCGCGCACGGCTGGCGCGAGGCCCGGGTGCTGGGCACCGCCTCCGTCGACTACGTCGCGCGCGGCTCCACCCACCGGATCGCCCACGCGCTGGAACTGGCCCTCGGCACGGACGGCAGCGACGCGCTCCGGCTCGGCGGGACGGCCGTCGGCGGGCCCGTCCTCGACCCGGAGAGCGGCGCCGTCATCGCCGTGCTCGGCACCGCCCTGCGCGCCGGCCACGCCGCCGCCGGCTGCGCGGTGCCCCTGGCCGGACCCGGCCGCGAGGGACCGCTGGCCGAACTGCTGCGGCGCAACGCCACGGGCGTCCCGGGCTACGGGCCCGATCTGAACGCGGCCGGGGCGCTCCAGCTCACCGCCATGTCGGTGGGCTCCGCCGACGCCCCCGCCACCTGCCCCGACCCCGTGGAGCGCCCGGACGTCCTCGCCGAGTTCGACGCCTTCACGGCGGCCGAGGGGGCGGAGTCCGCCGTGCTCCTCGGACTGGTCGGCGATCCGGGCACCGGACGCACCACGGAACTGGCCGCCCTCGCCGCCCGGCGCGCCCGGGGCCCGGTGCCCGCGCTCACGCTCTGGCTGCGCGGCGCCGACCTGCTCGCCGAGGACGGCTCCGTGGCCGACGCCATCGCCCGGACGCTGCGGCAGGCCGGCCGGATTGTCACGGCCGCCGGGGCCCGGGGCGGCATGGAGAGTGCCACCCCGGAGCGGATCGCCCGGCTCGCCGCCCGGTCCGGTGCCCCGCTGCTCGTCCTGCTGGACGCCCCCGAGGAGATGCCGCCCGTCCTGGCCCACCGGCTGGACGCCTGGACCGGCGGCACCGTCGACTGGCTGCGCGCGCACGGGGCCCGGCTGGTCGTCGCCTGCCGGCCGGAGCACTGGGAGACGGCCGGGGCGCTCTGCCCGCCCGGCGCGCTGCACCGCCCGGCCCGGCCCGCCCGCCGGCTGCCCCCCGCGGTCCGGCTCGGCGACTTCACCCCCGCCCAGGCCGAACGGGCCCGCGAGCGGTACCAACTGCCCCCCGACGCGCTCGCCCCCGGCCACGACCGCCACCCGCTCACCCTGCGCCTGCTCGCGGAGGTGCGCGGCGCGCTGCCCGCGGACACCCCGGGGCGCCCCGGCACGGAGGAGGTCTTCGCCGCCCATCTCGACCTCATGTGCCTGCGCGTCGCCGTCCGGATCGCCGCCCAGTGGCACCCCGCGCCCGGCGGCACGGAGGTGCGGCGGCTCGCGGCCCGGGTCGCCGGGCAGGTCCACGAGGCGGCCCGGCGCTGTCTGGGCCCCGGCCAGGGCGAGCTGGACCGCACGGCCTTCGAGGAGGTCTTCCCGTGGCGCTCGGGCTGGGCCTCCGCCGTGCTCGCCGAGGGACTGCTGGTGCCCGCCGGAGCCGGGTACCGCTTCGCCCACGAGGAGCTGGGCGACTGGGTCCAGGGCGCGCACCTGGACGTGGACGCGGCGCTGCGCGCCCTGGTCCACCGCCGGCACGGCGGGGCGGGGGAGGAGACCGCCGGCCGGGTCCCGCGGCCCCGTCGGCCCGGCGGGCGTGCCGCGCCCGATCCCTCCGCACCCGCCGGTCCGCACAGCCTGCCGGTGCCCCGCCACCGGATCGGGCCCGTGGTCCAGGCGCTGCTGCTGCTCGGCCGCCGCCAGGGCCCGGCGGCGCTCTCCCACCGGCTGGCCGATCTGATCGAGGCCCTGGACCGGCTCTCGGCGGGGGAGGGGGACGACACCTCCGGCGGGGGGCGGGCCGAGGAACGGGCCCCCGTCGCCGATGCCCGCTGGTGGGCCGTGCACCTGCTCTCCGAGACCCTGCTGCGGGTGCCCGACGCCCGTGCCCACCTGGGTGTGCTGCGCGTGCTCACCGGGCGCATCGTCCACAGTTCGGCCGAGGCGGGCGGCACCGGGCCGCGTGGTCCGTACGCCGAGTTCGGGCCGTGGTTCTGGCGGAGGCTGCGGCTGCCCGAGGCGGACCGGATGGACCTGTTCCGACGCCTGGTGCCCGCCGACGGGCCCCCGCGCGCGGACGGCGAGGGCACCCGGTTCCTGGACGCCGTGGCCCGGCGGCTCGCCGCCCATCCGCGCACCGTCCAACCCCTGCTGTGCGCCTGGTTCTCCGATGAGCACCCGCTCGCCGCCGAGGACGGCGCGGGTGTCCGGCCCACCGTCGCGGAGGCCGCCCAGGCGCTGCTGCACGCCCGCCGCGACCTCGCCGTGGACGAGCTGGCCGACGCCCTCGTCGAGGCCGCCCACCCGCGCGCCGACGAACTGCTCGCCGCCCTCGCCGAGGACGAACCCGAGGCACTCTGCCGGGCCGTCGAGCGCTGGTCCCGCGACGACGACCACAAGGCCCGCCGGAGCGCCGCCGCTTCTTGCGCCGCACTCCTCGCCCCGCGTGTGACCCGCGACCCCGACCGCGTCCTGCTGCGCCGTGCCGCGCTCGCCCTGCTGGCCCGTCCCGCCGACACCGATCTGCACGGCCCCCCGCTCCGCCTGCTCGTCGCCGATCCGCAGACCAGGGAGCGCTGCCTGCCGCAGGCGCTGCGGGCCTTCGCGGCGGGCGCTCCGGAGGTCACGCCCGCCGTGCTGGCCGCCGCCCTGCCCACCCACCCCGAGCCGGTGCTGGCCGCCTACCGGGAGCGGCTCACCCGGCCGGGCGAGGACGCCGGAGACGTGCTCCGGGCCCTCGCCCGGACCGACTCCCCGGCCCTCGCCCTGCACGCCGCCGGGCTCGTCCGCGCCTACGCCGACAGCCACCCGGACGACACGGCGCACACCGCCGCCTATCTCGAACACCGGCTGGAGCACGGACCCGCCGCGCGCGCCCTGCTGCTGCCGCTGCTCACCGGCCTGCTCCGGGAACCGACCGTCGCGCCGCCGGTCCGGGGGGCGCTGGCCGCCCTCCTCGCCTCGCCCGGCAGCCCCGCCTCCCAGCAGACCCGCGACGAACTGCTGGAGGTGCTGCTCGACTTCGAGCAGCGCCCCGAGCACCGGGAGCCGGCCGTGCTGGACGCGCTGCTCCGGGCCGCCGCGGCGGGCTGCGCGGGCCGCGCCCCCGCCCGTACCCGGGCCCTGGTCCACCGCACCGGGATGCTGCTCGTCCGTACGCCCGAGGGGGCCGCCCTCTTCGACCGCCGGCTGGTCGCGCTCGCCCGCGCCGTGCCGGGATTCGGTGCCCTGGTCATCGGCTGGCTCTCCGAGGCCCCGCAGGAGTGGGCCGCGCTCGTCGGACCCAGCGCACGGCGCACCCTGGAGGCCCCGATGACCATGCCGATGCGGGCCGCAGGGCGTGAGCATGGCAGTCTTAGACCTGCGTAAGAGATACACCCACGTACACAGGTTCGGGCGAGGAGCGGTCAGAGTGCAGCGCTGGCGTGGCTTGGAGGACATCCCCCAGGACTGGGGACGCAGCGTCGTCACCATCGGGTCCTACGACGGGGTGCACCGCGGACACCAGCTCATCATCGGCCGGGCCGTCGAGCGCGCCCGCGAGCTGGGCGTGCCGGCCGTCGTCGTCACCTTCGACCCGCACCCCAGCGAGGTCGTCCGGCCCGGCAGCCACCCCCCGCTGCTCGCCCCGCACCACCGCCGCGCGGAGCTGATGGCGGAACTGGGCGTGGACGCGGTGCTGATCCTGCCGTTCACCAGCGAGTTCTCCCGGCTCTCCCCGGCCGACTTCATCGTGAAGGTGCTCGTCGACAAGCTGCACGCCACGCTGGTCATCGAGGGCCCCAACTTCCGCTTCGGCCACAAGGCCGCGGGCAACGTGGACCTGCTCGCCGAGCTGGGCGCCACCTACGACTACCGCGTCGAGGTCATCGACCTGCGGGTGCGCGGCGAGGCGGGCGGCGGCGAGCCGTTCTCCTCCACCCTGACCCGGCGCCTGGTCGCCGAGGGCGATGTGGCCGGGGCCGCCGAGATCCTCGGCCGCCCGCACCGCGTCGAGGGCATCGTGGTGCGCGGGGCGCAGCGCGGCCGGGAGCTGGGCTTCCCCACGGCCAACGTCGAGACCCTGCCGCACACCGCGATCCCCGCCGACGGGGTGTACGCGGGCTGGCTGCACGTGGACGGCGAGGCGATGCCCGCCGCGATCTCGGTCGGGACCAACCCGCAGTTCGACGGCACCGAGCGCACGGTCGAGGCGTACGCGATCGACCGCGTCGGCCTCGACCTGTACGGGCTGCACGTCGCCGTGGACTTCCTGGCCTATGTGCGCGGCATGCTCAAGTTCGACACGATCGACGATCTGCTCGTGGCGATGGCCGCGGACGTCAAGCGGTGCGCCGAGCTGATCGCCGCCCACGACCGGGGCTGAGAGCGCGAACGGGCGGCCCCTTCCGGGACCGCCCGCCGTCGTGTCGCACCGGGTGTCAGGCGGGCTGTCGCGGCCCCGCCTCCCCGGCTCCGGCCGTGCCCGCGTTCGCCCAGTGGCAGGCCACCTCGGTCGTCCCACCGCCCGACAGCACCGGCAGGTCCTTGGTGCGGCAGGCGTCCGCCACCCCCGCCCGCGCGGCCTCGCCCGAGGCGAGGATCTGGCAGCGGACGTGGAAGCGGCAGCCGGAGGGCACCTTGGAGGGGTCCGGCGGTTCGCCCGTCAGCACCACGGGATCGCCCTCGGCCTCCGGCAGCACCGACAGCAGCGCCTGCGTGTACGGATGCCGGGGCGCCGTGAGGATCTGTTCGACGGGCCCCGTCTCCACGATCCGGCCCAGATACATCACCGCCACCCGGTCCGCGATGTTCCACGCCAGACCGAGATCGTGCGTGACCACCAGCGCGGACAGGCCCAGTTCGTCCCTCAGCCGCAGCAGCAGCGCCAGGATCTCGCCGCGCACCGAGGCGTCCAGCGAGGCCACCGGCTCGTCCGCCACGATCAGCTCGGGCTCCAGCACCAGCGCCCCGGCGATCACGACGCGCTGACGCTGACCGCCCGACAGCTCGTGCGGGTAGCGCAGCAGGAAGCGCTCCGGCGGGCGCAGCCCGGCCCGGGACAGGGCCTCGGTGACCGCCTGCTGCTCGTCGCCCCGGAAGCCGTGGATGCGCAGGCCCTCGGCGACCGCGTCGTACACCGTGTGCCGGGGGTTGAGCGAACCGCTGGGGTCCTGGAGGACCAGCTGGACCCGCTTGCGGTACGCCTTGAGCGCCCGGCTGCCGTAGTCGAGCGGCTTGCCGTCGAAGGTGACCCGTCCGGCCGTCGGCGGGACCAGCCCCAGCAGCGAGCGGGCCAGCGTGGTCTTGCCGCACCCGGACTCCCCGACCAGGGCGACGATCTCGCCCGGCGCGATGTCCAGATCGACCCCGTCCACGGCGCGCGCCAGGTCGGCACCGTGCCGCCCGGGGAAGGTGACCCGCAGCTCGCGGGCGCTGAGCAGGTCCGTGGGGGTGGTCATGTTGTGCTCCTCGCTTCCTCGGCGCCCTCGGCGGCCCCGGTCTCCCCGGGGCCCACCAGCAGGCAGGCGGCCTCCCGGCCGGGACCGGCCACCCGCAGCACCTGGTCCTGGGTGGCGCACGCCTCCACCGCCGACGGGCAGCGCGGGTGGAAGGTGCAGCCGGCCGGCAGCGCGGCCGGGTCGGGCGGATCACCGGGCAGCCCCTGCGGGGCGAACCGCGAGGCGGGGTCCCCGATCCGGGGGAAGGCGCCCGACAGCGCCCTGCTGTACGGGTGGACGGCCCGCGCGTAGACCTCGGACGCCGGGCCCTGTTCGACGACCCGGCCCGCGTACATCACCGCGAGCCGGTCGCAGGTGTCCGAGAGCACCGCCAGATCGTGGCTGATCATGATCAGGCCGAGGTCCTGCTCGGCGACGAGCTGTTCGATCAGCCGCAGGATCTGGGCCTGGATCATCACGTCGAGGGCCGTGGTCGGTTCGTCGGCGATGATCAGTTCGGGGCCGCAGGCGAGCGCCATCGCGATCATCACGCGCTGCCGCTGGCCGCCGGACAGCTCGTGCGGATAGGCGTCCACCCGGGCGGCGGGCAGCCCCACCTGCTCCAGCAGCTCACCGGCCCGCTCCCGGGCGGCCGCGCGGGTCGTCGTCGAATGGAGCAGGATCGGTTCGGCGATCTGGTCCCCGATGCGGTGCACCGCGTTGAGCGAGTGCATGGCGCCCTGGAAGACGATCGAGGCGCCGGCCCAGCGCACGGCGCGGACCTGGCCCCACTTCATGGCGAGGACGTCCTCGCCGTTCAGCAGGATCTCGCCGGTGACCTCGGCGCCCGCCGGCAGCAGTCGCAGCAGCGCGAGGGCCAGCGTCGACTTCCCGCAGCCCGACTCGCCGGCGATGCCCAGCTTGCGGCCCGCCTCCACGTCCAGGTCCACCCCGCGCACGGCTCGCGCCCCGCCGGGGTACGTCACCGTCAGGTCGCGGACTCGCAGAAGAGGCGTCGTGCGGATGCTCGTCGTGCTCAACGGGTCACCCCCAGCTTCGGATTGAGGACGGACTCGATGGCGCGGCCGCAGAGCGTGAACGCCAGGGCGACCAGGGCGATGGCGATGCCGGGCGGGGCCAGGTACCACCAGTCGCCCGCGCTCACCGCACCCGCCTCCCGGGCGTCCTGGAGCATGCCGCCCCAGGAGGTGATGGTCGGGTCGCCGAGCCCCAGGAAGGCCAGGGTGGCCTCGGTCAGGATGGCTCCGGAGATCGCCAGGGTGGTCTGGGCGAGGACCAGCGGCATCACGTTCGGCAGCACGTGCCGGAGCATGATGTGGCCGTGTCCGCCGCCCAGCGCGCGGGCCCGCTCGATGTAGGGGCGGGACTCCACCGCCAGGGTCTGGGCGCGCACCAGCCGGGCCGTGGTCGGCCAGGTCGTGACGCCGATCGCGATGATCACCGTCCACAGCGAGCGGTCCATCACCGCGGCGAGGGCGACCGCCAGGACCAGGGTCGGCATGACCAGGAACCAGTCGGTGACCCGCATCAGGACCGTCGCGTACCAGCCCCGGAAGTGTCCGGCGACGATCCCCACGACCGTACCGATGGCCACACAGAGGAACGCGGCGAGCAGGCCCACGGTCAGCGAGACCCTGGCCCCCCAGACCAGCAGCGCCAGCACACTGCGGCCGAACTGGTCGGTACCGAGCGGGTAGGCGGCGCTGGGCGCCTCCAGCAGTCCGCCCGACGCCTTGGTGACGCTCTGCGCGTCACCGCCGGCCAGCACGGGCGCGAGCAGGGCGATCACCGCGATCAGCACGAGCCCGGCGAGGCCCCAGAGGCCGCCCCGGTGGCTGCGGTAGGCGGTCCAGAAGCGGACCAGGGAACGGCGCTTGCGGGCGCGTGCCAGCGCGCGCGGGCTCTTGACCGCCGCGCTCTCGCGCTCCTCGGGCGTGGGGGCCTCGGCGTCCGGGGTGGGCGCGGGCACGGATTCGGTCGTCATCGGCCCACCCGGGGATCGAGCAGCGGATACAGCACATCGGCCAGGGTGTTCGCCAGGATCACCGCGGTGGCGAAGAAGAAGAACAGCGCCTGCACGAGCGGCAGGTCGGGGGTGCTCAGTCCGGTGTAGAAGAGCCCGCCCAGACCCGGCCAGGAGAACACCGTCTCCACCAGGATCTGACCCGCCACCACATGTCCGAGGTTCACGAACATCAGGGTGAAGGTCGGCAGCATCGCGTTCGGCACGGCGTGCCTGCGGCGGACCAGATCGTCCCGCAGCCCCTTGGCGCGGGCGGTGGTCAGGTAGTCGCTGCCCATCTCGTCGAGCAGCGAGGAGCGCATCACCAGGAGCGTCTGGGCGTAGCCCACCGCGACCAGCGTGATCACCGGCAGCACCATGTGGTGCGCGACGTCGACCACGTGCGCGAATCCGGTCGCGCCGTCGCTCGACGCCATGCCGCCGGTGGGGAAGATCCCGGGGATCGGGCCGACGCCCACCGAGAAGACGATGATGAGGAGCAGCCCCAGCCAGAACGACGGCACCGAGTACAGGGTCAGTGCCAGCGCGGTGTGGAACCGGTCGCTGTTCGACCCGTTGCGCCAGGCGGTC
Organism: Streptomyces sp. NPDC001515; assembly: GCF_053597115.1. Classification (NCBI taxonomy): domain Bacteria; kingdom Bacillati; phylum Actinomycetota; class Actinomycetes; order Kitasatosporales; family Streptomycetaceae; genus Streptomyces; species Streptomyces sp. NPDC001515. Next base: position 151,682 of record NZ_JBSFHN010000018.1, read on the forward strand.
CGGGTGCCCAGCCAGAGGCCGAGCGCGCTGTAGAGGACGTACGCCGTTCCGGTGAGCAGCAGCGTCGCGGGCAGCCGTTCGACGATCTTGTCCATCACCGGCGCGTGGTACGCGAACGACGTGCCGAAATCGCCGGTCAGCGCGTCACCGATGTAGCTGGTGAACTGCTGCCACATGGGCTGGTCGAGGCCGAACTGGTGCCGCATGGACTCCAGCTGCTCGACGGACACGGGGCGTCCGCCGGTCATCTGCTTCACCGGGTCGCTCGGAATGAGCCGGAAGAGGAAGAAGCTGGTGACCAGAACGGCGAAGAGCGAGACGACCGCGCCGCCGATCTTCGCCGCCGCGTACGTCACATAGGCCCGGGTGGTGCGCGCCCGTGGACCGCGGGCGGCCGGGGGGCCGGCGGCCGCCGGACCTTCCGTGTCCGCGCCCGACGGCGTCACGAGCGCCGGAGTGCTGTCAGCTGTCATGGGGAACTCTCGTTACTCGTGCTGCGCCTGGAGGACACCGGTGGGGTCCGGCCGCCCGGACCCCACCGGTCTTCCTCTCGATCCGTCCGCGGTCGGTGCCGCGGCGCGTCGGACTACTCGCGGTCGTCCGCGGTGGTGCGCCGGCGCCTCGCGAAGAGGAATCCGCCGCCCGCGAGGACCAGGACCACCACGACGACGCCGATCACGACCCCGGTGGACGAACCGGAACCCCCGCCGTCGCCGTCACCGGCGCCGTCCGCGGGAACCGCCGACCACCAGCTCCAGTACCCGTCCTGGCCGTAGATGTTGCCGGCCGCCTCGGGCATGGTCGTGATGGACTTGATCTGGTCGGTGCGGTACGCCTCGACCGCGTTCGGGTACGCGATGACGCTCATGTACCCGGAGTCGTACAGCCAGGACTGCATCTCCTTGACGATGTCCGCCCGCTTGGCCGGGTCGTACTCGGCGAGCTGCTTCTTGTACAGACCGTCGTAGGTCTTGTCGCAGATGAAGTTGTCCGTGGCCGCGCTCGCCGCCTTCTTGGCGGGCAGGGCGGCGCAGGTGTGGATGCCGAGGACGAAGTCCGGGTCCGGGTTGACGGACCAGCCGTCGAAGGCGAGGTCGTACTCGCCCGCGTACCACGGCACGGAGACGTCGTCGAGGCAGTCGACCTTGAGGCCGATGCCGAGCTTGCCCCACCACTCCTTGAGGTACTTGCCGATGGCCTTGTCGTTCGGATCGGTCGCATGGCACAGGATGCGCAGATCGAGGGGCTTGCCGTCCTCGCCGACGCGCTTGCCGCCCTTGAGTGTGTAACCCGCCTGGTCCAGCAGCTGCCCCGCCTTGGCCGGGTCGTAGCCGAGCGCCTGGTCGGCGGAGGGCTGCCAGTGGTACGCGGGGAAGCGCGGCGGGATGTAGCCCTGGCCCTCGACGGCGTGACCCCGGAAGACCTTGTCGATGATCGTCTTGCGGTCGATCGACAGGAAGAGCGCCTGGCGGACCTTCTGGTCGAGCAGCGCCTTGTTGCCGTCGCCGAACTTCTTGCCGTCCTTGGTCTGCGCGCCCGGGTTGGTGGCCAGCGCGAAGAAGCGGCGGCCGGGGCCCTCGTTGACCTTGACGTTCTTCTCGCTCTTGAGCGAGTCGGCCTGGGCGGGGGTGAGCGCGGGCGAACCGGCGACGAAGGAGACCTCACCCGTGCGGAGGGCGGCCACGGCGGCGTCCTGGTCCTTGTACGTCTTGAAGACCAGCTCGTCGAACTTGGGCCTGCCGCGCCAGAAGTCCGGGTTGGCCTTCAGCTTCACGTACTGGTCGACCTTGTAGTCGGTCAGGACGAAGGGGCCGTTGCCGACGACCGGGAAGTCCTTGTCGTTGTTGAACTTCGAGAAGTCCGTGACTTTCTCCCAGACGTGCTTGGGCACGATCGGGACGTCGAGCGCGGCCATGGTGGCCTGCGGCTCCTTCAGCTCGATGACCAGCTGCGTGGGGCTGGGAGCCGTGACCTTCTTGAAGTTGGAGACGAAGCTGCCGTTGGCCTGCGCGGCGGCGTCGTCCGTCATCATCTTGTTGAACGTCCACGCCGCGTCCTCGGCGGTGGCCTGCTGCCCGTCGGACCACTTCGAGTCGGGCCGGATGGTGTACGTCCACGTCAGCTTGTCCGCCGACGGCTCCCACTTCGTGGCGAGCCCCGGGACCGCGTGGTTGTCCTTGGGGTCGTAGTTCGTCAGGAAGTCGTACATGAGCCGGGAGATGCTCGTGCTCAGCAGCTTCTGGGCGAGGAACGGGCTCAGGGAGTCGATGCTCTGGGCGACGGCGACGGTCAGTGTCCTGCCGGACTCACCGCTGTCGGCGGCCTGCGCCTGCTGGGGGGCGGATCCGAGGGGAACGCCGGGTACGACGGACCCGGCCGCGAGGGCGAGGGCGGCGACGCCGGAGGCCAGAAGAATACGCAGACGTGAACGTGGCTGGGCTGAGGGTGGTGGAACTCTTACGACCATGGTCAGGGACCTCGCGTCAGGACTCGCACGGAGAAGGCGGGTTGATCTGTGGTTCGCCAGCTGGTGAAGCGAAGGTTTATCAGCGGTGGTCGAGCCGCGTCAACGGTCCCCGAAACGGCGTGTGGTCTGCGGTAATGCGGTGAGGGTCCCCTTCGCGAATGCGAGGGGGACCCTCATTGGTTCAGACCTCTGACGCCTTACTGCTGAGGCGCTGACGGCGGCTGCGGGGGCTGCTGCTGCCAGCCGGCCGGCGGCACCGGACCCTGGAGTTCGGGGGGTGTCGGGCCGCCCGGCTGACCAGGCTGTCCGCCGAACTGCGGGGGCTGCGGCTGCCCCGTCGGGCCGGCCGCGGACTGTGCCTGGGAGGGCGGCGTCTGCTGCCAGTTCTGCCCGGCGCCGGGGGCCGGCTGCTGCGCCGGATACGGCTGCTGAGGCTGCCCGCCCCACTGACCGGGCTGCTGCGGCGGGTACGGCTGCTGAGGCTGTCCGGGCTGCTGCGGTACGTACGGCTGCTGGGCCGGCATCTGCTGGCCCGGGGGCAGCGGCTGACCGGGCATCGGCGGCGCGTACTGCGGCGGCGGACCGCTGCCGTCCGAGGTCCACAGCCCCTGCTGCTGCTGGGCGCGCGCGAAGTCCTCGGCGACGAGAGCGGAGAGGTTGAAGTACGCCTCCCGGGTCTTCGGGCGCATCATGTCCAGGTCGACCTCGGCGCCCGCCGACAGGTGCTCGTCGAACGGCACCACGACCACGCCCCGGCAGCGCGTCTGGAAGTGCTGGACGATGTCGTCCACCTTGATCATCTTTCCGGTCTCGCGGACCCCCGAGATGACCGTCAGAGAGCGCGAGACCAGCTCCGCGTACCCGTGCGCCGACAGCCAGTCCAGCGTGGTCGAGGCGCTCGACGCCCCGTCGACGGAGGGTGTCGAGATGATGATCAGCTGGTCGGCGAGGTCGAGCACCCCGCGCATCGCGCTGTAGAGCAGACCGGTGCCCGAGTCCGTGAGGATGATCGGGTACTGCTTGCCCAGCACGTCGATCGCGCGCCGGTAGTCCTCGTCGTTGAACGTCGTCGAGACCGCCGGGTCCACGTCGTTGGCGATGATCTCCAGACCGGAGGGCGCCTGCGAGGTGAACCGCCTGATGTCCATGTACGAGTTGAGGTGCGGGATCGCCTGGACCAGGTCGCGGATGGTCGCCCCGGTCTCGCGCCGCACCCGCCGTCCCAGCGTGCCCGCGTCCGGGTTGGCGTCGATCGCGAGGATCTTGTCCTGCCGCTCGGTGGCCAGCGTGGCGCCGAGCGCGGTGGTGGTCGTCGTCTTGCCCACGCCGCCCTTGAGGCTGATCACCGCGATCCGGTAGCAGGAGAGCACCGGGGTGCGGATGAGGTCCAGCTTGCGCTGCCGCTCCTGCTCCTCCTTCTTGCCCCCCAGCTTGAACCGCGAGGCGCCCGAGGGGTTCCGGCTGCTCTTCGCCTTCTGCTTGCCTCGGACCAGCCGGTCCGACGACAGCTCGACGGCGGCGGTGTAGCCGATCGGCGCGCCCGGCATGGAGCGCTCGCGCTGGTCGTGCGTGACCGGCGTCGGCCAGGCGTTCCCGGACCGGGGATCGGCCGGCGGGCCCTGCGGCGCGGGCTGCTGGCCGGGGGCCGCCTGGGGCTGCTGGCCCGGCAGCGGACCGGCCTGGCCCGGCTGACCGGCCGGCGGCCCCTGCTGCGGCGCGTGCTGCTGCGGAAGCGGCGCGGGCAGGTTCGGCGCGGGGTTCGGTCCGGGCAGCTGCGGGGCAGCGGCCGGTGGCTGGGCCTGCTGCGGGAAGCCGTACCCGCCCTGCGGACTCTGAGGCGGCTGGGGCGCCTGCGGAGTCTGGGGCGCTGGGGGCGCCTGATGCGCTTGGGGCGTCTGGGGCGCGGCCTGCTGCGCCGGCCACGGGGGTGCGGGCGGCTGCGGGGCCGGGGGAGCCTGCGGGGAGGGCTGCTGGGGGATCGGGGCCGGCAGCGCGGCGCTCGGCTGCGGCTGCTGGGGCGGGGTCTGCTGCGGCTGCGGCTGCTGGGGCTGGGCCTGCTGGGGCTGGGCCTGCTGGGGGAAGCCGTAGCCCCCCTGCGGAGCGGCCGGGGCCGGCGGCTGCGGAAGCGCGGGCGGCTGCGGTGCCTGCGCGGCGGCGGGCTGCGGGAAGCCGTAACCGCCCTGGTCGGCGGGGGCGGCCGGGGCCGGTGCGACGGGCGCCTGCGGCGGCCAGTGCGAGGCGGGCTGGGGCGCGGCCGGCTGCTGCGCCGCCGGCTGGAACGCGGGCGGCAGCGGCGGCAGCCCGCCGGGCGGCGGACCGGGCGTCCACGGGACCGGTGCCGCGTCCTGCGGCGCCGGGACACCCGGCCGGTCCGGCGCGGCCGGGGCCGGCGGCACCGCGTCCGACGGCTCGGCGGCCTGCGAGGACCCGTCGGGGGCGACCGGCGGAAGCCCGGCGGGGGCGCTGTCGGCCGGGGCGCTGTCGGAGGGGGCGCTGTCGGAAGGGGCGTCGGCCCCGCCCTCGGCGGGCTCCTCGTCCGGTGCGGAGGAGGACGGCACGGCGTCGTGGGGCTCGGCGGAGGACGGCGACGCGTCGGAGAGCGCGGCGTCGGCGGGGACCTCGTCGGACGGGACGGCGTCGTGCGGCTCCGCGAGGGCGGACCCGGCGGACCCGTGGTTCTCGACGTCCGTTCCGTGGGTGGTGTCCGTCCCCTCGTCCCCGGTCGCCTGGGCGTCGCCCGCGTCGCCCGCGTCGGCCGGGGCCCCCGGGGCCCCCGGGTCCCCCGCGGCGTCGGCGTCCCGTGCCTCGTCGGAGGCGCCGGACCCGCTCGTGGAGGCGCCGGCCCCGGCGGCGGCCGCCGCCTCCAGCTCTGCGATCTCCCGCTTCAGCGCGGCGGAGGAGAACCGCATGGTCGCCCCGCTCTCCACGTCGCCGCCCCCGAAGGCGTCGGGCGCACCGCCGCCTTCCCCCGCGCCGGGCGGCGGGAAGGCCGAGGCGTCGGCGGCGGGCGCCGGGGGCGCCGGCGTCCAGTCGGGCTCGAAGCCGCTCCCCGGCGGCAGTCCGGGCAGGGACACCGGTGCGCCGCTGGGCGGCGGCGGGGGCGCCAGGGGCGTGCCCGCACCGCCCGAGGAGTCGCCCGGCGCGTTCTGCGTGTACCAGGCGGGCGGGGTGTAGTCGATGGTGAACTCACCCGTCAGCTCGGCGGGCTCCGCGTCGGACGACTCGTCGACGGGCTTGTCCCAGCCCCCGCGGATTCCGTCCCGATCGCCGTTCACTGTTGCCTCCTGGTGTGGTCGAGCACCCTTGTGCCGTGGTGGGCGGGGGCGACCGTTTCCGCAACGCGAGCCGCCCGGCTCTCCCCCCGGGGACGCGACACCTACCCGCAGGTTCTTCTGCCGCGCCCGGACCCACCCTAATCGTCATCGGGCTCGCTACGGCAGGCCGTGCGGCACCGCGAAGCCCGTCCCCTCCGTCACGTACTGACCTCAAGTGGACTGCGTCCGGCGGAAAGTGAAGGGAAAAGCCCTCAAACAGGCACATCTGCATGGGGAAATCCGCCCCATTCGGTCACGAAGGGGTGTCGCGGGGAGGTGTCGGACACCTTCCCATGAGCGCCGGTCAATCCACCCGGCGTGCGCCGCCCAGCAGTCCGCTCTCCGCGTCGGTCGGCCGGGTCATCACGAGCCGCCGGTCCCGCCGGGTGCACCACAGGGTGACGCCGTCCGCCATCGTCGACAGGGCCCGCACCTCCTCGTCACCGAGCAGCATCAGCCGGCCGATCGCGCGGGCCTCGTCCGGGGAGACCCGCTGCACCCCGACCAGGGACGCCTTCTCCATCAGCCCGGCGGCCACCGGACTCGGATACGGCACCAGCGTCACCACCGACTGCCAGGGCGCCGACGCCACCCGCCCGCGCGGAGGCCGCGTGCCGCAGTCCCGCACCACGACGACCGGCGATCCGACGGACGCCCCCAACGGTGGCACCCGGCCCACCTCGTGCAGCGCGATGCCGGGCTCCGCACCGCCCACCGCACGCACCAGCCCCGCCCAGGCCGGTGCCCGGCCCGTCTCGACGACCACCCGGGCCCCGGTCGCCACCGTGCGCAGCGCCAGCACCTGCGCGGTCCACAGCCCGCCGACGAGGGTGACGTCGTACGGCGTGGGCCGGAACAGCCCGAGCACGGCGGGGCCGCCGTCGCCGTCGACCCCGATCACCACCCCGTCGTCGCCCACCGGAAGCGCCAGCGACGCCAGGTGCTCCGGCCGGACCGAGTGCCGGGGACGGTGCGGGGCGAACCGCCCGAACACCGGCCGCCCGTGCCCGCGCACCGCCATCAGCGGGTTCCGCCCAACGGCACCGTGGCCAGCAGTCCGGGCAGCTGGTCGCGGTCGAGCCGCACCAGCGAGGCCCGCGCCCCGCGCGCCGCCCGCTCCAACGCGTGCCGGGCCGCGAGCAGTTCGCGTTCGTCCTCGCCGCTGACCCGGACATGGCCGGTGAGTGCGGTCTCCTGCCGCTCGCCGTGCGCCAGCGTCAGCGCGAACGTGGTGGCGCGGGCCGGGACCGAGGTGAGCAGGGCGACCAGCTCCGGCAGCGCGGCCCGCCCGCCGCCCAACTCCGGCCAGCGGCGCACCCAGTAGGTGGTGTGCGGCCGGCCGTCGCAGCTCCAGGTCCGCGAGGTCTCCCGGGTGCGGCGGACCGCCACCCCGTCCCGCGCGCCCCGCGCCGTCACCGCCGGGTCCGCGCCCAGCGAGGTGGTGAGCGCCGCGCCCAGCTCCGGCTCCGTCAGCACCGTCGCGCCGAGCCCCGCCCCGCTCAGCCGCCCGGCCAACTGGTCGGCCGCGCGCACCACGCACCGCTGCGCCCCGACGAGACCGCCGCCCCGGGCCCGTACCGCCTCCGGGCACAGCTCCGGGGCGAGCCGCAGCGCGATCCAGGTGATCCGCACCGCCGGAGCACCCGAACCCTCGCGCAGCGGCGCGTAGTTGCGGGCGGCCACCGCGTCCTCCGGGAGCCGCGGCGAGGGCGCGGGCCGGGTGTGCTGCACGATCTGCGCGGACTCCAGCCGGATGCCGTCCACATCGAGCGCGTCCCGTACCAGCTCCAGGGGAAGCGGTCGCGCGGAGCGGCCGGGGCGCAGCGCCGTACCGTCCGACTCCACGCGCAGCACCTCCGTCAGATACGTGCCGTCGCCGATCATGCCCACCGGGCGCCGCTCGCTCCCTCCGAACGCGTAGGTGCGCAGCCCCGGTTCGCACGCGGAGAGGGGTGCCGGGACCGCTCCGTGTCCGTCCGCCGCCCCAGGGACGCGGGCGGCGCGGACGCGCGCCCGGAAGGCCAGGACCGTGCGCAGCAGCGCGGGAAGGGATCGGCGCCGCCGGCGCACCAGGGCCAGCACCGCGAGAACCCCGGCGAGCACCGAAGCGGGCGCCAGCAGCAGCGGATCGACCACCCAGGCGCACAGCAGCAGCGCCCCGGCCAGCTCGCACAGGACCAGCTGGTGGACCCGCAACGGCCTCCGGAAGCCCACACGTTCACTCGGCCGGGTGATGCCCGGCCCGGCACCGGGGACCGGGACGCCGTCCGCGTCCGCCCCGGCGGTCCGCGCGCCCGGAACCGGAACCGTTCGCGTCGCGGAAGCCGTCATCGCGGCACCCCCCGTCCGTCCGCCCCCGAAGAGACCCGTGCACGCCCGCCCGCCGAGCCGTCCGACGGGGGCCATCACCCTACCCGGCACCCGGCACCCCGGGGCCGACAGGCATAGTAGGGGTCCGGTCAGGCAACGGGGGCCCGGCACGGGACGCCGGCCGGGGCGCTCCCCGGTGCCGCGCGGACGGACGGGGGCGGGACCCATGGCATCGCGGCGCGACGAGTTGAACGCGTACACCTTCGCGAAGCGGCGCGTGGTGGCGGCCTTCCTGCGCCCCTCTCCCACCGGCTCCGACGAAGGGGCCCCGCGCCCCCTGCGCGCCGTCCTGCCCGGACTGGTCGCCGGTGCGCTGATCCTCGCCGGATTCGGCGCGTACGGGATGTTCCGCCCGGCCGCGCCCCGCGACTGGGACCGCCCCGGCGCCAAGGTCGTCGTCGGCAGGACGTCGACCACCCGGTACGTCGTGCTCACCACCGGCCGGGGCGCGGAGCGCCGGACCCTGCTGCACCCGGTGCTGAACCTCGCCTCCGCCCGGCTGCTGCTGGACCCGGGGCAGTACGGAGTCGTCCAGGTCGACGACGCCGTCCTGGACGCGGGCGACCCGGCGCGCGGCCCGGTCCTCGGCATCCCGTACGCCCCCGACCGGCTGCCCGAACCGGAGGACGCCGGGACCGCCAAACGGTGGGCGGTCTGCGTGCAGCCGGGCGGCGGGTCAGGCTCCGTGCAGAAGGCCGCCTTCGTCCTCGGGGCGCGCGACCGGCACCTGACCGAGGGGGCCGGCCGGCTCACCGGCGGCCAGGTCCTCTACGTCCAGGGCCAGGACGCCACCCGCTACCTCGTCGACGCCCGCGGCACCAAGTACCGCATCGACGAGACCCCCGAGGACCTCGGCCACCTCACCGGCGCCCTCGTCGGCGCCGCCCGCCCGCAGCCCGTCACCGACGACTGGCTGGCCACCCTGCACGACGGCAGCCCGGTCGCCTTCCCCGACATCCCCGGCGAGGTCGGCGCCCCCGCGCACATCGAGGGGCACCTCTCGGCGCGCGAGAACCGCGTCGGCACGGTGCTCCGCACCAGGAACGGGGAGGGCACCGCCTACTACGTCGTCCTCGACCGCGAGGTGAGGCCGGTCTCCGAGTTCACCGCCTGGCTGCTCATCAACTCCCCCCGGACCGCCGCCCTCGACCTGGCCGGCGAGGCGCGCCCCGCCGGACTCCAGGACTTCGTCCCCGCGAGCGAGCCGTTCGAGGACCCGGCCCTGCGCTGGCCCGCCCACCGGGCCGTCCGCGTCAACAGCACCGGCACGGGGTCCGCCGCCCGCGACACCGTGTGCAGCGTGCTGCGCTCCACCGACGGCTCCGGCCGCACGACCCTCGCCACCTGGGCGGGCACCGCCTATCCCGCGCCCGTGGGAACCGGCGGCACCAGCACCTATGTCACTCCGGGCAGCGGGCTGCTCTACACCCCGGTCCGCGAGGGGCGGACGGGCCCGGACGGTTCACTCTTCCTGGTGACGGACACCGGACTTCGGTACGCGGTCCGGGCGAACGGCGACGCCGGCGCCACGCGCCCCGGCGCACGCCCGGTGCCCGGCGAGGCGCAGATCCGGCTGGGATACGGGAAGACGGTCCCCGTCCTCGTCCCGCACGCCTGGTCGGAGTTCCTGGCCCGGGGGCCGAGGCTCGACACGGAGAGTGCCCGCAGGCCCCAGGGCTCCTGACGGGCGGCACCGGCGCGGGGACGGGCGGGGGAGAGGACACGATGCGACACGGGACGAGGGCGCTGCCGGCGACGGCCGCCGCCCTGGCGCTGCTCGCGGGACCGCAGGCCGCGTACGCCGCCGCGGAACCCGGCCCGCACCTGGACGGCGGCGGGGAGTGCGCGTTCCCGATGAGGGAGCAGTTCGCGGGCCGCCCCTGGCCGCTCCAGCGGATCCTCCTCGACGCCCTGTGGAAGGACACCCGGGGCGAGGGCGTCCGCGTCGCCGTCGTCGACACCGGCGTGGACACCGCCAATCCGCAGCTCACCGCCGCCGTGGACCGGTCCGCCGGAATCGACTACACCGGCACCGGGGGCGACGGGACGCTCGACGGGTCCGGCCACGGCACCAAGGTCGCGGGCATCATCGCCGCCCGCCCCCGCGCCGGAACGGGATTCGTCGGCCTGGCCCCCGGGGCCACGCTCATCCCGGTCCGCCAGAACGACGGCCGGCACAGCGGCAGGGACAGCACCATGGCCGCCGGGATCGACCACGCGGTCGCCCATGGTGCCGAGGTCATCAACATCTCCCAGGACACCTCGCGGCCGCTGACCGAGGACTCCGTGCTCGGCCGCGCGGTCGCCCGCGCCGTCGCGAAGGACGTCGTCGTGGTCGCGTCGGCGGGCAACGACGGCGCGGACGGCCGGTCCCGGAACACCTACCCGGCCGCCTTCCCCGGCGTCCTCGCCGTCGCCGCCTCCGACCGCGACGAGGAACGGGCCGACTTCTCCCAGCCGGGCGGTTTCGTGGACGTCGCCGCCCCCGGCGTCGACATCGTCTCCACCGTCCCGGGCAACGGCCAGTGCACCGACAGCGGCACCAGCTTCTCCGCGCCCTACGTCAGCGGCGTCGTCGCCCTCATGCGCGCCAAGTACCCCGAGTGGACGGCCGCGCAGATCGTCGCCCGCCTCGAACAGACGGCCCAGCGACCCGTCAACGGCCGTGACCCCTTCGTCGGATGGGGTGTAGTCGACCCGGTCCGCGCGCTGTCCGGCGACGACACCCCGCAGGACGCGCCGCACCCCGGCCCCGCGCCCGCCGCCGCCCCGGCGCCCGAGCCCGCGCCGCTGTCGGCGGACGGACCCCGGCAACGGCGCACCAAGCGGTACGCGGCCTACGCGCTGTCCGCGGCCGTCGTCGCGGTCGGCGCGGTGGCCGGCACCGCGACCGTCGCCCGCGACATGAGGCGCCGCCGCTCCCCGCGCCCGCGCTGACCCCCGGACGGCCCGGTCCGGTGCGCCGGAGCGTCCGGGGAGCGGTGGCGACGTGGCTAGGGTGAGCGCCGGGTCCAGCCCCCACACCCACGTCACCGCGCCCCCCGGCGCCCTCGGAGAGGACCTCCGCATGACCAGCCCCGCGGGTGGTTTCGCCCTCGCCGACGATCCGCTCGTCCAGGCAAGGAACCGCATCGTCGACACGGCCGAGGCGGTCTCCAGACAGTCCAGGGAACTGGCGGACATCCTCGCCACGGCCGGAGCCGGCTGGACCGGCGCCGGAGCCTCCGGCTTCGCCTCGGCACAGCTCGCGCTCAACGAGGACCACGACCGGATCCGCCGCCTCCTCCACGTGCTCCACCACGCGGTAGCGAGCACCAAGAACCTCAGCAACGCCACCGACGAAGAGGTCCGCGCGGCCTTCGCCGCCGTCGGGGAACAGGCCCCGGCCCCACGCGGCGGCTCCGGCCTCGACTCCCTCTGAACCCGCCCGCCGCGCCTCCGGGCCGCCCCTTCCACCGCAGAGGAACACCCATGGGCCACGACCCGCACACCAAGGTCCGCTACGCGAGCGTCCAGGAGATGGCCGACCGCATCCGCGCGGTCTCCCGGAACATCTGCCGCGACCTTGAGGAGATGGACACCGCCCTCAAGGTCGTCACCGACACCTGGGACGGCGAGGCGCACGCCGCCTACGTCACGCTCCAGAACGACTACCGCTCCCGGGCGGACCACATGCGCACCCGCCTGGAACACATCGCCCGGATCGTCGAGAACGGCAAGGACCGCTACCGCGCCACCGACCTCAAGGCGTCCGGCCTGTTCACCGAGGCGTACTGAACCGTCCGCCACAGGCCGCGAAAAGGGGGCGCGCCCGCCGGACGCGCCCCCCTCCCCGTCGCACGGCTACTTCAGGTCGAACTCGCCGTCCCGGGCGCCCAGAACGAACGCGCGCCACTCGGCCTCCGTGTAGCGCAGCACCGTGTCCGGGTCCAGCGACGAGCGCATCGCCACCGCTCCGCCCGGCAGATGCGCGATCTCCACACGCTCCTCCTCCTGCTCGGTCCCCGGGGCGCTCAGCCATTCCACCCCCGAGATGTCGAGTGCGTACAGCTCGTCCTTCTCCGCCTGTGTGCCCATGGTCAAGGGTCCTCTCCGTACGTGGCTCTGCACGGCACCGTACAGGCACCGCCACCACCGCTGGACACGTCCGGGAAGCAGCGTGTACGTATGCTTCCGTGCCTCCCCCGCGCGCCCCCCGCGCACCCTTCAGGGGCGCTCGGCCAGCCATCCCGTCTGCACCAGCCGGGCACCGCCGCGCCGGCCGACGAGGTACCCGCGCCCCGGCGGCATCGGACGCGCCCGCACCCCGCCCACGAGCTCCCCCTCGCCCGGATCGCCGGAGAGCACCACCCCCTGCGCCCCCAACTCCCCGGCCCGTTGCAGGAACGGCTCGTACAGCCCCCGCGAGGCCCCCGCCGAGGTCCGCGCGACGACGAAGCGCACCCCGGCGTCCCGGGCGAACGGCAGGTACTCCGCCAGCGGTGCCAGCGGACTGCCCGACGCCGTCGCCACCAGGTCGTAGTCGTCCACCACGACGAAGATCCGCGGCCCCGACCACCAGGTGCGCTCGCGCAACTGCCTCGGCGTCACGTCCGCCGGGGGCTGGCGCCGCGCGAACACCCCGGCCAGCGCTTCCATATGGGTGCGCAGCGCGTCCGCCGACGGCGCGTACTCCAGCAGATGGCTCTCCGGCAGCGCCCCCATCAGCCCGCGCCGGTAGTCGCCGACGACGAGCCGCGCCTCCTCGGGGGAGTACCGCTCGGCCAGTTGCCTCACGACCAGCCGCAGCAGATTGGTCTTCCCCGACTCGCCCTCGCCGAACACCAGCAGGAACGGATCGCTGTCGAAGTCCACGAACACCGGCTCCAGATCCGACTCCGCGACCCCGAGGGCGATGCCCCGGCCGGGGAACTCGAAGCCCTTCGGCAGCCGTTCGGCGGGCAGCCGGTGCGGCAGCAGCCGTACGGCGGGAGCCGCTCCGCCCGTCCAGTGCGCGCGGACCCGCTCCACCAGCGCGGCCGTGCCCTCGGCCGGATCCGCGCCGTCCGGGACCGCCTCGACCACCGGCAGCGCCGCCATGAAGTGCAGCTTCTCCGCGACCTGGCCGCGCCCCGGCACCCCGGCCGGCACCCGCGCGGCGACCTTCCGGTCGAACTCGGAGTCCAGGGCGTCGGCCAGCCGCAGTTCGAGCCGCCCCAGGAGCTGGTCCTTCAGCGCCGCCCGGACGTCTGGGTAGCGCGCGGCCGACAGCACCACGTGCACCCCGTAGCCCAGACCCCGCGCCGCGATGTCCGTGATCACCTGCTCCAGCGGCTCGTGCTCGGCACGGAACGCGCCCCAGCCGTCGACCACCAGGAAGACATCGCCCCACGCCTCGTCCGGCAGCCTCCCCGCCGCCCGCTCGCGCCGGTACGCCGCCATCGAGCCGATGCCCCGGTCCCGGAACAGCTCCTCCCGGCGGCCGAGCACCCCCGCCACCTCCGCGACGGTCCGCCGCACCCGCTCCGGGTCCAGCCGCGAGGCGACCTGCCCCACGTGCGGAAGGCCCGCCAGCGGGGACAGCCCCTCCCCGCCGAAGTCCAGCCCGTAGAACTGCGCCTCCCGGGGCGTGTGCGTCAGCGCGAACGACGCCACCAGCGTCCGCAGCAGCGTCGACTTCCCCGACCGGGGACCGCCGACCACCAGCAGATGACCCGCCGCCCCCGAGAAGTCCTGGTACAGCACCTCGCGCCGCTGCTCGAAGGGCTTGTCCACCAGCCCCAGCGGAACCGTCAGCCCACCGGGCCTGCTGTACCCCGTGGCGGTGAACCCCCGCCCCTCCTGAGGAGCCAGCCCCGGCAGCACCTGGTCCAGCGCCACCGGCCGGTCCAGCGGCGGCAGCCACACCCGGTGCGCCGGCACCCCCTGCCCCTCCAGCCTCCGCACCACCACCGAGAGCACGGTGTCGCGCGCGGTCTCCGCACGCCCCGGCGGCGGCACGGGCGCGGCGCCCGGCTCCGCCTCGGCCACCGGCACCGGGAGCGCCCGGAACACCGCCGCCCGCCGCGCCACCGGCCCCGCCTCCGCCGCACCCGCCGCGCGGTACGCCCCCGACACGTACGCCGCCTTGAAGCGGATCATCTCCCGCGTACCGGAGGCGAGATACCCCGACCCCGGCACCGACGGCAGGTGGAAGGCGTCCGCCACCCCCAGCGCCGCCCGCGACTCCGCCGCCGAGAAGGTCCGCAGCCCGATCCGGTACGAGAGGTACGTGTCCAGGCCGCGCAGCGAGCCCTCCTCCAGCCGCTGCGAGGCCAGCAGCAGATGCACCCCCAGCGACCGACCGATCCTGCCGATCTGGAGGAACATGTCGATGAAGTCGGGCCGGGCGGCCAGCAGTTCCGAGAACTCGTCGATGACCAGGACCAGCGAGGCCAGCGGCTCCAGCGGCGCCCCCGCCGCCCGCGCCCGCTCGTAGTCGTGGATCCCGGAGTAGTCGCCCGCCGCCCGCAACAGCTCCTGGCGCCGCCGCAGTTCGCCCCGGATCGTGTCGCCCATCCGGTCCACCAGGGACAGGTCGTCGGCCAGATTGGTGATGAGGGCGGCCACGTGCGGCAGCCGCGCCAACCCGCTGAACGTCGCCCCGCCCTTGAAGTCCGCGAGAACGAAGTTCAGCGTCTCCGACGGATGCGTGACCGCCAGCCCCAGCACCAGCGTCCGCAACAGCTCCGACTTCCCCGCCCCCGTCGCCCCCACGCACAGCCCGTGCGGACCCATGCCGTCCAGCGCCGCCTCCTTGAGGTCCAGCAGCACCGGCAGCCCGTCCTCACCGACCCCGATCGGCACCCGCAGCCGCTCCGGGGCCGGACGCGGCCGCCACGTGCGGGCCACGTCCACCGCGCCCGCGTCCCCCAGACCCAGCAGCTCCGTGAAGTCCGGATCGGACAGGAGCGGTTCGCCCTCCCGGCCGCCGCTCAGCCGCAGCGGCGCCAGCTGCCGGGCCAGCGCCTCGGCCGCCACCGGCGACAGACCGTCCGGCACCCCCGCGACCACGGGGCCCGCGACCGGCTCCAGCCGCAGCAGCCCCGGACCGACGCGCACGGTCAGTCCGCCCCGGACCGGCACCGGTTCCCCCCGCACCACCTCCAGGACCGTCACCCCCTGAAGCCCCTCCGGAGCCCCCAGCGGCGAATCCGGCGCCGCCCGCCCGCCGTCCACCACCACCACGACATGCGGCTGCTCCGGCGCCTGTCCGGTGTCCCGGCCGAACCGGGGCCGCCCCTCCAGCCGCCCCGCCAGCAACTCCTCCAGCGCCGCCGTGTCCGCCCCGAACAACCGCCGCGTCCCCGCCCCGTCACCCGGCCCCGGCGCCTGCGCGTGCGGCAGCCACTTCGTCCAGTCCCAGTGCTCCACCGCACCCGGCGCCGCCACCACCCCGACCACCAGATCGTCCGGCGCGTGCGCCGTCACCAGTTGCGCCACCACCGCCCGCACCACCGAACGCGCCTGCTCCACCGGCCCCGCGAACGCCACCCGGTGCACCTCCCGCACCGGGAACACCACCGGCAACCCCTCCTGCGTGCCGTGCACCGCCGCGAACCGGCGCAGCGCCCCCGCGCACACCGGCTCGGGATCGTCCGCGGGGCCGGGCTCCGGCACCGACAGCGGCGTCGCCAGCGGCTGCGGCCCGAGCCCGACCCGCACCAGCCCGAAGTCCGCGTCCCCGGCCCGCCGTTCCCACACCCGGGTCCCCTCGGCCACCACCGACCACAACTGGTCGGGCGCCGGATGCAGATACCACTGCGCGTCGCGCTGGGCACGCGCCGTACGCCGCACCTCGCGCCGGGCGCGCGCGAGATGGGCGAGATAGTCGCGCCGCGCCTCGGCCAGGTGCCCCTGCGCGCCCCGCCGGAACCGGACGACCTGCGCCGCCGCCAGCCCGGCCGTCGACACCAGCATCAGCACGCCCATGATCCGCATGAACGGCGGAGCCTGCGGCGAGAAGAAGAAGACCACCGACGCACCCATGCCGAGCACCGGAAGCAACTGGAGCAACAGCCCCTCCCGCTGACCCCGCGCCAGCACCGGAGGGGCCTTCAGCTCCAGGGGCTCCGCCGGGAGCCGGGGCGGCAGGGCCCTCGGCGGACGCTTCACGACGATCTGGCCCACCGGTCCAACCACCCCATCCGTGCCCGTGCGCCGGAGGGCCGGGGCGGACCCGCACCGGCGCCCCCGTGGCTGCCGCCGCCCCATGAACCGGCCTCCGCGCGACCGTGATCCTACTGGCCGGACCCTCCCGGTAGGGTGGCGCGCGGCAACCGCCGAAGCGGACCGCAGGGGGATCAGACAGGTGAGTACGACCGCGGGGAGCGGCTTCTGCCGCGTCACAGTCGTGGCGCCCGACAGCAGGATCGACGTCGCCCTGCCGGAGGACCTCGCCGTCGCCGACGTCTGCCCGGAGATACTGCGCCTCACCGGCCGCACCCAGGCCGTCGCCACCCCCACGGGCTACCACCTCGTCCGCCGGGACGGCACCGTCCTCGACGGCGCCCGCACCCTCGCCGAGCAACAGGTCCTGGACGGCGAGATCCTCACCTTCCGGCCCTTCGCCGCCTCGCTGCCGCCCGCCGTCTTCGACGACGTCTCCGACGCCGTCGCCTCGGCCGTCGGCCGCGACCGCCACCTGTGGAGCGACGAACTGCTGCGCGGCGCCGGAGCGGCGGGCGCCGCCCTGCTGCTCCTGCTGATGACCGTCGTCCTCTGGTACGCCGACCCGGTCCGCCACGACACGCACGGACTGCCCGCCGTCGCCGCCGCGACCGCCGGAACGCTCTTCACCGCCTTCGCCGCGGTCCGCGCCCGGGTCTACGCGGACCGGCTCACCGCCGTCGCCCTCGGCCTCGGCGCGCTGCCCCTGCTGCTCCTCGCCGGCTCCGGCGTCATCGGCCCCGACCCCGGACAGGGCCCCGGCCGCCTCCAGCTCCTGCTCGGCTGCGTCGCCGTCCTGGTCGCGTCCGTGGTGCTGGTCGCTCTCGCCCCCGGCGGGGACGCCCCGTTCGTCGCCGCCGCCCTGCTCTCCACCGCGGGCACCCTGGCCGCCTTCGCCGCGATCCTCACCGGGTCCACCGCCGCGTCGGCCGCCGCCGTCTGCGCCCCCACCGCCATCGGCCTGATCGCCTTCCTCCCCGGCCTCTCCGCCCGCTTCGCCCGGCTCCCCATCGACCCCGCCCCGCCGCGCACCCCCTCCGCCGGCCGCACCGACCCCCTCACCGACCCGCTCACCGGCCCGGACGATCCGGTAAGCGCGGTCCCCGTCGACGCCCGGACCGTCGCCGAACGCGCCCGGCGCGGCCACGAACTGCTCCTCGGCCTCGTCGGCGGCTGCGCCGCCCTGGCCGTCGCGTCGTCCGCCGTCCTGGGCTTCTCCGGCTCCCCCTGGGGCCTGCTCCTCGCCCTGGCCACCGGTCTCGCCCTGCTCCTGAGGGCGCGGCTCTTCCGCTACACCTCCCAGGTGGTCTGCGTCCTGGCCGCCGGTGTTGTCGCGCTCGCCGCCCTCGTCCTCGGCCTGGCGCTGAACCCGCCCGAGGACCTGGTGACGGGGCTCACCCGCTACGGCGAACGCGGCGACCTCGATCTGCGTACCCTCGGGATCTGCGCGGCCCTCGCCGCCGGAGCCGTCCTGCTCACGGCCGTCGGACTGATCGTCCCGCGCACCGGGCTCTCCCCGTTCTGGGGCCGGGTCCTGGACCTCGCCGAGAGCGTGCTGCTGCTCTCCCTGGTCCCGCTCTGCCTGGCCGTCCTCGACGTGTACGCGCGCGCCCGGGACCTCACCGGCTGAACCCCGTCGGGGCGGGCTGCGAACGACTGGTAGTCTGGCTGTGGCCGTTTGTGTACGCGTTCCCGGTCGTTTCTGGGAACTGCGCTCATCGGACCTTCGTCCCCGAGTCACCCGAGCCCCCCTGAGACCAAGACCAGGGGCACTCGTGGGCGCTTCGAACACCAAGAGGAGTACCGCGTGCCGCTCGACGCCGCTACGAAGAAGCAGATCATGACCGAGTTCGCGCAGAAGGAGGGCGACACCGGTTCCCCCGAGGTTCAGGTCGCCATGCTCTCGCGCCGCATCTCGGACCTGACGGAGCACCTCAAGACGCACAAGCACGACCACCACTCCCGTCGTGGTCTGCTGATCCTGGTCGGCCAGCGTCGCCGCCTCCTGCAGTACCTGGCCAAGAAGGACATCCAGCGCTTCCGTGCGCTCGTCGACCGCCTCGGCATCCGCCGCGGTGCGGCCGGCGGCGCCAAGTAAGGACGCTGTGAAAGGGAGCGGTTCCCACATCCAGGGGGCCGCTCCCTTTGCCGTACGTGCGCGACCGGGGACAACCTCAGTAACCTGGACGTACGACAACGCACGAGGAGAGGCGCGCCGTCGCCGCCGCCGGTCCTCGGTAGTGGCCCCCGGGACCATGCCCGGGAGCTTCGATCGAAGACCGGCCCCGCACCCAGGGTGCGCTTCTCCGCACCGCCCCGCGCCACACGGGCGCCGGGGCGAAAGACGACGAGTATGGAGAAATCACTAGTGGAGAACGAGACCCACTACGCCGAGGCCGTTATCGACAACGGGACCTTCGGCACCCGCACCATCCGCTTCGAGACGGGCCGCCTGGCCAAGCAGGCCGCCGGCTCCGCCGTCGCGTACCTGGACGACGACACCATGGTGCTGTCGGCCACCACCGCTTCCAAGCGGCCCAAGGACCAGCTCGACTTCTTCCCCCTCACGGTGGACGTCGAGGAGCGGCAGTACGCCGCAGGCAAGATCCCCGGCTCCTTCTTCCGCCGCGAGGGCCGCCCCTCCGAGGACGCGATCCTCACCTGCCGCCTGATCGACCGCCCGCTGCGCCCGTCCTTCGCCAAGGGCCTGCGCAACGAGATCCAGATCGTCGAGACGGTCATGGCGCTCAACCCCGATCACCTGTACGACGTGATCGCGATCAACGCCGCGTCCTGCTCCACGCAGCTCGCCGGCCTGCCCTTCTCCGGCCCGATCGGCGGCACCCGCGTCGCGCTGATCAAGGGCCAGTGGGTCGCCTTCCCGACCCACACCGAGCTGGAGGACGCCGTCTTCGACATGGTCGTCGCCGGCCGTGTCCTGGAGGACGGCGACGTCGCGATCATGATGGTCGAGGCCGAGGCCACCGAGAAGACCATCGAGCTCGTCAAGGACGGCGCCGAGGCCCCGACCGAAGAGGTCGTCGCCGCCGGTCTGGAAGCCGCGAAGCCCTTCATCAAGGTGCTCTGCAAGGCCCAGTCCGACCTCGCCGCCAAGGCCGCCAAGCCCACCGGTGAGTTCCCCGTCTTCCTGGACTACCAGGACGACGTCCTGGAGGCCCTCACCAAGGCCGTCAGCACCGAGCTGGCCAAGGCGCTCACCATCGCCGGCAAGCAGGAGCGCGAGGCCGAGCTGGACCGCATCAAGGAGATCGCGGGCGAGAAGCTCCTCCCGGAGTTCGAGGGCCGCGAGAAGGAGATCTCCGGTGCCTACCGCGCGCTGACCAAGAAGCTGGTCCGCGAGCGCGTCATCAAGGACAAGGTCCGCATCGACGGCCGCGGCGTCACGGACATCCGTACGCTCGCCGCCGAGGTCGAGGCCATCCCGCGCGTGCACGGCTC
The DNA here is from genome assembly GCF_053597115.1 of Streptomyces sp. NPDC001515. Taxonomy (NCBI): domain Bacteria; kingdom Bacillati; phylum Actinomycetota; class Actinomycetes; order Kitasatosporales; family Streptomycetaceae; genus Streptomyces; species Streptomyces sp. NPDC001515. Next base: position 171,479 of record NZ_JBSFHN010000018.1, read on the forward strand.
GGCGCTCTTCGAGCGCGGCGAGACCCAGATCCTGGGCGTCACCACCCTCAACATGCTCCGCATGGAGCAGCAGCTGGACACCCTCTCCCCGGTGACCCGCAAGCGCTACATGCACAACTACAACTTCCCGCCGTACTCCGTCGGTGAGACCGGCCGCGTGGGCTCGCCCAAGCGCCGCGAGATCGGCCACGGCGCGCTCGCCGAGCGCGCCATCGTGCCGGTGCTGCCGTCGCGCGAGGAGTTCCCCTACGCGATCCGCCAGGTCTCCGAGGCGCTGGGCTCCAACGGCTCGACGTCCATGGGCTCGGTCTGCGCCTCCACCATGTCGCTGCTGAACGCCGGTGTGCCCCTCAAGGCCGCCGTCGCCGGTATCGCCATGGGCCTGATCTCCCAGGAGATCGACGGCAAGACGCACTACGTCGCCCTGACCGACATCCTCGGTGCCGAGGACGCGTTCGGCGACATGGACTTCAAGGTCGCCGGTACGAAGCAGTTCGTCACCGCGCTCCAGCTCGACACCAAGCTCGACGGCATCCCCGCCTCGGTCCTGGCCGCCGCGCTGAAGCAGGCCCGCGACGCCCGCCTCCACATCCTCGACGTGATGAACGAGGCCATCGACGTCCCGGACGAGATGTCCCCGAACGCCCCGCGGATCATCACCGTCAAGATCCCGGTGGACAAGATCGGTGAGGTCATCGGCCCCAAGGGCAAGATGATCAACCAGATCCAGGAGGACACCGGCGCCGACATCACGATCGAGGACGACGGCACCATCTACATCGGTGCCCAGCAGGGCTCGCAGGCCGAGGCCGCCCGCGCCACGATCAACGCGATCGCCAACCCGACCATGCCGGAGGTCGGCGAGCGCTACCTGGGCACGGTCGTCAAGACCACCACCTTCGGTGCGTTCGTCTCCCTGATGCCCGGCAAGGACGGCCTGCTGCACATCTCGCAGATCCGCAAGCTCGCCGGCGGCAAGCGCGTGGAGAACGTCGAGGACGTGCTCGGTGTCGGTGCCAAGGTCCAGGTCGAGATCGCCGAGATCGACTCCCGCGGCAAGCTCTCGCTCATCCCCGTCATCGAGGGCGAAGACGACGAGAAGAAGGACGACGCCGCCAAGTGACGTCCCGTAGTTCCGCGACGACGGCCCGCCCCTCCTCCGGGGGGCGGGCCGTCGCCCGTACCCAAACGCTTCTCAAGGGCAGCAACGGCATCGGCACGGTCCGCCGCACGGTCCTCCCCGGCGGCCTGCGCGTCGTCACCGAGACCCTGCCCTCCGTACGCTCCGCCACCTTCGGCATCTGGGCCAACGTCGGCTCGCGCGACGAGACCCCGACGCTGAACGGCGCGACGCACTACCTCGAACACCTCCTCTTCAAGGGCACCGCCCGGCGCACCGCCCTCGACATCTCCGCCGCGATCGACGCGGTCGGCGGCGAGATGAACGCCTTCACGGCGAAGGAGTACACCTGCTACTACGCGCGGGTCCTCGACACGGACCTGCCGCTGGCCATCGACGTCGTCTGCGACATGCTGACCGGCTCCCTGATCGCCTCCGAGGACGTCGACGCCGAGCGCGGCGTCATCCTGGAGGAGATCGCCATGACGGAGGACGACCCCGGCGACTGCGTGCACGACCTGTTCGCGCACACCATGCTCGGCGACACCCCGCTCGGCCGCCCCGTCCTCGGCACCGTCGACACGATCAACGCCCTGAACCGGGGCCAGATCGCCCGCTTCTACAAGAAGCACTACGACCCCACGCATCTGGTCGTCGCCGCCGCGGGCAACGTCGACCACGCCACCGTCGTCCGCCAGGTCCGCAAGGCGTTCGACCGGGCCGGGGCACTCGCCCGCACCGACGCGGTGCCCATGGAACCGCGCCGGGGCACCCGCGCCCTGCGCACCGCCGGCCGCGTCGAGGTGCTCGGCCGCAAGACCGAGCAGGCCCATGTCGTCCTCGGCATGCCCGGCCTCGCCCGCACCGACGAGCGCCGCTGGGCGCTCGGCGTCCTCAACACCGCCCTCGGCGGCGGCATGAGCTCCCGCCTCTTCCAGGAGGTACGGGAGAAGCGCGGCCTCGCCTACAGCGTCTACTCGTACACCTCGGGCTTCGCCGACTGCGGGCTCTTCGGCGTGTACGCGGGCTGCCGGCCCAGCCAGGTCCACGACGTCCTGAAGATCTGCCGCGACGAACTGGACCGGGTGGCCTCCGAGGGGCTGAGCGACGAGGAGATCCGCCGCGCCGTCGGCCAGCTCTCCGGCTCCACCGTCCTCGGCCTGGAGGACACCGGCGCGCTGATGAACCGCATCGGCAAGAGCGAGCTGTGCTGGGGCGAGCAGATGTCCGTCGACGACATGCTGGCCCGCATCGCGCGGGTGACCCCCGACGACGTCCGCTCGGTGGCGGGCGAGGTCCTCGGACACCGCCCCTCGCTCTCCGTCATCGGCCCGCTCAAGGACAAGCAGGCCGACCGCCTGCACGAGTCGGTCGCCTAGGCACCGTCTTCCGTCACCCCTCACCCGTCACCCGAAAGAAGCAAGCATGAGCAAGCTGCGCGTGGCCGTTCTCGGCGCCCGGGGCCGCATCGGTTCCGAAGCGGTACGAGCGGTCGAGGCCGCCGACGACATGGAGCTGGTGGCCGCCCTCGGCCGCGGCGACTCGCTGGACGTCCTGAAGGACACCGGCGCCCAGGTCGCCGTCGAGCTGACCACCCCCTCCTCGGTGATGGAGAACCTCGAGTTCTGCACCCGCCACGGCATCCATTCCGTGGTCGGCACCACCGGCTGGACCGACGAATGCCTCGCGCAGCTGCACACCTGGCTCTCCGGCTCGCCCGGCACCGGCGTGCTCATCGCGCCGAACTTCTCCATCGGCGCGGTCCTCACCATGAAGTTCGCGCAGCAGGCCGCCCGCTACTTCGAATCCGTCGAGGTCATCGAGCTGCACCATCCGAACAAGGCCGACGCCCCCTCCGGCACCGCCGCGCGCACCGCCCAGCTGATCGCCGAGGCCCGCGCCGAGGCCGGCTGCGCCCCCGCGCCGGACGCCACTGCCACGGCGCTGGACGGGGCACGCGGCGCGGACGTCGACGGCATCCCCGTCCACTCCGTACGCCTGCGCGGCCTGCTGGCCCACCAGGAGGTGCTCCTCGGCGGCGAGGGCGAGACCCTCACCATCCGGCACGACTCCCTGCACCACAGCAGCTTCATGCCGGGCATCCTGCTCGGCGCGCGCCGCGTGGTGACCACTCCGGGCCTCACCTTCGGCCTGGAACACTTCCTCGACCTGAACTGACTGAGCCCCGCCATGCGCGCAAAGATCACGTACATCGTCACGGCCGCCGTCCTGGTCTTCTACTTCGTCCTGGTCGGCAGCCGCGGGGTGCTGCTCATCGAGCACGGCACCCTGATCACGGTGCCCTTCGGGGTCGCCGTGCTGATCCTTCCGGTGATCGGCCTCTGGTTCCTCTGGAAGAACACGCAGTTCGTCCGGCGGGCCAACGCCCTGGCCGCCGAGCTGGACGCCGAGGGCGGCCTGCCGGTCGACGACCTGGCGCGCACCCCGAGCGGCCGGATCGACCGGGACTCCGCCGACGCGGCGTTCGTCCGCCGCAAGGAGGAGGCCGAGGACGCGCCGGACGACTGGCGGTGCTGGTTCCGCCTCGCCGTCGCCTACCAGGACGCCCGGGACACCCCCAGGGCCCGCAAGGCCATGCAGCGGGCCATCGCCCTGCACGCGGGCGCGGCGGCCTCCCCGGCGCGTTCCACGCCGTCCGGGGCCTGAGCACACGAAGGACGGCCGCCCGGCCGCGGGAATCCCGCGGCCGGGCGGCCGTCCTTCGTCGTTCTCCGGGGCCCGGCGGGCTCAGGGGCGCCGGTACTCCTCGCCCCAGGCCTCGATCGTGTCCGCGGCCCGGTCGAAGGCCTCGCCCCGCGCGAGGAAGTCCGCGTTGGAGTCGGTGAGCAGCGGCGGCACCGCGTCCCCGCCCTTGCGCACGACGATCAGGGCCTGGCCCTGCACGGTACGGGGGAAGCCCAGCCACTTCACGGGCTGCTGCACGGTGCGCACGGCGGTGGCCCGGTTCCACGGCACCGTCGTGGTCGTGAAGAACCCGACCCGGCGCACCCCGTGCCGGCTCACCCACGCGCCCATCCGCAGCATCCGCAGCGCGCAGATGATCACCGCGAGGGCGAGCGCGAGGCACGCTCCCGCCCCGGGCACCGCCCCGGCGAAGGCCGTGATCATCGCGGCGAACAGGACGAACGAGGCGAGCAGCAGCAGGACGGCCGCCGCCGCGACCCGCCACGGGCCGAGACGGTAGGGGCGTCGCCAGCTGTCGTGGTCGTCGAACGGCAGCGCGGCGTCCTCGGCGCTCGCGTCAAACGCGCGGTCGGCCGTCAGGAAGGGCAGGGGCACGACTGATCCTCACTCACAAGCACGCTCGATTGCTGTGCCCGGTGAGGCTACCGAGGAGGCTACCGGCCGGACCACCCGAGGGGGGCCGTACGAGTCAGCGACCGTGCCCGGCCTCGGTCCGCTGCACGTGCTGCGGCGACTGCTCCGGCGAGAGGGCCGGCAGCCCGACCAGCAGCGATCCGACGAGTCCGGCGACCACGGCGAGACCGATCAGGGCCCGGCCCGCCTTCTCGGAGACGGTGGCCCGCTGGCGCGGGGGCGGAGTGACGTTACTGCGGAAGCGGTCGGCCTCGGCGACGAACGAGAACGGGACGGACTCCCGCCGGCGGAACATGGGGTGACTCTCCTGGAACGTTGTTTCGGGCGTTACTACCCAGTCAGACGCACGGGGGGCCCGATCGGTGCCCGGATGTGATGGATTGGCCGAAGAAATCCCGGGGCGGGTGGTGCGGACGGCGTTGTCAGTGGTGGCCCGTAGAGTGGGCGCCGCCCGAGCGACGCCATTGGAAGGACCCCGCCGGTGACCGAGACCCCCGCATCCGCACAGCCCAGTTTCCGCAGTGATGTGACCGTCGAGCTGGTGAAATCCGCCGCAGGCGACGCCGACGTGCTGTTCGCCGCCCGTGTGTCCACGGCCGGTGAGCAGTCCCTCGAAGAGATCACCAAGGACCCTGAGCGCTCCAAGGGGCTCATCAACTATCTGATGCGGGACAGGCACGGCAGCCCGTTCGAGCACAACTCGATGACCTTCTTCATCAGCGCCCCGATCTTCGTTTTCCGCGAGTTCATGCGGCACCGCGTGGGCTGGTCGTACAACGAGGAATCGGGCCGCTACCGGGAGCTCCAGCCCGTCTTCTACGTCCCGGGGGAGTCCCGCAAGCTCGTCCAGCAGGGCCGCCCCGGCAAGTACGAGTTCGTCGAGGGCACCGCGGAGCAGCACGCGCTCACCAGCAAGGCGATGGAGGACTCCTACCGCCGGTCGTACGAGGCATACCAGGAGATGCTGGCCGCCGGCGTGGCCCGCGAGGTGGCCCGCGCGGTGCTCCCGGTCGGTCTCTTCTCCTCGATGTACGCCACGTGCAACGCCCGCTCGCTGATGCACTTCCTCGGCCTGCGCACCCAGCACGAGCTGGCGACGGTGCCGTCGTTCCCGCAGCGCGAGATCGAGATGGTCGGCGAGCGGATGGAGGCCCACTGGGCGCGGCTCATGCCGCTCACCCATGCAGCCTTCAACAAAAACGGACGCGTGGCCCCGTAAGCGGTGTCCGTATTGCGGCGTTTCGAGAAGTTCATCTAGGCTGATCAAACGGACCCGGCACTGCTTGAACCCCCGAGCAGGCAGTGCCGGGCTCCTCTTGCTTGTCCCCCCGAGGGGGCGCCGCGCATCGAGCAACGAGTAGCGTGTTACCCATGGCTCCGATCTCCACTCCGCAGACCCCCTTCGGGCGGGTCCTCACCGCTATGGTCTCGCCCTTCACGGCGGACGGCGCTCTCGACCTCGACGGCGCCCAGCGGCTCGCCACCCATCTGGTGGACGCAGGCAACGACGGCCTGATCATCAACGGCACCACCGGCGAGTCCCCGACCACCAGCGACGCGGAGAAAGAGCAGCTCGTACGGGCGGTGCTGGAGGCGGTGGGGGACCGCGCGCACATCGTCGCCGGCATCGGCACCAACGACACCCGCCACAGCGTCGAGCTGGCCCGCACCGCCGAGCGCATCGGCGCCCACGGCCTCCTCGCCGTCACCCCGTACTACAACAAGCCGCCCCAGGAGGGCCTGCTGCGGCACTTCACGGCGATCGCCGACTCCACCGGCCTGCCGGTGATGCTGTACGACATCCCCGGCCGCAGCGGTGTCCCGATCGACACCGAGACGATCGTCCGGCTCGCCGAGCACCCCCGCATCGTGGCCAACAAGGACGCCAAGGGCGACCTCGGCCGCGCCAGCTGGGCCATCGCGCAGTCGGGTCTCGCCTGGTATTCGGGCGACGACATGCTCAACCTGCCGCTCCTCTCGGTCGGCGCGGTCGGCCTCGTCTCCGTCGTCGGCCATGTCGTCACCCCCGATCTGCGCGCCCTCGTCGAGGCGCACCTCGGCGGCGACGTCCAGAAGGCCACCGAGATCCACCAGAAGCTGCTGCCGGTCTTCACCGGCATGTTCCGCACCCAGGGCGTGATCACCACCAAGGCCGCCCTCACCCTCCAGGGCCTCCCGGCGGGCCCCCTGCGCCTCCCCCTGGTGGAACTCACCGCACAGGAAACGGCACAGCTCAAGATCGACCTGGCCGCCGGTGGGGTACAGCTGTAACCACGGACTTCACAACTGAATACGCGAAGAACTCGCAACGGAGCAGTACCCAAGACAACAGCAAGTGCACGAATGACATGCGCGCCACGTGCCCAAGCGGTACGTGGCGCGCGTGGTAAGGAGAGTCTTTTGAGTCATCCGCACCCTGAACTCGGTACCCCGCCGAAGCTTCCGAAGGGAGCCCTGCGGGTCACCCCCCTCGGCGGCCTCGGCGAGATCGGCCGCAACATGACGGTCTTCGAGTACGGCGGACGCCTGCTCATCGTCGACTGCGGCGTCCTCTTCCCCGAGGAGGAGCAGCCGGGCATCGACCTGATCCTTCCGGACTTCACCACCATCCGGGACCGCCTCGACGACATCGAGGGCATCGTCCTCACGCACGGCCACGAGGACCACATCGGTGGCGTCCCGTTCCTGCTGCGCCTGAAGCCGGACATCCCGCTCATCGGCTCCAAGCTGACCCTCGCGCTCATCGAGGCCAAGCTCCAGGAGCACCGCATCCGGCCCTACACCCTCGAGGTGGCGGAGGGCCGCCGCGAGCGCATCGGCGTCTTCGACTGCGAGTTCATCGCGGTCAACCACTCCATCCCGGACGCGCTCGCGGTCGCCATCCGCACCCCGGCGGGCATGGCCGTCGCCACTGGCGACTTCAAGATGGACCAGCTCCCGCTGGACGGTCGCCTCACGGACCTGCACGCGTTCGCCCGGCTGAGCGAGGAGGGCATCGACCTGCTGCTCTCCGACTCGACGAACGCGGAGGTCCCGGGCTTCGTCCCGCCCGAGCGGGACATCCAGAACGTCCTGCGCAATGTGTTCGCCAATGCGCAGAAGCGCATCATCGTGGCGAGCTTCGCCAGCCACGTCCACCGCATCCAGCAGATCCTGGACACGGCTCACGAGTACGGCCGCCGGGTCGCCTTCGTCGGCCGCTCGATGGTCCGCAACATGGGCATCGCCCGTGATCTGGGCTATCTGAGGGTTCCGGCGGGACTCGTCGTCGACGTCAAGACCCTCGACGACCTGCCGGACGACGAGGTCGTGCTCGTCTGTACGGGCTCGCAGGGCGAGCCGATGGCGGCCCTGTCCCGGATGGCGAACCGCGATCACCAGATCCGTATCGTCCAGGGCGACACGGTGATCCTGGCGTCGTCGCTGATCCCCGGCAACGAGAACGCGGTCTACCGCGTGATCAACGGGCTCACCCGCTGGGGCGCCCACGTCGTTCACAAGGGCAACGCCAAGGTCCACGTCTCGGGCCACGCCTCGGCCGGCGAGCTGCTGTACTTCTACAACATCTGCCGGCCCAGGAACCTGATGCCGGTGCACGGCGAGTGGCGCCATCTGCGCGCCAACGCGGAACTGGGAGCGCTCACGGGTGTTCCCAAGGACCACATCGTCATCGCCGAGGACGGCGTCGTCGTCGACCTGATCGACGGCAAGGCCAAGATCGTCGGCAAGGTCCAGGCCGGTTATGTGTATGTGGACGGGCTCTCGGTCGGCGATGTCACCGAGACCTCCCTCAAGGACCGCCGCATCCTCGGCGACGAAGGCATCATCTCCGTCTTCATCGTCGTCGACAGCACCTCGGGCAAGATCGTCGGCGGCCCGCACATCCAGGCGCGCGGCTCCGGGATCGAGGACTCGGCGTTCGTCGCCGTCGCGCCGAAGATCCAGGACGCGCTCGACAAGTCCGCCCAGGACGGAGTCGTGGAGCCGCACCAGCTCCAGCAGTTGGTGCGCCGCACGGTGGGCAAGTGGGTCTCCGACACCTACCGCCGGCGCCCGATGATCCTCCCCGTCGTCGTCGAGGTCTGACCTCCCGACCGGCGCGAACTCCGGAGCGGGGCCCCCGATTTGCATCGGGGCGCCCCGCTCCAGTACGTTTACGTCTCCGCCTCAACGGGAAGCCCGGCGCACACGTGTGTGCTGCGAGCCCCGCGGAGAGGTGGAAATACCGACTCAGAACTTCTGATAAAGTCGGTTCCGCCGGAAAGGGAAACGCGAAAGCGAAGAACTGGAAAGCGAAAAACGCTTGACCCGCTTCGACCGGGAATCGGACACGAAAGAGTCTGATAGAGTCGGAAACGCAAGACCGAAGGGAAGCGCCCGGAGGAAAGCCCGCAGGGGTGAGTACAAAGGAAGCGTCCGTTCCTTGAGAACTCAACAGCGTGCCAAAAGTCAACGCCAGATATGTTGATACCCCG
>NZ_JBSFHN010000019.1:0-178103 GCF_053597115.1 Streptomyces sp. NPDC001515
CACGACGTCCACACAGCCCGCAAAACCGACACCGCCACGTCCCGGAACAAGAAGCCGACGACCCCACGACCTCGCCGCACAGGTTAAAGATCAAGTTAGCCTTCCCCCGCACGGCGACAGGGCCTGTCCGGAAGCACCGGACAGGCCCTGCGGCGTGTGAGGATCGCGTCGCTAACGGCTCAGCGGCCAGGCGACCGATTCGTGGTCGACGTCGCTCTGTTCGGCGGAGCCCACGAAGCGGGCGCACGCCTCCGTCAGGGTCTCCAGCAGCGTCAGCGGGTCCGGCAGCGGGTGCTCGGGGCCGCGCAGCCACTGGACGTCCAGCTCACCGGGGAGCGTGGCGGGCGGCAGGAGCACGTAGCTGCCCCGGCAGTGCCAGCGCAGACCGGGGTGCTCGTCCATCGTCTCGGGGTGGCAGTCCAGCTCGCACGGCCACCACTCGTCCTCGTCCTCGGGTGTGCCGCGCGTCGCGGTGAAGAAGAGCATCCGGTCGTCGCCGGAGCGGGCCACCGGGCCGACCTCGATGCCGGCGGCCAGCAGGTTCTCCAGGGCCTGGGCCCCGGCGTCCAGCGGGACGTCCAGGACGTCGTGGACCATGCCGGTCGCGGTGATGAAGTTGGCCTGCGGCTGGTTGCGGGCCCAGCGCTCGATCTGGGCCCGGTCGGTGGTGGACTGGGTCTGCCAGGCGAAGGAGACGGGGTGCCGGGCGGGGGTCGGACAGCCGATCCGTTCGCACGAACATCGGTAGCCGACCGGATGGGCGGCGGGCGCGATCGGCATCCCGGCCTCGGCGACGGCCAGGAGCAGTGCGATCCGCGCGGTGCCGTCGACATCGCCCGCAGGAGGTTTGGGCCGTCGGCGCAGCCACTGGGAAAACCTGCTCTCCGAGCCGCGACCGCGACTGAAATCGGCGCCCATCTATCCCCTTACCTCTACGTTGCCCCTGCCCATGGTCCCACCATCCTGCGCCCCGGGTGGCCAGAGTTCCGAAGCGGGGTACGCCGTCTCCTGTCCCGCCGTGACCGTTGGCCTCATGTTTGTCATGGAATGTTCCGGGACGGACCACCCGATCGGTTCACTGTGCGGGGCCCCGGAACGGGCGCACCATGGGCTCACGCACACACCCGTGCGACGCACCGGCCGCAGCGGCCACCATTGCCGCGCGACGATCCGTGAGGAGGCCCCGTTGCCTCGTTCAGCCCGACCCCGCCGCTATCTGATGTGCGCCCCGGCGCACTTCCGGGTGACGTATTCCATCAATCCGTGGATGGACCCCAGCAAACCCGTGGACCTGCCGCTGGCCCGGACCCAGTGGGAGGACCTGCGCGACCGCTACCGTGCGCTCGGCCACACCGTGGAACTGCTCACACCCCGCCCGGACCTGCCCGACATGGTCTTCGCGGCCAACGGGGCGACCGTGATCGACGGCCGGGTGCTGGGGGCGCGCTTCGCCTACCAGGAGCGGTTCCCCGAGGCCGCCGCCCACCGCGACTGGTTCAGGGAGCACGGTTTCACCGAGATCCATGAGCCGGAACACGTCAATGAGGGCGAGGGCGATTTCGCGGTGACCTCCTCGTACGTCCTGGCGGGGCGCGGCTTCCGGTCGAGTCCGCTGGCGCACGACGAGGCGCAGGAGTTCTTCGGACGGCCGGTGATCGGCCTGGATCTGGTCGATCCGCGCTACTACCACCTCGATACGGCGCTGTGCGTGCTGGACGACGCGCGGGACGAGATCATGTACTACCCGGACGCGTTCTCGCCGGGCAGCCGGTCCGTGCTGGCCCGGCTCTTCCCGGACGCGCTGCTCGCCACCGCCGAGGACGCGGCCGCCTTCGGGCTGAACGCGGTGAGCGACGGGCTCCACGTCCTGCTGCCGCAGGCCGCGACGGGGCTGCTCGACCCGTTGCGGGAGCGCGGTTTCACGCCGGTGCCGATGGATCTGGGCGAGCTGCTCAAGGGCGGCGGCAGCGTGAAGTGCTGTACGCAGGAGCTGCGCGGTCCGGGCCTGCTGTAGGGCCCGTCGTTCGGATCAGGGGCCCTCGGGCCCCTGATCCGGGCCGGCCGGGGGCGGCCAGGCGTCGCCCCACGCGGCGTCCCGGGCGGCGCGGTACAGCTCGCCGTGCCGCTTGGTGACCGTCTCCCGGCGCAGCCCCTCCTCGCGGGTGCACAGTTCCAGCAGCACCTGGCCCTTGCGGATCTGCGGGCGGCGGGTGACCCGGGCCGCCGCCGGCGCCACGGGGAAGCGGGTGGCGGCCACGTAGGCGAACTTCTCGTCCTCGTACGGCAGTGAGCCGCCCTTGATCCGGCGGTGCAGCGAGGAGCGGCTGACCCGGGCGGAGAAGTGGCACCAGTCGGTGCCCGGCTCGATGGGGCAGGCGCCGCTGTGCGGGCAGGGCGCGGCGACGGTGAGGCCGGCGGCGACCAGCCGGTCGCGGGCCTCGATGACGCGGGCGTAGCCGTCGGGGGTGCCGGGTTCGACGACCACGACGGCCCCGGCCGCACGGGCCACGTCGTCGACGAGGGCGGTGCGTGCCTCGGGCGTCAGCTCGTTGAGCACGTAGGAGACGGTCACCAGGTCGGCGGCGCCGAGGTCGAGGTCGGTGCCGATCCGGGCGCGCTCCCACCGGGCCTCGCGCAGGGCCGGGGCGCCGGAGGCGGCGGCCAGCTCACGGCCGAGCGCGAGGGCGGGCTCCGCCCAGTCCAGGACGGTGCTGCGGGTTCCCTCCCAGGCCCCGGCGACCGCCCACGTCGCCGCTCCGGTGCCGCCGCCGACATCGGTGTGGGTGGCCGGGGCCCAGTCCGGCGCGGCGGCGCGCAGGGCGTCCAGCGCGGACCGTACGGCCTCGAAGGTGGCGGGCATCCGGTACGCGGCGTAGGCAGCGACGTCGGAGCGGTCGCGCAGGACCGGGGTGTCGGTGGGAACGGTCCCCCGGTAGTGGGCGATCAGCCGGTCGACGGCCTGGGCGGCCCTTCGGGGCGGCAGGCCGTCCAGCAGAGCCGCGAGGGCGGCGCGCAGATCGTCGGCGGTGGGGAGGGTGGCGTTCACCGAGGAATTGTAGGCGGCCCCGGCGAAGGTCCGGACCGGGGCCGGTTCCGGTGCGGAACCGGGACGGAACGGGGACGGAACCGAACTGCTGATCCGTACCGACCAGTTGCTACGCTGACCGCCGCGAGGTCGGTATTGCTCTTCGGGGGGACCATGAGGCTGAGGATCGGGCGACTGGCTCCGGTCGGCATGCAGACCACGAGGCAGCGGGTCGTGCGCATGGCCCTGCTCGGTGGCGTGCTGGTGCTGGTCCTGGTGCTTCTGCTCGCCACCTGCGGGGGCGGGGGCGCCGAGAAGAAGGACGACGCCGAGCCGAAGAAGCCGGTGAAGCGGAGCGCCGCCCCGGCCACCCAGCTGACCGTCCCGTCGGCGTACACCACGCAGCGGGGCTGGGAGCTGGTCGGCACCTCCCCGGACTACGCGCTGTCGCGTACGACGGGGCGGCTGGCCTATCTGGTGCGGACCGCCGAGGGCGAGTACCAGCTGCGGACCATCGATTCGGAGACCGGCAGGGCCGGCTGGAGCGGCGAGCGGTGGCGGCCCCCGGCCGCGGCGCACTTCCCGAAGCTGCTCACCGTCACCGCCGACGACCAGGAGTACTTCGTGACCTGGTCGTACGGGAAGGTCGGAGAGGACGCACCGGCGCCCGCCGACCGGATCGTCTCGCTGGACGTGTACCGGGTGGAGGACGGCAGCCGGGAGCGCGTCGAGGTGCCGTGGAGCACGCAGCCCGCGGTGTCGGTGACCGGCCCCGGCATCCTGATCGGCGACGGCGGCACGACGAACGTGGTGGTGGACCCGGGAACGGGCCGGATCACCCGGGTGCCCGCCAAGGCGCTGAAGTATCCGAAGGGGTGCGCGGCCTGCCGGCAGCTCACCGAGGTGCGCGGCGTCACGTCGAAGGGGCTGCTGGTCAGCGGGGCGCGGGAGTTCTGGGTGCAGGGCGGCTGGTTCAGCCGGGACGTGGCGCCCAAGGGCACCGACCGGCAGAGCGGCGTCCCGACGTCCGTGGCGCCCGGTCTGATCCTGGCCCGGTGGCAGCTGGCCAAGGGCGCGAAGAACGCGGCGACGCACGAGCTGTGGACGGTGCACGACCTGGAGACCGGCAAGGCGCTGGTGTCGGTGCAGTGCCACAAGCCGGCGATCGCCCCGGGGCAGTTCCCGCAGGCGGTCGTCTCCTCCTCGGGCGGTTATCTGGTGGCGGGGAACCTGGCCTTCGACATGGAGGCCGGCAAGGGCTACTGCTTCGAGGACACGGAGGGCTCCAGGACCCTGGTGCTGGCGTCCGTGACCGACGGCGGCACGGCCTACGGGGCCACCAACGTGCGCAACGCCTCGGACGTGCTGGCCGGGGGCGGCTTCCCGGTGGAGGCCGACATCTCCTCGGGCACGACGGACCTGCTGTCGCCGAACGTGCGGGTACCGGGCGCGGAGGGCGCGGAGGGCACCGGGCTGTTCCGCTGGACCGACGACAAGGACCGCCAGCACCTGATCGGCTACCCGCGCGAGGACTGACCCCGGTACGGCGGAAGCCCGGCCGGACGGCATCGGTGCCGTCCGGCCGGGCTTCTTCGCGTACGGCGTCAGGGGCGCGGGGCCACCCGCTGCCAGGGGCGGCACATGCCGAGGAAGCAGGCCATCGCCGCCAGCGCGCAGACCAGCTGCACCACGGCCATCGGCACGGCGGTGTCCTCGCCCGCGACGCCGACGAGCGGGGAGGCGACGGCGCCGATCAGGAACGAGGAGGTGCCCAGCAGCGCGGAGGCGGACCCGGCGGCGTGCTTGGTGCGCATCAGCGCCTGGGCGTTGGTGTTGGGCATCGCGAGCCCCATCGCCGACATCAGCACGAAGAGCCCCGCCGCCACCGGCACCAGCCCGACGTCGCCGAAGACCCCGGAGGTCATCAGCAGCAGGGCGGTCGCGGCCAGCACGATCACGGCCAGGCCGAAGCCGAGGGCCTTGTCGAGGCTGACCCGGCCGACGAGGACCTTGCCGTTGAACTGGCCCACGGCGATCAGCCCGACGGAGTTGACGCCGAACAGCAGGCTGAAGGTCTGCGGCGAGGCCCCGTAGATCTCCTGGACGACGAACGGCGAGGCGCTCACGTACGAGAACAGGGCGGCGAAGGCGAGGCTGCCCGCGATCATGTAGCCGCTGAAGACCCGGTCGCCGAGGAGTCCGCGCATGGTGCGCAGCGCGTCCCCGACGCCTCCGGTGTGGCGCTCGGCGGGCGGCAGGGTCTCGTGCAGCCACTTGTGGACGACCAGGGTGAGCAGCAGCCCGACCACGGTGAGGACGGCGAAGATGCCGCGCCAGTCGGTGAACCGCAGGACCTGGCCGCCGATCACGGGGGCGACGACCGGGGCGACGCCGGAGATCAGCATCAGGGTGGAGAAGAACCGGGCCATCTCGTCGCCGTCGTACAGATCGCGCACCACGGCGCGGGCGATGACGATGCCGGCGGCGCCCGCGAGCCCCTGGATCAGCCGGAAGCCGATGAGCAGTTCGGCGGTGGGGGCGAAGACGCAGATCGCGGTGGCCAGGACGTAGACGACCATCCCGAGCAGCAGCGGGCGGCGGCGGCCCCACCGGTCGCTCATCGGGCCGACGACGAGCTGGCCGAGCGCCATGCCGGTGAGGCAGGCGGTGAGGGTGAGCTGGACGGTGGCGGCCGGGGCGTGCAGCGCGTCGGTGACGGCGGGCAGCGCCGGGAGGTACATGTCCATGGAGAGCGGCGGAAGCGCGGTGAGTCCGCCGAGGACCAGGGTGACGAGGAGGCCGGCCCGGCGGGCCGCCGTGGCGGTGGGAGGCAGCTCCGTCGCGGCCCCGGATTCGGTGGTGGGTATTCGCTGGGCCCGGCTGACGCCGCTGTCCGGCATTCTCATCTCCATAGTCGTTGAATTCGCCCTCTATGCTCTCAGCTCAGCGGGAATGGTCGACACCCTTGGGAGAGCGTGCATGAGCAGGACAGTCCGTTGGGGCGTGCTGGCGACGGGCGGGATCGCGGCGACCTTCACCGCGGACCTGCTGGCGATGCCCGGAGCGGAGGTGGTCGCCGTGGCCTCCCGTTCGGA
Organism: Streptomyces sp. NPDC001515; assembly: GCF_053597115.1. Classification (NCBI taxonomy): domain Bacteria; kingdom Bacillati; phylum Actinomycetota; class Actinomycetes; order Kitasatosporales; family Streptomycetaceae; genus Streptomyces; species Streptomyces sp. NPDC001515. The sequence goes on from NZ_JBSFHN010000019.1 coordinate 6,121, forward strand.
CGCCTCGGCGAAGGCGTTCGCCGAGCGGTTCGGGATACCGAGGGCGTACGGGAGCTGGGCGGAGCTGGTGGCCGACGCGGACGTGGACGTGGTGTACGTGGCCACGCCGCACTCCGCGCACCGGGCGGCGGCCGGGCTGGCGCTGAAGGCCGGCAAGCACGTGCTGTGCGAGAAGGCGTTCACCCTGAACGAGCGCGAGGCGCGGGAGCTGGTGGACCTGGCCCGGGAGCGCGGTCTGTTCCTGATGGAGGCCATGTGGACGTACTGCAACCCGGTGATCCGGCGGATGACGGAGCTGGTCCGCGACGGGGCGATCGGTGAGATCCGGACCGTCCAGGCCGACTTCGGCTTCGCGGCGGAGCTGGACCCCGGGCACCGGCTGCGCGACCCGGCCCTGGGCGGCGGCGCCCTGCTGGACCTGGGGGTCTATCCGGTGGCGTTCGCGCAGTTGCTGCTCGGCGAGCCGGACCGGGTGCGGGCGGACGCGCTGCTGTCGCCGGAGGGCGTGGACCTGAACACCGGGATGCTGCTGGGCTGGGACTCGGGCGCGCAGGCGCTGCTGTCCTGCTCGATCGTGGGCCACCATCCGACGGCGGCGACCGTGATCGGCACGGCCGGGCGGATCGACGTCCCCGAGAACTTCTTCCACCCGGGCCGCTTCGTGCTGCACCGGGCCGGTCACGAGCCGGAGGAGATCGTGTCGGGGCCCGGACCGCAGGGGCTGACCGGGATGCAGTTCGAGGCGGCCGAGGTGATGCGGGCGGTGGCGGCGGGCGAGAAGGAGTCCCCGCTGGTGCCGCTGGAGGGTTCGCTCGCGGTGATGCGGACGCTCGACGCGGTGCGTGAGCGCATCGGCGTCCGCTACCCGGTGGACGGCGCGGCCTGAGGCCGCGGGCCCTTCGCACGGGGTGCGTGCGAAGGGCCCGCGGGGAGCCGGGTCAGGCGGGGGTGAGGCCCTGGTGCCCGGCCTCCGTGACGAACGAGGCGGCCGTCGTGACGGGGGCGCCCGGGGTGGTGACGGCGGAGACCGTGCGGTAGTCGGCGCGGGCCAGCCGCTCCCGCAGGGTGACCAGGGCGTAGCCCCGGCGGCCGTTGTAGTACTTCATGTGCGGGTTGGCGGTCGTGAGGTTGGTCCAGTTCGCGGGCTTCTCGGAGCCGTTCTTGCCGCTGGTGATCGAGGTGGCGACGATCTCCGTGCCGACCGTGCGGGAGGCGGGGTCGTCGAAGTCGGCCTTCAGGTCGAAGGCGTATCCGACGTGCACATCACCGGTGAGGACCATCAGGTTGTCCACCCCGGCGGACTCGGCGCCCCGCAGGACGCGGTCGCGGGAGGCGGGGTAGCCGTCCCAGGAGTCCATGGAGAGCTTGTACGCGTCGGTGGGCACGTCGCGCCGCTGCGCGAAGGTGACCTGCTGCGGGACGACGTTCCACACGGCGTGCGACTGGCGCCAGCCGTCGATGAGCCAGCGTTCCTGGGCGGCGCCGGTGAGGGTGCGCGAGGGGTCCTCGGACTCGGGGCCGGGGGTCTGCCAGCCGTCGCCGTACGCCTGGTCGCTGCGGTACTGGCGGGTGTCGAGGATGTCGAACTGGGCGAGCCGGCCGAACTGGAGCCGCCGGTAGAGCCGCATGTCCGGGCCCTGCGGCAGCTGCGGGGCGCGCAGCGGCTGGTTCTCCCAGTACGCGCGGTAGGCGGCGGCCCGGCGGATCAGGAACTCCTCCGGCGGGACGCTGTTCTCGGGCGTCTCGCCGGCGTAGTTGTTCTCGGTCTCGTGGTCGTCCCAGGTGACGACGAAGGGGTGCGCGGCGTGCGCGGCGCGCAGATCGGGGTCGGACTTGTAGAGGGCGTACCGCAGCCGGTAGTCCTCCAGCGTGGTCGTCTCCCGGTTGAAGAGCGCGGGCAGGGTGCGGTCGGTGTAGTTGCGGGCGCCGCCGGTGGCGTTGACCGCGTACTCGTAGAGGTAGTCGCCGAGGTGGAAGACGACGTCGACGTCCTCGTTCGCGAGGTGCTTGTACGCGGTGAAGTAGCCGTCGTGGTACGCCTGGCAGGAGACGGCGGCCAGCCGCAGTTCGCCGGTGCGGGCGCCCGGGGCGGGGGCGGTGCGGGTGCGGCCGACGGGGCTGGTCCACTGCCCGGTGCGGAAGCGGTAGTAGAGCACCCGGTCCGGGGCGAGGCCCTTCACCTCGACGTGCACGCTGTGGTGGAACTCCGGGTGGGCGAGGGCGGTGCCGCGCCGGACGATGCGCTGGAAGCGTTCGTCGCGGGCGAGTTCCCAGCGGACCTCGACCCGGGCGGCGGGCAGTCCGCTGTCCGGTTCGAAGGGGCGGGGGGCGAGCCGGGTCCAGAGCAGGACGGAGTCGTGCAGCGGGTCGCCGGAGGCGACGCCCAGCGTGAAGGGGTTCTCGGTGATCCTCCGGCCGTCGAGTTCGGCGGCGCTCGCCGTCCCGGCGGCCGGCAGGCCGACCGAGAAGGCGAGTGCGGCGGCGGCTCCGGTGACCGTGAGGAAGCGTCGCCGGTCGGTGTGCCGGGCGGCGTCGCGCAGCGCCTGCTGGTGCGATGAGTCCGTCATCTGTCCCTCCCCTGACTGGTGGTGTGGGGGAAGTCCACCGGTCCGGCGCATCGCGCGGCTGTCGCGCTCGCGACGCGCGGGCGTCGGCGCGGTGAGGAGTGCGGCAGGAATGGATCCCCCAGGGCAAACACCGCATAAGCGGCCGAAACCATGATCATCACCGAGGGGTGCGTCACTCCGGGGAATCGCCGGTCGGGGCCGGAAAATCACCCCCGGGGGTCGAACCCCCCGCCCCCGCACCCCTTTTGGCCCGTCCGGCGGGCGGCGGGCGTACGCTGCCGCCCCATGAGCAACAGTCTGTCGCACCGCACCACGCGGACCGCCGTGGTCACCGGCGCCGGCTCCGGGATCGGCCGCGCGGTGGCGCTGGCCCTGAGCGGGGCGGGCTGGTCGGTGGCGCTCACCGGCCGCCGTCCGGGCCCGCTCGCCGAGACCGCCGCGCTCGCCGCCCCGGACGCCCGGCTGATCACCGTCCCGGCGGACGTCTCCCGCCCGGACGACGTGGACGCCCTGTTCTCCGCCGTACGGGAGACCTTCGGCACGCTCGGTCTGCTCTTCAACAACGCGGGGACCTTCGGGCCCGCCGGCGTACCGGTGGAGGACCTGGCGTACGAGGACTGGCGCACGGTCGTCGACACCAATCTGACCGGGGCGTTCCTCTGCGCCCAGGGCGCCTACCGGCTGATGCGCGCGCAGGACCCGCAGGGTGGCCGGATCATCAACAACGGGTCGATCTCCGCCCACACCCCCCGCCCGCACTCCGTGGCGTACACCGCGACCAAGCACGCGATCACCGGCCTGACCAAATCGCTGTCCCTGGACGGGCGTCCCTACCGCATCGCCTGCGGCCAGATCGACATCGGCAACGCCGCCACCGACATGACCGCGCGCATGCGCGCCGGCACCCTCCAGGCCAACGGCGAGACGGCCGTGGAGCCGGTCATGGCGGCGGCGGACGTGGCCCGGACCGTGGTCCACATGGCGGAGCTGCCCCTGGAGGCGAACATGCAGTTCGCCACGGTGATGGCGACGGCGATGCCGTACGTGGGACGGGGCTGAGGGGCCGGGCCGGGGGTCAGCGGGCGAGGAACTCGCGGTACCAGGAGGCGTGCGCGGCGAAGGACTCCGCGAAGGCGGGGCCGGGGGTCCAGTCGAGTTCCTTCTCGGCGCGGTCGTCGTCGAACCAGTGGTCCACGGCCAGCATCTCGAAGTGGTGCCGGGCCCTCGGGGCCGCCTCCAGCCGGGCCCACACCTCGTCCGTGCCGATCTCCCCGGTGACCCCGGGCGGGCGAAGGGCGCCGAGCACGGTGGACAGCAGCTCCGAGCAGCCGACCGGTTCGGGATGGTTGACGTGGAAGACGCCGGACGGCGCCGCCGGGGCGAGGGCGGCCCCGAGCAGGGCCCGGCCCAGGCTCTCCACCTCGATCATCGAGTGGCGGGCCGGGCAGCCGGCGGGCGCGGCGGCCAGGAAGCGCAGCAGCGCCACCAGCCCCGGAACGACCCAGCGGTCCCCCGTCCCGTACACCAGGTGCGGGCGCAGCACCGCTCCCTGCGCTTCCAGGACGTGGCGCTCGGCGGCGGCCCGGGTCCGGCTGGCCGCGGAGACCGGGGCGAGCGGGGCCGTCTCGGGCAGCAGTCCGGTGAAGGGGCCCCGGCCGTAGACGGAGGCGGTGGAGAGCTGGACGATCCGGCCGGCCCCGGCCCGGACCGCCTCGTCGACGAGCGCCCGGGTGCCGTGGTCGTTGACGGCGCGGAGGGTGGTCTCGTCGGCGTCGATCCGGGAGGCGCAGTGGATGACCGCGTCCACCCCGTCGCAGCTGCCGCGCAGCGACGCGGGGTCGGCGAGGTCGCCGCGCACCGTCTCCACGCCGGGCCCGGTGAGGGAGGGGTCGAGCGCGGTGCGGTGGGTCATCAGGCGGAGGCGGACGCCGGGCGTGGCGCGGGCGGCGGCGGCCACCCGGCCGCCGATGAATCCGGTCGCTCCGGTGATGAGAAGGAGGGGGCTCATGCGCGGTCGCTCCGGACGTCGTGAGGGAGGGCCGGAAGGTCGGCCGAGAACAGATCGCAGGTGAAGGCCGGGGCGCCGTCCTGAACGGCCCGCACCCGCACCCCGGCGGGCAGGCTCCCCTCCGCCGGGAGCTCGGTGGCCTCGATCCGGCAGGGGCGGTCCAGCTCCACGTACTGGTGGAAGTCGGCCTGCATCGTCGTCGGCAGGAAGGGGGCGCCGCCCGCGGCGTGCGCGGCCTGCCGGGCCGCTTCCAGGAGCAGGATGCCCGGTACGTGGTCGTTGGGGCGCCCGAAGAGGGTCGGGTGGCGGGTGTCCAGCCGCAGCTGCCAGGCCCCCGGGGCCGCGTCGGGCGAGAGGACGACGTCCTGTTCGCGGGTCCTGCCGACCGTGCGCGGCGCGACGGCGGGCAGGAGGGGTATCGGGGTGCCGAGGACGGCGCCGCGGTGTCCGCGCATCTTCTGGTACGCCCGCGCCGAGGAGCAGCTGATCCGGCCGCCGCCGGTGGCGAGCACGGTGCCGCGCCGGTGCAGCAGCAGTTCGAGGTGCATGGAGCCGAGGCTCCGGCCGCGCCGGCGGATCCGGGAGCAGGAGACGTCGACCGTGATGTCCCACGGTTCGTCGTTGCGTTCCAGGCGTTCGGACGCGGAGGTGTAGCGCAGCTCCCACATCACGAAGGCGTCGCCCACCGGCACGCCGAACTGGGCGTGGGCGATCAGCATCGTCGTCTGCCGCATGGTCTCCGCTATCAGGAGCGGGTCCTGGTGGCGGCCGACCGGGGCGAAGAAGCGGTGGGCGCGGGGCCAGCGCGCGGAGACGGAGAACTGGGTCTCGGTGAGGGGGGTCAGTCCGGTGGGGAAGGCGTCCCGCAGGTCGGCGCGGTGAACGAGCTCACCCAGCCGCTCGGGCGCCCAGCCTCTGCGGCCGGGGTCCTCGATCCCGGCGACGGCTTCCGCTTCCGCGCCTTCGGCGGGTGGTCCGGACGGGCGGCCGGTACCGGTGGCGCGCTCGGCGGACCGGGTGTCGTCCACCGCGGTCGAAGCGCTGCGTGAGGTGAGCCGAACCATGAAGTTCCCCCAGGAGGATCCGCGCCGACGGGCCGAGCCGCCCCGAGTAAGATACTGACAGCCCGGTATTCCCCTCCAGCCAACCCCCTGTGGCCCCCACCACGCCACTATTAGAGAGAAGCTGATGGCACAGCAGGCGCGCGCGATCCAGACCCGCCACTCGATCCTGGTGGCGGCGGCAGACGTGTTCGACGAGCGGGGCTACAGCAGCGCCACGATCAGCGAGATCCTGGCTCGGGCCGGGGTGACCAAGGGCGCGATGTACTTCCACTTCGCCTCGAAGGAGGAGCTCGCGCTCGGGGTGATGGACATCCAGCTGGACAGCGATCCGCTGCCCCCGCAGCTCACCAAGCTCCAGGAGCTGGTGGACCAGGGCATGCTCCTGGCCTACCGGCTGCGCCACGAGCCGCTGGTCCGGGCGAGCGTCGGCCTGGCCATGGACCAGGCCGTGGAGGGGCTGGTCAGGGGCACCCCGTTCCGTGGCTGGATAGACCGGATCGAGCAGCTGCTGACGGCCGCCAAGGCCCAGGGCGAGCTGCTGCCGCACGTCAATCCGGGTGAGGCCGCGGAGATGCTGGCGGGTTCCTTCTCGGGCATCCAGGTGATGTCCCAGGTGCTGACCAACCGCGAGGACCTGGGCCGGCGCATCTCGGTCCTGCTGCACTACATCCTGCCCAGCATCTCGACCCCGGCCGTCCTGGCCACGCTGGACATGGCGGAGGACCGCGGCGAGCGGCTGGTCCTCGGCCGGCAGACCGTGCCGAGCCAGGCCCCGGCCTCGGGCTGATCCTCCGGGGGCCCCGGCCCGCCCCCGCACGCCACGGGCCCCCGCCCGGTGGCATGGGGATCCACCGGGCGGGGGCCGGGGCGGCGTGGTGGGGCACGCCGCGACGGGGCGGTTCAACGGGTCGCAGGGCCTGTCCGGCCATTCCGCCGGACGGGCCCCACGGGTCAGCAGGCTCCCAGGTCCTTCCAGACGCCCCACTCGCCGGTGCTGCCCGGCGTCTCGTTCTGCGTCCACCACTGGGCCTTGTAGCGGTGGCCGCCGTAGGAGACCTCGCTGCCCGCGTTGTACACCGATCCGGCCGTGTACGCCGGGACCGAGCCGCAGCCGGTGGCGGGCGGGTCGGTCGGCCCGGTGGTGGGAGGCGTGGTGGGTCCGGTGGTCGGGGGCGTCGTCGGACCGGTGGTGGTGCCGCCGAGCGCGGTGTTGATCTGCTTCAGCAGGGTGGCGTTGTCGTCCAGGCCGATGAGCGAGTACATCATCGCCCCGGCGAGGCCCCGCTGCTTGGCGTAGTCCACACGGGCCTGGATGGACTTCTGGTCCAGGCCGGTGAAGAACTCGCCGTCCTTGTAGAAGTACGAGGCCTTCGCCTCGTCGTCCCAGTAGGTCGTCGCCGGGTTGTCGACGATGCCGCCGAGCTCCTTGTAGTTGGCGATGCCGGCCTGCTGGCTGAGCGGACGGGCGGCCGAGCCGCCGGTGGCGGTCTGGGCGAGGCCGTGGGTGGTCCCGGCCGGGACGCCCTTCCAGCCGCGGTAGTAGAACTCGTAGCCCAGGTTCAGCTTGGCGGCGGGGAAGCCGCCCGCGATGCCGTAGGCCGGCTTGCCGTCGATCCAGGCGTCGACCGCGTTGTCGACCGAGTACTTCTCGGTGCCGGGCGCGACCGGGTCGGAGGGGTCGTTGCCGCCGGAGTAGAGCGGGGACTGGTGGTACGTGGGCCCGTCGCCGTCCCAGGCGCCGTGCATGTCGTACGTCATCAGGTTGGCGTAGTCGAGGTACTGACCGATCTTGTCGGTCTCGATGTTCTTGATCTTGTCCTGACCGGCCCCGAACGCGGCGGTCAGCAGGTACTTCTTGCCGCCGTTGGCCGCGCCGTAGGCGTCGAGCTGCTTGCGGAACTCGGCGAGGAGCAGGGTGAAGTTCTGCTTGTCCTCGGGGGCGTAGTGGTTGCCCAGGTGGCCGCCGTCGGAGCCGGGGTACTCCCAGTCCAGGTCGATGCCGTCGAAGATGCCGGCCGCCGTGCCCGGCCCGCCGAAGCCGCCCTCGACCGGCAGGTTGCCCTTGATGTACTGGTCGATGCAGGAGGAGACGAGCTTCTTGCGGCTCGCGTCGGTCTTGGCGGCGTCGCTGAAGTACTTGGAGTAGGTCCAGCCGCCCAGCGAGATGTTGATCTTCAGGTGCGGGTACTTCGCCTTCAGTTCCTTGAACTGGTTGAAGACACCGACGATCGGCTGGTTCCACGTGTCGCCCACGCCGTCCACGCTGTCGGCGGCGCTGAAGGACTTCTGGTAGTCGGCGTACGAATCGCCCGCGCCGTCACCGGCGTTGGGGTTGTTGTCGTCCCCCGCGGCCTTGTTCGCCTCGAAGCAGGTGAGGTCGGTGGGGTGGATGTTGCCGAACGAGTAGTTGATGATGTCCAGCTGGCCGGCGATGCCCCGGGTGTCGAGGTGCTTCGGGTAGAAGGCGTTGCCGTAGACGCTCCACTGGTCGTAGTACGCGATGCGCACCTTGCCCGCGGCGGGAGCGGCCTCCGCACCGGCCGCCTGGGCCGAGCCGATGCCGACGGTCGCGGCGAGCGCGCCGGAGGCGAGGGCCGTACCGAGAAGCGCGGCGATCAATGTCTTACGGGGGTGCACGTACAGCCTCCAGCGGGGGGTGGGGTTGCGCTGCGAATGAGCTGGAGCAGTGATAACCGGCCCGTGACCTGCGCGTCAACGCTCCCAAGAAGATTAGGACTAGACCAATTTGACGCTCCGTAGACTCCTCGGAGCCAGGCCGGGACGGGGCTCGGCGGAGCGCGGCATCGTTGACCAGGGGCTTAAGGATCACTTAAAAGTGACCCCGCCGGTGATTCGAAAACGAACCACTCGATCTTAAAAAGTGGATGCCTGGACCTACCCGTTCGCACTCCTTGACTGGGCCCGGTTCGGCATTAAGGTCTAGACCTGCATCGCCCCGGGCCCGGCCCAGGTCGCGGCCCCGTTTCGGCCGCTGCCACGCCTGCCCGGATGCCGCGACCCGTACCGTCCCGGCCCCGCGCCGACCGGACGGCCCGTACCCCCCGTACCACCGACGAGTCCGCCCGACCCCCTGGAACCACCGCCGCGCACACGCCGCGGCGGGCCCCGGGCGGCCGCACGAGCGAAGGAAGTGATGTGGCATGAACACAAAGAGGCGACTGGCCGTTTCGATCGGCGCCCTGGTCGCGCCGGTACTCGCCCTCGGCGTCCAGGCAGGCACCGCGAACGCCCACGGCTGGGTCACCGCCCCGGCCAGCCGGCAGGCCCAGTGCGCGACCGGCGTCGTCGACTGCGGCCAGATCACGTACGAACCGCAGAGCGTCGAGGGCGTCAAGGGCCTCAAGAGCTGTAGCGGGGGCAACGCGGCGTTCGCGGAGCTGGACGACGACAACAAGGGCTGGCAGGTCACCCCCGTCGGCAAGAAGTTCACCTTCACCTGGCACCACACGGCCCGTCACGCCACGGCGAACTGGCAGTACTTCATCGGTGACCAGAAGATCGCCGAGTACCAGGGCAACGGGGCCCAGCCCCCCGCCGACGTCAGCCACGAGGTCGACTTCGGCAGCTTCACCGGCAAGCAGAAGGTCCTCGCCGTCTGGAACGTCGCCGACACCGTCAACGCCTTCTACTCCTGCGTGGACGTCAACATCGGCGGCACGGACGGCGGTACGGGCGGCGGTGACGGCGGTACGGGCGGCGGTGACGGCGGCACCGGAGGCGGCGACGGCGGAACCGGCGGCGGAAGCGGCGACTGCGCCGCGCCCCTCTGGAGCACGGAGGCCACCTACACCGGGGGCGACACCGTCACCTCCGGGGGCCACACCTGGCGCGCCAAGTGGTGGGTGAAGGGCGACAAGCCCGGCACCACGGGCGACTGGGGCGCCTGGGAGGACCTGGGCGCCTGCGCGGCCTGATCATCTGCCGCTGATCGCCGACCGGTGAGGCCGGGCACCGGCGGATTCCCTGGACGGGGGCCCGCCGGTGCCCGGCTGTCCGGAGCCGGCCGCCTCAGACCGGGCCGGCCCCGTGCCGGCGCAGATACCGGCCCACGATCTCGTTGAACTCCTCGGCGCGTTCCACCTGGGACCAGTGCCCGCACCGGCCGAAGAGGTGGGCGTCGGCACGCGGGAGGGCGTGCAGGAGGTCCCACGTCCGGGAGACCGGGATGACCACGTCCCGCGTGCCGTGGATCAGCAGCACCGGGATGTCCACCTCCGCGAGCGCGCCGAGGTCGAGCGGCAGCGCGTCCCGGTCGCGGTCGCGGGCCGCCACGACCTCCTTGAGGCGGCTGGACGCGCTGTCGTTCAGGGCCGCCCGGTAGCGCAGGTCCACCAGTTCGTCGGTGATCAATTCCTTGTCCACCACGAACTGTTCGAGCGTACGGCGGATGCCCGCCGGCGAGAGTTCGGGCGTGGCGTGGCCCGCCAGCGCCGCGGTCCTCTTCGCGCCCCCGGTGCCCATCGAGACGATGCCCAGGATCCGCTCCGGGGCGTCGAGGGCCAGTTGCAGGGCGACCCAGCCGCCGATCGAGTTGCCGACGATCCAGGTCTTCTCGATGCCGAGCGCGTCGAGGACGCGCAGCGCGTGGCGGCCCCACTCCCGGATGCCGTACTCGGTGCCCGGTGCCACGACGCTCTGGCCGTAACCCACGGAGTCGATGGCGACGCAGCGGCCGTGGCGTGCGAGGTGGGGCAGGTTGAGCCACCAGTTCGCGGCGGCGGTGACCCCCGTCCCCGAGCCGTGCAGGAAGAGGATCGGGGTCCCCTCACCGACCTCGTGGTAGTGGGTCAGCTCGCCCTCGGCGGTGGGCAGCCACCGGTCCTCCAGGCCGAAGAAGGCGTCGGTCCTGTACTCCGGGATCTCGACAGTGGTCATCGGCATTCCTTTCCCTGGTCCTCTCCCCCGGTCGTCCTGCGCCGGCGGGCCGCCGGTCACGAACGGCGGGTGAGCTTCTCGATGACGGCGTGCACGCCCACGACGTTGTTCACCATCTGGGTCACGCGGACGTCCGCGGCGATGGAGCAGAGGCTGTACGCCTCGTCCGGATCGAGACCTTCCTCGGTCAGCCAGTTCACGAGGTCGTCCACCGCGTCGTGGGCGGCGGCCTCCAGGCTCTGCCCGAAACCCGTGGAGACGAAGTGGTCCTCCGTCTCCACCCGGGGGGTGCGCAGCCCCGCCCCCGGCTCCACCGTGAACCGCAACCGGACATGGTCCATCCCGGTCTCGATCGCGGTCTGGTTCACCTCGCCGTCGCCCTGGGCGGCGTGGCCGTCACCGCAGTAGAAGCCGGCGCCGTCCCGGAAGACGGGCAGCATGAGGCGAGCGCCCACCACGAGTGCGGACAGGTCCATGTTGCCGCCGAAGGGGCCCGGTTCCACCGTGCTGCGCGGGCCGGCCCCGGCCGGGGCGACTCCCATGATGCCCAGGAAGGGCCTGAGGGGGACGCGCACCCTGCCGCCGAGCATGGTGGTCATGGTGGTGCGGTCCAGCGCGAAGTGGCGGATCGTTCCCCGGGGGAACCGGTCCCGCAGGACGCCCCGGCCCCTCGGCTCGGCCACGACCAGGTTGAACCCGTGAGCCGCGGGCGTCAGCGCCCGCACGTCCACCACCAGGGCGTCGCCGGGACGGGCGCCCCGCACCCGGATCGGGCCGGTGAGGGAGTGCGGCCCGAGCGCGTCGGGGAAGGCCGCCCGGAGCGCCGGGAAGTCCTCCATCACCGTGTCCGGGGTGACGCGGTTGCCCCAGTGCCCCCAGGTCGACAGCGTGACCTCGTCGCCGGAGTCGATCGTGAGCACCGGCGGCGCGTCGGGGTCGATGACCCCGACGCGGACGGTGTCCGGCCCGGCGGGGAGGTCGTGGACACGGCCTCCCCGCTCGGCGGACGGGGCGGGGACCCGCGTCACGCGCCACCCGCTTCGGCGTGGCCCCGGGCGGGTTCGCGGCGGATCGAGGCCAGCAGGTGCTGCACGGCGCTGGTGGCGCCGTTCGTGTTGCTGGCGAACAGGATCCGGGCGAACTGGGCCCCCAGATAGGGGTGGAACCCGAGGTCGTACAGGGTGCGGAAGTCCCGCTCCTCGATGGCGGTGCGCTCGGCCCCGGTCAGTTCGTAGCGGTCGAGCACGGCCGCCTCGTCCTTGACGAACTCCTCGCGAAGTCCGGCGTTCCACTTCAGGTCCTGCACGAGATCGTGCGAGACCAGGGCGCGGTTGATGTGTTCCAGACTCATGGCGGTCTCCTTCTCAGCGTCCGGCCGGCGCCGAGGTCATGTCCCAGCTCACGGCACCGATGCCGCAGCGCCACTGGTCCCAGGCGGTGTAGCCGAGGACGTCGCAGGGCCGCTCGCCGATCGCACCCATGACCAGGATCCAGCTCAGCAGTTCGCCGGTGCCGCCGATGCCGGCCCGGTCGAGCCGCTCCAAGGTGACCTCGGCCAGGACCTTCTCGTGGTCGCCCTCGGCGAGCAGGCCGAGGAACCAGCGGTCGAAGTCCTCGTCGATCCAGAAGTCCCGCACGCCGCCGGGCTCGTGGCTCATCCCGCCGGTGGCGAAGAGGCCGACGCGCAGATCGGACGGCAGGTCGTTCTCGATGAGGTCGGCGAGCTGCCGGCCGATCTCGTAGCAGCGGTGCTGGTCGGGGAAGGGCGGGACCGTGACGTTCTGGAGGACGGGCACGATCGGGACGCCGCTCGCCTCGATCCCGGTCCTGACCACGGGCACCGAGATGTTGTCGTCGAAGTTGAGGTTGTCGCGGGTCGCGGAGACCGGGACGCCGCGCCGGTTCAGGCCGTTGAGGACCTTCTCCGCGATGTCCGGGCGCCCGGGTATCCGGTACTCCCCGCACCCCAGCCAGTCCTTGAAGAACTCGGCCGGGCCGCGGTGCTCGGGCGCCATGCCGATGACGAAGTCCGGGTAGGCGCGGATGCGGTTGTTGGCCATGTGGTCGTTGGCCACCATGAGGATGACGTCGAGTTCGGCGTCGCGGATCTGCCGGGTCAGCGACCCGTACGCGGACGCGACCATCCGCTGCGATGCTTCGGGCGCCTGATCGAGCATGCCGATCAGGCCGGGGGCGTGGCTCGCCGCCACGGCGAGGCCGATGTGGGCCATGGTGCGTGTTCCTTCGGTGCGTGCGGGGGGGGCGGGCGGCGGTCAGACCGCGGCGCGCAGGTTCCGGGTCTCGTCCTCGCGGACTTCGAGGGTGTCCGCGTCGATGGCGACGCCGTAGACGGTGCGCGCCGCGTCGAGGGAGACGACGCCTTCGCGCACGTCGCGCAGGACCAGTGCGGCGGGGCGCAGTCGCGGGTCCCCGAACCCGCCGCCGCCGCTCGCGATCACCTCGACGACGTCGCCCGTGTGGAGGGTGTAGAAGGAGTTCGATTCCATCGCGACGGGTTCGGCGCCGGCCCGGGTCAGGGTGAGGCGGTTGACGATGCCGGGCCGTCCGCCGAGCAGTCCCACCGGGGCGGTACGCGGCATGAAGCCGCTGCCGTACGTGGCGCAGGCGATGTCGTCGGCCAGGACCCGCCACCGGTAGCGCACGCCGAGCCCTCCGCGCCACTGGCCGCCGCCCGCGCTGTCCGGAAGGTATTCCAGCTCCTCCAGCAGATACGGGGTGTCCAGCTCGTGCAGTTCGGGGTCCGGGGCGCGCAGTCCGCCCAGGGTGTTCGACGGAGAGAGGTGGTCCCAGCCGTCGAAGCCCTCGGTGGCGCCGCTGCCGCCCTTGCCCAGGAAGTGGAGGTCGCCGAAGTGGCGTCCGGTGCGCGGGTTCATGCCCATGGTGGCGGGCGTGCACCAGCGGGCCCAGCCGGCGTGCGCGCGGTCGGGGACGGCCTGGGAGAGCGCCACCCAGACCGCCGAGGCGATGGCCTCGCAGGTCGGGACGGTGCACGCGGCGACGGGTGCCGGGGCCTCGGGGTTGGTGAGGGAGCCCGCCGGGGCGATCACGTCGATCGGTTCGATCGCGCCGTCGTTGTAGCGGATGTCGGGGTCGATGCAGCCGAAGAGGGCCAGATGGGCCGAGGCGACCGTGTTGGCGATCGTGCTGTTGATGAAGCCCTTGGCCTGCTCGTCGCTCTCGGTGAAGTCGAAGGTGAGGTGCTCGCCCTCGACCCTGACGGTCAGGGCGACCCGGTAGGAGCGGTCGCGGTCGATGCCGTCGTTGTCGAGCAGCGCGTCGGCGCGGTACTCGCCGTCGGGGATCTGGGCGATCTCGGCGCGGACCTGGCGGGCGCTGGCCCGCAGCAGCTCGTCGGTGGCGGCGGCGATCGTCTGCGGCCCGTACTTCTCCAGGAGGCCCTTGAGTCGGCGTTCACCGATGGCGGTGGCACCGATCTGGCAGTTCAGCACGCTCTCCACCAGGGCGCGCATCCGTACGTTGGAGAGGATCAGCTCCCAGGCGTCGCGCCGCAGTTCGCCGCGCGCGACGACGCGGGTGGGCGGGATGACGATGCCCTCCTCCTGGACGTCCCGCGCCCCGGGGTTGAACCCGACGACGCCGCCACCGCCGACGTCGGCGTTGTGCCCCTTGGTCGTGGCCCAGAAGACGAGTGCGCCGTCCCAGAAGACCGGCCGGGCGATGGTGATGTCGGGCAGGTGCGAGCCGCCGTTGAACGGGTCGTTGTGGATGAAGATGTCGCCGTCGTGCACGTCGTCGCCGAACGCCTCCGCGATGGCGCGCAGGGCGAACGGCGTCGCCCCGCCGATGACCGGGATGTAGTGGGTCTGGGCGAGGAGCCGGCAGTCCGCGCTGAAGAGGGAGGTGGCGAAGTCGCGGGCCTCGACGAAGATGGGCGACCGCGAGGTGCGCAGCATCGTCTGGCCCATCTCGCTGGTGATGCCGTCCAGGGCGCTGCCGATCACGGCCACGAGGATGGGGTTGGACGTGGCCTGCGTCGGGGGCGTCGGCCGGGTCGTCTGCTGTGTCATCTGCTCGATTCCCTTCAGGCCGGCTGGTTCGCCGGTTCGATGACGTAGTTGCCCTGCGCGTCCACCGTCATGGCGTAGCCCTCGACGAGGACGACGGTGGTGGTGGGCTGCTCGATGATCGCGGGGCCGACGACGCGGTTGTCGCGGCGCAGGGCGAGGCCGTCGTAGACGTCGGTGCGGACGGTGCGGCCGGAGAAGACCGCCTCGCGGGCGCCCTTGCGGGCGGCGCTCGGGTCGGCGCCGGCGGAGGGTTCGTCGGCGAGGGCGGGCTTGGCCGTGCGGCCGAGCGAGGTGAGGCGGACGTTGATGAGTTCGGTGGGCTCGCCGGGCATGGTGTATCCGTTGAGCGCCTCGTGCCTGGCCTCGAAGTCGCTGACGAGCTGCTTGACCGACTGCGGGGTCAGCTCGCCGTCGAAGGCCAGGGGCACCTCGATCTCGGTGAACTGGCCGATGTAGCGCACGTCCGCGCTGAAGACCAGGTCGATCGCCTCGTCCGCGACGTTCTCCGAGCGGAGGGTCTCGACGGCCTCGTCGCGCATCTCGCGGTACAGCTCGCCGACCCGGTCCAGGTCCAGGGCGTCCATGTCCGAGACGAAGGTGCGTGCGTACAGGTGCTTGAGGTCGGTCAGGAGGGTGCCGACGGCGCAGAACACCGACGACTCGCGCGGCACGATGATGCGGGTGATGCCGAGTTCCTGGGCGATCGGCACCGCGTGGATCGGTCCCGCGCCGCCCGCGACCACCAGGGTGAACTCCCGGGGGTCGACACCGCGCTTGACCGACACCGCGCTGACGGCCTCGGCCATGGTCGCGTTGACCACGCGGTAGATGCCCTCGACCGCTTCGGTGACGGTGAGTCCGAGCGGTGCGGCGACCTTCTCCTCGACGGCCCTGCGCGACGCCTCGACGTCCAGGGTGAAGGCCCCGTCACCGAACATGTCCGGGTTCAGGTAGCCCATGAGGAGGTCGGCGTCCGTGGTGGTGGGGTTCTCGCCGCCCCGCCCGTAGCAGGCGGGGCCCGGGTTGGCGGTGGCGCTCTGCGGGCCCACCCGGAGGATGCCGCCGGAGTCCACCCACACCAGCGAACCGCCGCCCGCGCCCACCGTGTGGATGTCCAGCATCGGCAGGGCGACCCGGTATCCGGCGATCTCGCTGTCCCCGGTGAGCAGCGACTCCCCGTCGCGCACCAGGGCGACATCGAAGCTGGTGCCTCCCATGTCGACGGCGATCACGTCCTCGGCGCCGTGCCGGCGGGCGTACTGGAGAGCCGCCCCGGGCGCCGCCGCCGGTCCCGACATGAGCGCGTTGACCGCCGAATTGCTCGCGATCTCGGGCGACATCACGCCGCCGTTGGACTGCACGATGAGCAGGGTTCCGGAAAATCCCCGGTCCGCCAGCTGGCGTTCGATGTTCGCCAGGTAATTCTGCAGTTTCGGTCCGACGAAAGCGTTCAGCACCGTGGTGCTGTGGCGCTCGTAGGCGCGGATCTGGGGCACCACGTCGCTGGATATCGTGATGAATACGCCGGGGAGTTCCTCGCGCAGGATGTCCGCGGTGCGCTGTTCGTGGGAGGGGTCCACGAAGGACCAGAGGTACGAGACGGCGACGGCCTCGACGCCCTGCTCGCGGAAGTACCGCGCCGCCGCGCGCACGTCCTCCTCGTTGAGCGCCTCGACCTCGTTGCCGGACACGTCGACGCGTTCGCGGACGGTGGCGATCAGTTCCCGGGGGACCAGCGGGGGCGGCGGCGCGTACTTCGAGTCGTTCTGCCGTTCGCGGATGCCTCGGCGCATGTTCAGCAGGTCACGGAAGCCGTGCGTCGTGACGAAGCCGGTCTTCGCTCCCTGGTGCGTCAGCACCGCGTTGGTGGCGATCGTCGTGCCGTGCACGATCGTGGACACCGCGCCGAGGAAGTCCCCGAGCGACTCCCCGAAGCTGTCGGCCGCCTTGGTCAGGCCGTTCAGCAGACCGACGGACGGGTCGTGCGGCGTGGTCGGAGACTTGTAGATACGGGACTCGCCATTCCCCTCGACCACGAAGAGGTCGGTGAATGTGCCGCCGATGTCAATTCCGATCCGCCGACTCGCACTGCTGCTTGTGTTCGTCATCGAGGAAACTCCATTACTGAGAACCGAATGGGCACGCGGGGGGGGGTGCGGCACAGTGACGCAACAAGGAATTGCGTGCATGCGCGGCAGTGCGAACCGAATTCGAGACCTACCGGAAGGCGCGGTGTTTCCAGGACCGTAGCCCCTCGTACAGGGGCCGACAACGAACTGTTCGGCTCAGCCGAACAGGGGCGGCCGGGTCACGGCGCGCGCTCGGAGAGCCGCCGGGCCGCCTCCACCACGGCACGGGCGTACGCGTCCCCGTGCGCGGCCAGCCGGTGCTCGGCGAAACTCATGCTGAGCGCCCAGGTGACGTCACCGTGCCGGTTGCTGACCGGCGCCGCGACACAGCACACGCCCTCGACCGCTTCCTCGACGTCCCGTGCGTACCCCTGCTCACGCACCGTGGACAGCTCCGCCTCCAGCGCCGGGAGCGTGGTGAGCGAGCGGTCCGTGAGCGGGGGCAGCGCGTCGTGACCGTAGACGTCGCGCAGTTCCCGGGGGGAGAGATAGGCCAGCAGCATCTTGCCGGGCGCCGTGCAGTGCGCCGGGAGGCGTTCGCCGACCCGGGTCGCGTTGAGCCGCACCCCGTCGTGCGGGGCCAGCTTCTCCAGGTAGACGACCTCGCCGTAGTGGCGTGACGACAGCTGGACCGTCTGCTGATGTGCGGCGACCAGCGCCCGCATCTCCACCCACGCCGGCTCGGAGATCTCCGAGGTCATCCGCGCGCGCAGCCCCAGCTGAAAGGCCCGCCACCCCAGGCGGTAGCGGCCCCGTCCCGTGCGGCGCAGCAGACCGAGCGCGACCATGGACTGCATGTGGTCCCAGGTCGTCGTCTTGGGGAGGTCGAGCGCCCGGCACACCTCGCTGACCGTCCGCTCGGGGGCGTCGGAGGAGAAGAGGTCCAGAATCCGCACGGCCCGCTCAAGACCGTCGATCACGCCGTCTCCCATACCCGCACGATCGACAGGATACGGGCACCGGCCCAGCCGCGAGCGCACCGAGGTCGCGCCTCGGGGAGGCGCGCACGGCGTGGCCGAGCGGTCGCGGTGTCCCGGCGTCCGGAGCGGTCGGCGTATCGGCCGGCCGCCCGGGTGGCCCGGCAAGTGACAACATCCGTCCCGCGACACGCCGTTGGGGGGAGAGAAGGGCGTCCGGACGCCTACCGGAGCGCGGTCCGGGCCGCCACAATCTCGGTATGACGATCACGCCGGCCCCGCCGAGCGCCCCGCCGACGCGCCGCGCCCCGCTCGCGCTCGCCCTCGCGGTCCTCACGGGCGCGGTGATCGGGAGCTCGCTCGCCGCACTCGCCGTGGGCACTGTCCTCGAACGTGTTCCCCTGCTGGTCGGCGGCCTGGCCGTCCCCATCGCCTACGGACTGCTGGTCCTCGCCGCCGGGGCGCCCGCGCGCGCACGCGAGGCGGCCGTCGTCCCCCGTACCGCGCTCGCCATGATCGAGAGCCTGCGCGCCACCGGCGGGGAGACCAGCGACGTGCCCGTCCGCTTCGACCTCACCGTCGCCCCGGACGGCGGACCGGCGTACCGCGTCGAGTCCACCCAGTTCGTCAATCTCGTCGACCTGCCCGACTACAAGCCGGGCGGCATCGTCGTCGTCCGGTACCCACCGCACCAGCCGTGGGCGGTGAAGCTGGTGAAGCGCCCGACACCGGAATGGGAGGACCGCGCGGCCGGGGCCCGCATCGATTCGGCGCCCGGCCCGGCCCTGACCGACGAGCAGCCCCCGGGCAGCACGGTCGGCGGCTACCTCACGCTCCTCGCCCTGCTGCTCGGCGCGGCCGGCGTGGTCTTCGCCTTCCGGGGCGAACTCTTCGGCCCGGACGAGCCCACCGAGCGGCCCCCCTCGGCCGCCAGGTCCGTCGACCCCGGCACCTCGTCCACCACGATCGTCTCGGCCGCGTCCGGCACCGTCGCCCTCGGCCCCGGACAGTCCCTGTTCGACGAGGGCCGGCTGCGTCCGGCGGTCGACTCGCTCACCAAGGCCGACAGCACGAAGCGCCAGGCCCTCACCGTCGTGGTGCAGGACCGCCTCCTCACAGTCGTCTTCACCCCCACGGGCTCGCGGGCACCCGGCTTCGACCTGGACGACCTGCCCTACGCGCGCATCCCGGCTCTCGTCCGGGAGGCCAGGACCACTCTCGGTGTCCGCTCCCCGAAGACCTGGCAGCTCACCGCCGAGAGCCTGTCCGGCACTCTCACCCTCAGGGTCGGGGTGACCGGCGCCGACGGCGCCGCCTCGTTGGAGGCGAACGGCCGGGGCGAGATCGTGCGGCGCGCCCCGGCGCGCTGACGGGACGGACCGGGTGGACGTACGGACGGGGCCGGCAGGACAGGTGGGACGGACGCCCGGACGAGGCCGCGGGACAGGTGGGACGGAACGGGTGGGACGGGCTAGCAGCACGCGGGGCGGAACGGGTGGGCCGGACGGAGCGGGTGGGCCGGGCGGGGCAGGCCGGTGGGGACCAGGAGGAGCGCACGATGGGTTGGCACGGATATCTGGCGGTGTGGTGCGCCGTTCTCGGCGTCGTCGCGCTCGTCGGATACGGACGGGCGCTGGCGGGGGTGACGCGCGGCCAGCGGGCGGTCCGCGTCATGGGCCGGATCGAACGGGTCGAGGAGCCCCGGCACGGGAGCTCGGCACACGAGGGGATCGCCGTCGTCGTCACCTTCCGCGACCCCGCCACGGGGCAGGAGTTCACGGTCACCAACGACGGCGAGTGCGGCGACCGCATCAGCACGGCCTGGACGGGCCGGGAGATCGGCATCCGCTACCCTCCCGGCCGCCCGCACGCCTTCCGCTTCACCACGGACCCGGACGCCGGACGGAGTGGGCTCGGCTGGCCCACCTTCGCGGTCTTCCTCATCTACGTCGGGCTGGTCGTCGTCGCCTCGATCGACCGGGGCTGGCCGTGGGCCCTCGTCGGCTTCGGCGTGCCCTGGACGCTGCTGGGCGCGACCTACCTGCCCGGGGCCGTCCGCGACACGCGCCGGCGCGTCGAGGCCCTCGCCTCCGGCGGCCCGGTCCCGGGGCGCGTCATCGCCGTACTGAAGGACGTCACCGTCGACGAGGACAGCGGCACCCTCACCAGCCACACCCCGGTCGTCGCCTTCACCACGCACGACGGCACCGCCGTCACCGCCTACCGCACCACAGGGCTGCGCGATCCCGTCGGCTCACGCGGCCGGGACCTCACGATCCACTACCGCCCCGACGACCCGAGCGTCTTCACCACGGACCTCGCCGCCGAACACCGCTCCCGCGCCGGCGAGATCGCGTTCGCCGTCGTGGCCCTCCTCGTGGGGGTGGCGGCGGCCGCGGTGGGCGGGATCCTGATCGCGGGCTGACACCCGCCACCCGGGCCGCGGGGATGGTGGGCGTATACGCGCTCAAGGGGATTCGGGCAGCTTTGGGCAGTTCGGGCGAAAGGGTCCGGCCGGGGTGTAGCGAGGGTGCGTTGCGGCCACATCTGGCGCATGTCGCTGCCTTCGCTGCCCTCGCTGCCCGTCTTCGAGCCCATGCTGGCCACCCCAGGAAGCCTGCCGCTGCCCGGGGGTGACGCGCGGTGGGCCGTAGAGACGAAGCAGGACGGCCAGCGAGTGCTCGTCTACCTCCCCGGCGACGGGACGGTGACCATCCGCTCGCGGGCCGGGCACACGATCACCGCCGCCTATCCGGAGTTGCACGGCCTGCCGGACGCGGTGGGCGCGAGGCCGGCGGTGCTGGACGGGGAGATCGTCGCCCCCGACGCCGACGGCCGCCCCGACTTCGGGCGTCTGCAGTCCCGCATGGGCGTGGCGGGCGCCCCCGGCGCGACCGCGCTGCGCGTCCCCGTCCATCTGGTCCTCTTCGACGTGCTGCTTCTCGACGGCCGGGACCTCACCGGCCTGCCGTGGACCCGGCGACGCCAGGCCCTGACCGGACTCGGTCTGGACGGCCCGGCCTGGTCGGTGCCCGCAGCCGTCGTCGATCACGCCCGGAGCGCGTTGGACGCCACCCGCGAGGCAGGACTGGAGGGGATCGTCGCCAAACGCCTCGACTCACGCTACCGACCCGGCGCCCGGTCCCCCGACTGGATCAAGATCAAGAACGTGCGGACCGAAGACGCCGTCATCGGCGGCTGGGTTCCGGGTCGCGGCCGGCTGGAAGGACTCCCGGGGGCCGTCCTGCTCGGGGAGCGCCACAAGGGCGGGCTGCGCTACATCGGGTCCGTGGGCACCGGCTGGAGCGACCGCGAACGCGGGCAGCTCGCCGCCCTGCTGACCGCCGCGGCCTGGCCCGACTGCCCCTTCGACCACGACCCCGCGGTCCCCGGAGCCCGCTGGGTCCTGCCCCGCCTCGTCGCCGAAATCACCTACAGCACCCGCACCCGCGCCGGACACCTGCGCCACCCCTCCTGGCACCGCCTCCGCCCGGACCTCGCCCCCGACAGCCTCTCGTGAGCCCGACCGTCCGCTCGGTGTCGCCCCGGGACCAGGACGGTTTCAGACACAAGTTGGCAGGGGTACGAAAGATGTGGCTACCGACCTCATCACAACCATCTCAGGGACTCTTCACCGAATTTCAGCGCTGCCCGAGGGACTTCCGAGAGACCTCTCGCTACCTGCAATAGGAAGAAGTCGACGTCACCCGGGAAGCATCTCCGCCTCAATCAAGAGGAGATCTGCCGAAGTCAGACTAGGAGCCACCCAACCCAGAGAGCGAGCATGGGCAATAAAGCCCTCCGGAAGTGAGATATTATATTCACGCACATAGTACGCAAGATCAGCCGGCCACATCCATACACCATCCGTCATAATGGCAAGCGGGCCCGCATCCCGCTTCGTCTCACTCAGCACATCGAACACCCTCTGCGCAGTTGCCGCTAGCGTTGAACCTCCCTCCAAATATTCAGCAATTGCGCCTTGGATTCGCAGATCTCCTTTCGCCGCACACTCCAACAAGGAAGGACCCCGAGCATCACCATGAGGGAGTTCCTTAAAGAATCCCAGGTTCTTGACGGCCACTTAATCAACTTTCGATTCGATATGAATTCTTCACTCCGGGATGGGGGTGCACAGAACCTGTTGTCGCGACCACCCCACTCCGAACCTTGCACACCCGGACTATCTTCCACCACCCGGACTGAAGAGTGTCCACATATCTGCGGACCGGCTTATTTGGAATCGCGAAGGACCAACCCACAAACCACCCGAGGGGAAAACCCAAAGCGTATGCTGGGGGGCTAGGACGTTAACCCCCATTTTGTTTGCCAGGTTCTGAGCAAATGATCCGTCGGATGAACCGGTGGAACACGAGCACAGGCGAATATCGCCACCCGGATAGGAAGGATCACGTGACAGCCTGTTCGCAAGCCATCGATGGTCGTAATGTGGAGATCCTGAAATCGTGGGAGTCACCGAGTTCGGCGTTCCATGTATGACAACATCATGAAAACCTTCAAGCGGCTTCGTATTCGCATGAGAGATAGCGAACGGGTCGTCCGCTTTCATGTAATTGGTTCGCCCGCCGCAGTTGTGAACCAGGACTGGCGTGGCACCTGCGAGTACATAGTACGCGTGGATGCCCTGGATGGTGAGGTCGTGAGTGCGCTGTCGCTTGGTGTAGTGGGTGACCGCAGTGATCTGAACGTGGGTCCCGGCGCTTGTTCTGAGCCATTGACCTACCTGGAGATCGCCGGCTTGGATCCATTTCTTGAGCTCGGGGACCCAGAAGGGATGCGTGTCCGTAGCGATGATGCTGGACGGTCCATCGTCGGCAGCGATGGTGACGTCTGTGAAGGCTTTGTCGTCTTCGGTCGTTATAGTGTCTACGACCTTCTTTTTGACGGTTTTTCCGTTGGCTGTGTCGGTGGTTGTTACTGTGTCGCCGGCCTTGATGTCTTCGATGGCTCGGCGTGTGCCGTCGGCCAGGAGTACTCCGGTGCCAGGAAGGAAGCTGTGGCAGGCGCCCAGAATCTTGGCTGCGAAAGCGGTCGTTACTACGGTGCTGGCTGCTCCCCAGATGGCTCCGTTTGCCATGTCGCCGAATTGGCCGCTGGCGCTGTGGTCGGCGTCGTCGCTCATCCAGTTGTAGGTGAGTGCGCCCGCAGCGCCCGCGATGGCGCCACATCCTGCAGTTCCCGCGAGACTCGCGCCTCCTGTGAGGGGGGCGGAGCTGATGGTCGTGCCGTAGCACAGAGCACCGACGCCAATTTCCGTGGCCATGGAGATCACGGGGGCTTTGTAGGTGTCCCAGGTCCGCTGCAGCCCGCACTTTGACCAGAAGCTGCAGTTGTCCTCGGTACTTGCGGTCGTGGACCCCGTGGCGCCAGCAAACCCACCTCCACCGCCTCCACCGCCCGTGGTGCCGCCGTCGTCGGCGAGCTCACCGTTGGGCTTGAATGCCTTGTCCTCGGCATCCTTTCCGAACTTACCCGGGACGCAGTGCCCGTTACCGGTGGGGTCGTCGCACATGCCGGTGGGGTCGCTGCTGGTGGCGGGGTGCTGGTTGGCGTAGCTATAGCCGTTGAGTGACTGGGTTTGATCGAGGGTCATGACCGGGTCGACGCTGATGAACTGGCCGATGGTCGGGTCGTATTCGCGGGCGCCGATGTGGGTGAGGTTGGTGGTGGGGTCGATGTCGCCGCCGACGAAGCCTTTCTGGCCTGGCCAGAAGGCTGGTGCGGTGCCGCGGGGGCTGCCGTAGGGGAGGCTCTTGCGGCGGTTGGTGGTAAGGGTGGTGGCGCTGATGGAGAGTTGGTTGGTTCCGTGGTGGTCGGCGACGAGGATGCGGACCTTGTCGTCGCTGCTGGTGCGTACTGCGGAGCCGCCGGGGACGGTGTAGTAGCGGGTGCCGGCCAGTGTGCCTGCGGCTTTGGTCAGGACGAGTTCTTGGCCGCCGGGCAGGTAGAGGGTGGTCGCGGTGGGGTCGCGGCGCAGGAGTCGGGTGCCCTCGGTGTCGTAGAGGAAGCTGGTGGTGGCGCTGGAGATGGTGGAGGTGGCGAGTTTGCCTTCGTCGTTCCAGGCGAGGGTCTGGGTGGCGCCGCCGGCGGGGGTTTTGGTTTTGAGGTTGCCGGTGGCGTCGTAGGTGTAGGTGTCGGTGCCGGTGGTGCCGCCGGTGGCGGTCACCGAGCGCAGGCCGTGGGCCTGGGCGGCGCCGGTGGTGGTGGGGTAGGTGTAGGTGCGGGTGGTGTCCGCGGTGATGGGGCCGGCCTTGTGCTGGGTTTCCTTGGCGCGCTGTCCGGTGTCGGTGAAGGTCCAGCTGGTCCAGTACGGGTCGACCGTGCCCAGTGCGGGCGTGCCGGTTGCGTTGACCGGCTTGCTCACGCAGCCGTCTGCGGTGGTCCAGGCCTCGGTCATCCGGCGGGCCCAGTCGTAGGCGAAGCACTGGTCGTCGGCGATGGTGCCGTCGTTCTGGTCGTCGCGGATGCGGGTGACGTTTCCGGCCGGGTCGTAGGTGTAATTGGTGCTGGACAGGGTGGTCGGCGCGTTGGCTTCCCGGTCGACGATGGACTTGGCGAGTTGGTGGGTGACCGAGTCGTAGGTGTTCGTCTGGAATACCCGGCTGCCGCTGTTGCCGAGTTCGGCCTGGGCGAGTTCACCGAAGGGTGTGTAGGAGGCGCCGCGGAGGTAGACCTGGGACAGGGTGCCGTCGACGATGGCGAGCTGGTCCTGTGCGCCGTAATGGCTGGTGACGGTCTCCGCGGGCAGCGCGGTCGTCGCGTTGGTGTTGCCGGTGCTGTAAGCGGCGGAGGCCGGGAGGCCGTTGGCCGGCGTGGCGGTGGTGGCGATGGTGTAGGTGCCGGCGAGCTTCTCCTCGCCGGTCACCGACGGAATGGTGACCTTGGTGCCGGTGGGCTGCCCGGCGGTGTCGTAGCCGGTGACCGCGGTGGTGTAGGCAGCCCCTGCGGTGATAGTCGAGTCGAACCGGGTCGAGCTGGCCAGCAGGCCCTTGCCTGCCGGGGCGGTGTCATAGGTCCACTCGGCCAGCTTGGTGCCGGTGACGGAATCCTTGCGCAGGCTGGTCTTACGGCCCAGGACGTCATACGTGGTGGCCAGAGTGGTACCGCGGGCATCGGTGGATGTCTGGAGGCGTCCGTCGGTGCCGTAGGTGAGGGTGGTGGTGCCCTTGTCGGGATCAGTGGTCGTGGTCTGGCGACCGCGCAAGTCGTAGGCGTAGGTCCAGGTGCTGCGGCCTGACGGTTCGATCACCTTGGCCAGTTGTCCGGCCGTGTCGTAGCTACGCGTGGTCTTCTCGTACTGGGTGGCTGCGGCCCCGATGACGGGGGTGCGGTCCTTGTACTCGCGGTGCTCGGTCAGCCGGCCGCGGACATCGGTGATGTCCAGGGTGGCAGTGTCCCCCGCAGGCGGCACAACGGAGGCCCAGAAGGCGCCGTAGCTGGTGGTGGTGCGCCACTTCTCCACGTTGAGCGCGAGCTGGATCGATGCCGTGGTCCGGCCGCGGGTGTCGTACTGGAGGAGGGTGGCGGCCGGGACCTGGTTGTCCGTCACGACGAACGGCGTGGTGACGGCAGGCTGGCTGTTGTAGTAGCTGGCGTTGGAGCGGTACGCGCGGCCGTGGTCGTCGTAGAAGGTGTCGGTGATCACCCGGCCGGTGACGCCGATGGCGTCGGCCTGGGTCTGCCGCGGGCGCAGCAGGGAGTCGACCAGGGTGATGCTGGTGCCGAGGGTGCCGTCTTCGTACAGGGTCTTGCTGGTGACGGTGGAGGGGGCCGTTGAGGAGAGGGTGTAGGTGAAGGCGGCGTTCGGTGTGGTTGTGGTGTCCCGCCCGGCGCGCCAGCCCTTGACGAGGCGGCCGACAGCGTCGTACTGGCTGGTGGCTGTGCGTCCGTTGGCGTCGGTCGTCTTCAGCGTGAGGCCGCGCAGTCCGTCGAGGTCGGTGCTGGTGGCGTATCCCTTGGCGTCGGTGACGGTGATCTTGGTGGGCTGTGCGCCGGTGGTGGGGCTGTAGGCGGTGGTGGTGGTCTGCCCGTCTTGGCCCTTGGCCGTCAGCGGGCGGCCGTAGGTGTCGAACGTGGCTGCCTGAAGTGTGGTTTCCCACACCAGGTTGTCGCTGGCATCACGCTTGGCGGCCTGCTCGGTCTTGGTGATGTTGTCCTGGCCCGGCTTCGGTGCGACGCCGAGGGCCTGGCTGTCGTAGTAGGTGCGGGCCGAGGAGAGGACGGCTGCGTTGAGATACCCCGTGGCGCACGGGCTGTGGCTTGTCGTGGTGACGGTCTGCGGGTAGTTGATCAGCCAGTTGGTGGTGTCCGGAGTGACGTAGGAGGTGCGGGTGCACTTCGTTTCGGTCTGGCCGGCGCCGTCGTCACCTTCGGTGAGCAGCAGTCCGTAGGTGGTGTCGTAGGTGCGGGTCGTGGTCAGGGTCCGCCAGCTGGTGCCGTCGTCCAGGAGTGTTGCCGCTGCCTCGGTGACGGTGCCGGAGAAGCGGGCGGTTTTTGCGGGGAGGCTGGGTCCTGCGACGCCGGGCTTGTCCGGGTCGGTGATGCCGGTGACTGTCTGGGTCGCGGTGGCTGCGGATTCCCAGGGGGTGTAGGTGGTTTTGGCGACGATCTTGCCGCCGGTGCCGTCCTTGTCGTAGGTGCGTGACTGGGCGATCCGGCCTGCGAAGTCGTCCCTGTCGGTGATGCCGTTGATCTTCGCGACGGTGCGGGCGGTGCCGTTGGCGAGGGTGTCGCCGGCCATGCCGAGGAAGTAGGTGTTCTCGCTCTTGGTGCGGTTGCTGCCGCCCACGTAGGTGCGCACGGTGCCGTAGCCGCGGAAGTCGGACCATGTGCGCTGCTTGTCGAGCGTGAACTCGCCGGTGTCGCGGCGCCAGTTAGGGCCGTCCGCGTACTCGTAGGTGGTGACCTTGGAGCCGGATCCGGTTCCGAAGGTGGTGTCGTCCTCCACCACCTGAGTGACCACGTACTTGTGCCACCAGTCCTTGACCGGGTCTATCGCGCCCTCGGGTGTCCACCATGAGGGGTAGCAGCGCTTGGTGTTGGTGTCGGCGCTGGGCAGGGTGGCCGTCGTGCATTCGGCGGGGCTGTAGGTGACCAGGGTCTGGCCGCCGGTCTCGTTGGTGATCTTCGTCAGACGGCGCTTGAACAGCGGTGGACGGCCCTCGGCGGCGTCCACCCGGTTGGCACGCGTTTCACCGGTGAAGGTTGTCTTCGGCAGGAGTACATCGGCGAGGGCGCCGGCCTGAGCGGTGCGCTGGATGGAGTCCAGCCAGAGTGCGGGCGAGGAGGTGTCACCCGTGTTGGGGAACGACTGGGCCAGGGACCATGTGTCCACCGGAGTCATGGTGGTGCCGGACAGCGCGTAGGTATTAATCGCGGTCAGGCGCTTCTTGGTCCAGAACGAGGGGCCGAACTGCACGCAGGTGCCGGTGGACGCGCAGTCCAGGTCGACGGGGGTGTCCGGCCAGTTGGTGGCGTGGTCCGCGTCAAATGTGCAGTCGGTCAGGCAGCGGTCCTTCGACGTGAAGGTGATCCGCGCGCCCGGGTTGGCCGTGCTGTAGACGGCGCCGTCCCTCAGCCCGTAGTCGATCTTGGTGAGGTATCCGCCGCGGATGTACGGCTTGGGGGTGTCGGCCTTGGCGTTCTGCGCGTAGTAGCCGGTTTCCTTCGTGTAATACATGGCCATCGCATTGCCGTGCGGGTCCACGACGTAGTCGAGGTTCCAGCGCCAGCCCTGCGTCTCGGCCGAGGAGGCGAAGTCCGCGTCGTGGCCGGGTTCGCCCGTGTGGTTGCCGTAGACCGGGACGGTGAACACGGAGTTCGTCTCCGCCTTGCCGGTTTCCCAGCCGGGCAGGTGGTTCTTTCCGAACCAGTACTGGGTGCCGTCCTGCGTGGTGACCTTCCAGTACTCGAAGTCGTCATCGCCGGAGTTGTTGTCGGAGCTGTCGTAGACCCGCTCCACGCGGGAACCGTCGTCGCCCTTCAGCTTCCACGTGTTGCTACCTGCGTAGACGAGCTGGTTGGACGAGCCGTTCAGGGAGAGCGTGGCATTCTCCGACTTCCAGCACAGATCACCGACCTTGCTGGTGTTGTTGCCGCCCTCCTTGTCGTTCTCGCAGGAGGCGTACGAGCGCTCGATGAATCCGGGCGAGTACTCCCAGCCCTCACCGATCCACGAGCTCTGGTTGTTCGTCGAGGCCGTGCGGCCGTCCACGGACGAGGAGTTGTACGACAGCGCCACCTTCGGGGCGAGGCCGCCGGGTACCGCCGGTGCGTCCAGCGGCACGTTCCAGGCGAACCCGCCGGAGTTCCCGCCCGCAGACCACGACCCGGACGGGGACAGCGAGGTGGCCTTGAACGAGCCCTCGCTGCCTGTCGCCTCGGAGGTCGCCGCCAGCACCGTCATCGCGCCCTCACCGGACGCCGATGCGGCAGGGGCAGCCGAGAGAGTAACCCGCGCGCTCAGGGTGCTGGCGGTGGCGTCGTTGTCGGTAGCCAGCGGTTTGGCGGTGCGGCAGGCCGGCTTGGCCGGGGTGGTCACTGCGCAGGCGGGCAGCTGGACCAGGCGCAGCCGGGAGGACCAGCCCGCGCCATAGGCGTCGCGAATGCCGGCATAGTCGACCTCGACCCGCACCCCGCCTGACGTGCGCTCACCGTCCAGGCGCTGCACCTTCAGCAAAAGCCCCTCGACGCCGGCGCGCCGGGCCGCGGCACGGTCCAGAAGCGTCACGTCGAGCTTGCCGGGGGCGGCACCGGTCAGGGTCTTGCTTGCGGCCACGGGACTCACCGCCACCGGCAGGTTCCCAGCACGCCGCTTGCCGCCGGCGGTCTTCCCGGCCGCGGTCAAGTCCACGGCCGCGTGGCCGGGCTCCGGCCACGCGACGGAGGCTGGCTTCCACGCCTTCGCCGGGGCGGGCCGGGACGCAGTGGCACCCGTCTTGAAGTCGCTGCCATCCACCGACGCGGTCTTCGGCACAGGCCTCTGCTCGAAGGTGCCTTCTGCCGCAACGGCTGGTATCGACAGGAGAGATAGCAGCAGAGCGGCGCTCGTACTCCCCACGATCGCAACCCTCGCCCGGCTAGATCCGGATCGACGGAAGCGTCTGGAGGCCAGCAAAGAACGCAGGCCGCGCTGCTGCATAAGAGATCCCCACCCCTAGAAATCACACATGATCGGCAGGCGAATACAACTGCATCACAGGATCGGCACACAACCCCCGTCGGGTAAAGAGTTTCCCTCTACACGCAACGACAAGCATTGAGACCCTCCCAAAGCAACCGCCTTAGTCACATGTGGCGTTGACCCGTGATTTTGCGGGTGATCATGGTTTGAACATGGGCAGACTCGGGCAATCACCCGCTTCTTGTCGGACTACCTCCCACTATTCATATGCGGGACTGGCCGAGGCGTTCGCGTCGCCTATTCTTCGGATCCGCAGCGCCGGATAACCGGCGCTCGGTCCAGACAGGAAGCACCGCATGAGACAACCCAGAAGACCGCGGTTCGGTTTGCAAAGACGGAATTTCGCCATCCTCCTTTCCCTTTCCCTGCCCTTGGCAACCGCCATAACTCTCGCGGCACCGGACCGGTCAAGTGCCAAGGAAACTCAAGACAGTTCGGACCAGCACGTGGCCGCCGCGGAGTCCAGGGCGTTCGCCCTCGCAGCATCATCAGGCGAGCGGGTGGAGATCCTGGACCAGCGCGAGGAGGCAGTGGAGGTCTACGCCAACCCGGACGGCACCACCACGCGGCGCATCTACAGCACTCCGGTGTGGACGCGGTACGACCGGGTCTGGCAGAAGGCCGACGCGACCATGGTGCGCCATGACGACGGAACGGTCGGGCCGGCCGCACCCGTCTTCGCCATGGCGTTCTCGGGCGGCGGCAACGGCCCGTTGGCCACCATGACCAAGAACAACGCTTCGCTTGGCCTGAGTTGGCCCACCGCACTGCCCGAGCCGGTACTCGACGGCGACAGCGCTCTGTACGAGTCGGTGCTTCCGGATGTTGATCTCAAGATCACTGCCGAGGTCGACGGGTTCTCCGAACACCTCATCGTCAAAACCGCCGCGGCAGCGTCCAACCCTGCACTGGCCTCCATCGACCTGGGCATCAGCTCACAGGGTGTAACCCTCGAAAGCGACGCCGACGGCAACCTGCTCGCCAAGGACGCCACCGGCAGCGTCCTCTTCAGCGCACCGAAGCCAAAGATGTGGGAACAGCCCACCACTGCCCTCGACGGCCACGCCCCTGCCGCGAGAAGAGCGACTGTCGAGGAGGAGACTCCTTCTCCCAGCACGGCACCGGTCGCGGTCGACCTTTCCGGCTCCACCCTGACCCTGAACCCCGACCCTGCACTGCTCGCTGCCGCAGATCAGTTCCCCCTGATCATCGACCCCAACTTCGGCGACGGGAACCGCACCAAGTGGGCGGTGGTGTATTCGGCTGAACCCGGCGGCACCTTCGTCAACGGGGCCGGCTGGAACTCAAGCAACCCGGCTGACGAGCCACGCGTGGGCTACAACGGCACCGGCAAAACCCGCTCGTTCTTCCAGATGAACACCCACGGACTGGAAGGATCCGACATCCAGGACGTCACCTTCGCCGTGCGCGAGACCCACTCCTGGGGCTGCGACGCCTCAGCAGCCGGACCCACCGAACTGTGGGCCACCAACTCCCTTGACAACGCGCCGTCCTGGACCAACAGCAGCGGCTGGTGGGTCGACTACCTCGCCGAGAAGTCCTTCGCCCACGGTAACGCCACCTACTGTCCCGGAGTGAAGGGCGAGGACTACAAGAGCGCCGCACTGACCGCCAAGATCCAGGAAGCCGCCACCAAGGGCTGGACCAACGTCACCCTGGGCCTCAAAGCAGACGCCTCCTACGAAGGCAGCAACGACAGCTACAAGCGCTTCGAGAACGACCCCGTACTCGAGGTCAAGTACAACTACAAGCCCGAAGTCAAGACGCATGCCGCCTACGAAGGCGAGTACGTGGAGGGCGGAGACGGCAACAAGGCCGTGCCCTGCGGCGGCCTCATAGGCAGCAGCCAACTAGCCATGACTGCCAAGCTGTTCGACAAGGACGGCGGGACACTCACTCCGCACTTCTCCGTCACCACCAGCACCGGCACATCCATCCCCGTCAAGCAGGACACCAAGGTGAGCAGCGGGCAATCCGCCGACGCTCACACAGCCAACCCCCTGACCAGCGGAAGCTACAAGTGGAAGGTCTACGCAACGGACGACGAGGGCACCAACAGCCCTACCACCGCCGAGTGCGCGTTCACCGTTGACTCCACCGGCCCGGCCGGCGCAGTAGACCTCGCCATCAACAACAAGCCCATGCCCGATCCGACTCTCAAGGTCCAGGCACGCACCACGGCACAGCTCAAGCTCCACCACGACGCAACAGACCTGGCAGGCTTCTGCGTTGCAGTCGAGAAGGTACTCTCCGTCTCCAGCACCCGCTGCAACGGCAACCAATGGGTCCCGGTCGGCAGTGACGAACACACCGCCACCACCACCATCACTCCAACCGGATACCCCGAAAGCATCATCACCGTGGTGGCGTACGACAAGGCCGGCAACCACTCCCCCCTGGACGACACCTCGGTCACCACGCTGGGAACCGGTCCCTCCGACTTCGTCTACGCCCCTGGCACGAACCCTGGAACTCCCCACTACCACAAGCACGACCTCGAAGGCGACCTGAACGGAGACGGCTACGCCGACCTTCTCGCCACAGACACCGACGCCAAGCTCCTCTTCTACGCCGGCGACGGCAGCGGCAAGGTCGCCTCTGCCAAGAACGCCGGAACCGGCGGCTGGCGGGACTCGCTGGTCGCACACGGCGGCGACTACCGGGGCTCCAACAGTAAGACCGCCTCACCTGACGGCTACGAGGACACCATCGCCCGGCTCAGCGACGGCAAGCTCTACCTCTACAGCGGTGACGGCATGGGCAGCCCCCTGTATCGGTACCGGAACGAGCTCACACACCCCAACGTCGACAGCGGCACCGACTGGACCCGCACACTGCAGATCGTCACCAACGGCGACATCGACCAGAACATAGCTGTCGACGCCGACGGAACGAGGCATGCCGGCGGCGGCGACCTGATCACTGTCGAGTGCATCACCGACCTCGATAAGAATGGCTCCTGCGTTTTTGCCTCCCTGTGGCTCTACAGCGGCATCACCACCGTCGACGGAACGGCCGACCAAACGAGACCTTTCGACTTCATCGACGAGGACTCCGACCCCACCACGCCGCTCAACGGTCCACGAAGGATTGGCAACCTTACCCGGTGGCAGAACATGGACATCCTCGCTGTCGGCGACCAGAACGACGACGGCATCCAGGACATCATCGCCCGTAACTCCGACAGCTACGAGCTCATCCTCTACCCCGGGCAACTCACCAGCCACGGCTACGACCTGGGCAACCCAACTACCTACGGCACCGGCGGCTGGAGCCAGACCAGCCGGCCCGCCCTGGCCGCCCATGGCAACGCGGAAGGCACAGTAACCTCAAAGACCTTCGACGACGGCGAAATAATCCCCTACCGCGAGTTCCAGCCCAAGGCAAACCAGGAGTATGGGGACATCTGGGCGACCACCGCTGCAGACGCGGACAAAATAATCAAGTATGACAAGGATGACGGCACCCCGGGCACCACAACCTGCCCGTCCGGATGCCTGCTGTTCTACCCAGGCGGCAAGACCACCCACAGCCAACCCCGCCTCGTCGGCGCCGCTGGCTGGAACACCATCCCAGCCCTCCACTAACCCATAGCTGTCATGTGGCAGGGACGACGGGCCACGCCAAGCACCTGCCGCATGACAGCAACATGACTCCAGCCAGTGCAGCGACGCCACCACGGATACCTCCCGACGGGAGTAATCGGCCACGTTCAGCGGCACAAAACGCCAGCCCATGCGACCAGCCCCGCAGGAAGCACGGGCTGTCTGACGCGGTGGGCGCGAGGCCGGCGGTGCTGGACGGGGAGATCGTCGCCCCCGACGCCGACGGCCGCCTCGACTTCGGGCGTCTGCAGGCCCGCATGGGCGTGGCGGGCGCCCCCGGCACGGCCGCGCTGCGCGTCCCCGTCCATCTGGTCCTCTTCGACGTGCTGCTTCTCGACGGCCGGGACCTCACCGGCCTGCCGAGGACCCGGCGACGCCAGGCCCTGACCGGACTCGGTCTGGACGGCCCGGCCTGGTCGGTGCCCGCAGCCGTCGTCGATCACGCCCGGAGCGCACTGGACGCAACCCGCGAGGCAGGACTGGAGGGGATCATCGCCAAACGCCTCGACTCACGCTACCGACCCGGCGCCCGGTCCCCCGACTGGATCAAGATCAAGAACGTGCGGACCGAAGACGTGAGTAAGGGGCCCATCGGCAGGTAAAGCCACAGGTGAAGCCGCGGATAGGGGGCAGACGAGTCGGGCTGTACGCCGGGTTCTGTCACCCGGGCGCCTCGCGGCGGCCGGGGAGACGGCCATCCATCTAGGACCGGCATTGCTGCCGGCCTCGTGCGGTCTACCCGCGAACTCGGGCGGGCCGCCCTCGAACGTTCGCGCAGGGCCGTCGTGCGACGGCCCCTCTTGACCTTGCTCCGGGTGGGGTTTACCTAGCCGCCTGAGTCACCTCAGGCGCTGGTGGTCTCTTACACCACCGTTTCACCCTTACCCGGGATCGGAATCCCGGGCGGTCTGTTCTCTGTGGCACTGTCCCGCGGGTCACCCCGGGTGGCCGTTAGCCATCACCCTGCCCTGTGGAGCCCGGACGTTCCTCGGGAGGGTCCGAAGATCCTCACGCGGCCGTCCGCCCGGCTCGTCTGCCGTGGGCCCATCGTACCGGTCAGATGAAGGCGTCGGTCCGCAGGTCGAGCGCGAAGGGGGCCGGGAGGTGGATCTCCTTGCCGAAGGGGATCGTGCAGTGCTGGCGGTAGTCGTCGTCGCCCGGGTCGCTGAACAGGGTGACCGAGGACTGCTCCCGGTCGACCAGCAGGTAGAGGGGGATGGGGCCCCGGGCGTAGCAGTGCCGTTTCGCGGTGCGGTCGGGCTCCGGCTTCGAGGACGTGACCTCGACCACCAGCGCGACGCCCTCGCAGGGCATCCACGGGTCGGCGCCCCGGTAGAGGCGCAGTGCGGAGGGGGCGAAGGTGCCGTCGGGGATGGCGTGGTTCTTGGGGCAGCCTCCACCACTGCGGAGCTTCAGGCCCTTGTTTCCGGAGAACTGCATCTTGGTGCGGGACCGGGTGATCACCTGCTCCAGAATCAGGCCGATGTAGTCCTCATGGTCCCCGTCCGGCGGCGGCGTCAGCACGATGTCCCCCTCGATCAGCTCGGCACGGAAGCCTTCGGGTGGGTCCAGCGCCAGGAAGCCCTCGAGCAGGACATCCGCCTGCGGGAGCGGCTCGTGCGGCATGGCAGGCATGTCGTGCCCCTTCCTCGGTCCCGGTCGTTCGCCAGGATGGGGCACGGGCGGGTCCGCCGCCCGTGGGTAGAGGAGGCGTTCCCTCGATCGGGGGGGGTGGGACCGGGACCCGTCAGAGGCCGACCGGACCCGTCCGGGCGAAGGCGTCGATGCCCGCGTGCCAGGCCGCGGTGACGGTGGCGTCCGTGGGGAAGCGGCCGTTGAGTTCCATGGTGACCATGCCGTGGGCGAAGGCCCAGGCCGCCCGGGCGCGGGCCTCGTCGCCGGAGAGGGCGCGCAGGAGCGGGGCGGCGGCGCGTGCTTCCAGGTCGCGCGGGAGGGGGCGGGCGGTGATGAGGCGGTAGAGGTGGGGGTGGACCAGGGCGTGGGTGCGGTACGCGGTGGCCAGGGCGGGGAACGAGCCGGGGGACGCCTGCTCGGCCCCTTCCAGGACGTCCGCGATCTCCCGGAGCATCGCGTCGGCCAGGGCGTCCACCACGGCCGACTTGTCCGGGAAGTACTTGTAGAGGGAGGGCGCGGTGACGCCCATGGTCCCGGCGACACGGCGCATCGTGAGCGCGGCTGGCCCCTCCCGTTCCAGGAGTTCGCGCGCGGCGGCCAGGATCCGGTGGCGGCGGTCGCCGGCCGGTGCGGCGGACGCCTCGTCGTGGTCGGGCACGGCGGCCTCCTCCGGGTCTCGGGTACGGGGTGCGGGCCGGGGCGGCCGAAGGCGCGATCGTACGAGACGCGGGGCCGCGTCCCTGGGAGCGGGGGGCGGCTCGGGCGCTTGACCTTGTCGCGGCGTCAAGGTTTTTACTGGTCCCATGCGCATCGGAGAGATCGCCGCACTCGTCGGGCTCACCCCCCGGGCCGTACGCCACTACCACCGCATCGGGCTGCTGGCGGAGCCGGCCCGCCGGGCCAACGGCTACCGCTCCTACACCGTCCGCGACGCCGTGGCCCTGGCCCGCGTCCGCCGGCTCAGCGAGCTGGGGCTCCGCCTCGACGAGGTGCGGGAGGCCCTGGCCGGGGACGCCGGGCGGCCGCTCGGGGAGGTGCTGGCGGAGCTGGACGACGATCTCGCGCGGCAGCAACGGGAGATCGGCGAGCGCCGGGCGCGGCTGGCGGAGCTGCGGGCGGGGGTCGCCGCCGGGGCGGGGCCCGTCTCCCCCGCGCTCGCCGGGCTGCTCGCCGCCGGGCCCGTCACCGGGTCCCCCGCCGCCGCCCGGGACCGTGAGCATCTGGAGCTGCTGGACACGGCCACAGCGGACAGCGGGGTGTTCTCCGCGCTGCGTGCCCTGGCCGACGATCCGGCCGTGCTCGCGCTGTACGGGGAGCTGGACGCGCTCGAATCGGCGCCTGTGGACGATCCCCGGATCGGGCCCCTGGCCGCGCGGATCACCGCGCTCGTGCCGGAGGAACTGCTGGCCACCCTCCCGGAGGGCGGACCGGAGCCGACCGGCGTCGGGGAGGCCCTGTTGGCGGACTATCCGCCGGCGCAGGCCGAGGTGGTGCGCCGGGTCATGGCGGCGCTGGTGGCGCGGGTGGAGGCGCGGAGACGGGCGGGAAAGGGGGACCGGCGATGACCTGGGTACGGGGAGCACGGATCGCGGCGGGGGCGCTGCTGCCCGCCGAACTGGCGGTCGTGGTCTGCCTGGTGGCCGGGGTACGGGTTCCGGTGGCCGTGGTGGCGGGGGTGGAGGGGCTGCTGCTCGCCGTCCTCGTGCTGGAGGCGGTGGTCCTGGCGCGGCTGGTGCGGGCAGGGCGCCGGGCGGGAGCGGGGTGGCGGGAGGCGGTGGCCGGGGCGGTGCGGAGCGTCGTACCGGTGGTGGTGCGCCGGCTGGTCGTGCACGAGCTGCGGGCGCTGCACAGCCTCGGGCTGTGGGTGCTGCGCCGCCGCCACGCCGTACCGGGGACGGCCCTCGCCGTCCCGTACACCGGGCCGCAGACCGCGATGATGTACGGCTTCCTCTTCGTCTCCGTGGTGGAGACCGTGATGCTGGCGCTGCTGGTCCCGTGGCCGGTGGTCCACCGGATCCTGCTGGTCGTGGACGTC
Source organism: Streptomyces sp. NPDC001515 (assembly GCF_053597115.1). Classification (NCBI taxonomy): domain Bacteria; kingdom Bacillati; phylum Actinomycetota; class Actinomycetes; order Kitasatosporales; family Streptomycetaceae; genus Streptomyces; species Streptomyces sp. NPDC001515. The sequence continues at coordinate 42,250 of NZ_JBSFHN010000019.1, forward strand.
TACGGGGTGGTGCTGGTGCTCGCGCTGCACGCCGCCTGTGTGACCCGGCCGCATGTGGTGGAGGCGGACGGCGGGCTCCGTCTGCGGTACGGGGCGCTGTTCGATCTGCGCGTCCCGGCCGCCTCGGTCGCCGCCGCGCGGGTCGACCGGCGCTTTCCCGGGGGCCGGTCGGTGGCCCTGGGGGCGGACGGGGCGCTGGACGTCGCGGTCGGCGGGCAGACGACGGTGACGGTCGAACTGACCGGACCGCTCGGGTTCGTGCGCCCCCTCGGCGGGCGGGGGACGGCGGGCGCGGTCCGCTTCCACGCGGACGATCCGCGCGCGGTCGTGGCCGCGCTCACGCGAGGGCGTACGCGGGCGTAGTCCATCGGCCACGACTGACCCGACGTCGGGGCCGCGCTCACGCGGGGGCCAACGCGGCAGCGGCGCTTCCGTCACGGCTGTCCCGCCGTCGTGGCCCGCGCTCACGCCAGAGCGAACGCGGCAGCGGCCCTTCGGCCACGACTGACCGGACGTCGGCCCGCGTTCACGCGGGGGCGAAGAGCACCTTCGACGCGCCGGGGTCCGCCTGCGTGAGTCGGACCCGCAGCCGGCGGCCGAGCGGCAGCGGGGCGGAGCCGCCCTCGATCCGGGCGACGACGGCCGGTTCGTCGATGTGGACGGTCCCCACGGACGGGTCGTTCTCCTTGACGTCGACCACGTACGCGTCGAAGACCGTGCCGACCCGGTCCTTGAGCAGGGCCGCCTCGACGAGGTCCACGCACGCGCGTTCCACCGTGTTGGCGCGGCCGGTCCCCTCAGCCATCTCCTTGGGCAGTCGGGGCAGCGCGGACAGGACCCACTCCGGCGGATCGCTCCCGGCGGCCGTGGCGAGGCAGAGTTCGGCCGCGTACCGGTCCACGAGCCGGCGCAGCGGGGCCGTGCAGTGGGTGTACAGGTCGGCGACGGCGGCGTGCACGGCGGGGTCCGGCAGTTCGCCGTGGTCGAAGACCGTGTATCCGGCGCCGCGCAGCAGGGTGGTGCACTCCTGGAGGAACGCCGCGTCGCTGGTCCGCTCGGGGTCGAGGGAGCGGACGACCTCCGCGTACGGCATGTGGTGCGGCCAGTCCACGTGCAGGGCCTCGGCCGAGCGGCGCAGCCGGGCGACCGCCCCGTCCGGGGCGACGGGCAGGGTGCGCAGGATGCCCGTGCCCGAGTCCCTCATCAGCCGGGCCGCCGCCATGCCGGTGAGCAGGGAGATCTGGGCGTTCCAGGCATCGGCGGGGAGCGGGGCGCGGTACTCCAGTCCGTACCCTCCGTCGCGCGCGACGATCTCCTGCTCGGGCACGTCGAGCGAGATGCCGCCCCGGGCGATCTCCTGTTCCTCGCGCAGGGTGCCGATGTCCCGCAGCAGTGCCAGCGGCTCCTCGGCGGCCCCGCTGTCGATCATCCGCTGCACTCCGGCGTAGTCCAGCCTGGCGCGGCTGCGGACGAGCGCCCGGCGCACCCGGGTGGCGACGGCGGCGCCCTCGGCGTCGAGGTCGATCTCCCAGAGCACGGCGGGGCGCGTCCCGCCGGGCAGCAGGCTCGCCGCGCCCTCGGAGAGCCGCTCGGGGTGGAGCGGCACCCTGCCGTCGGGGAAGTAGAGGGTGTTCACCCGGCGGTGGGCCTCGGCGTCGAGCGCGCCGCCGGGACGGACGAAGGCGGCGACGTCCGCGATGGCGTAGTGCACGCGGTAGCCGTGCGCCCTGCGGGCCAGATGCATCGCCTGGTCGAGATCGCGCGAGCCGGGCGGATCGATGGTGAGGAACGGCAGGTCCGTGGCGTCCGCGTGCCCGGAGACCACCGGGGCCCGCGCCGCCTCCTCCGCCTCCGCGAGCACCTCGGCGGGAAAGCCCTCGGGGAGCGCGAGTTCGGTCCGCAGCGCGCGCAGGGCCGTGCCCAGCGGGGTGTCGGCTGCGCCGGTCATGTGTAGATGGCGGCGGGGCATGGACCGAGCGTATGACCGGGCCGGACGGGCGGCATCCCGGGTGGGACCTCCACCGGGGCCCCGTACGCCGGCGCGACGGGTTCGGGGGCCGGGGGCCCGTCCCCGTACGCTGGCGCGAGGGGTTTCGCGCCCCGTTCCGTGCGTACGAAGGAGAACCACCGTGCTCGTGCTGTTGCCGCCCTCCGAAGGAAAGGCCGCCTCGGGGCGCGGGGCACCGCTGAAGATCGAGTCGCTGTCGCTGCCCGGTCTGACCGGGGCGCGCACCGCCGTGCTGGACGCGTTGGTGGAGCTGTGCGCGGCGGACGAGGAGAAGGCGCGCGCGGTGCTGGGGCTCAGCGAAGGGCTGCGCGGCGAGATCGCGAAGAACGTGGAGCTGCGGACGGCGGGGACGCGTCCGGCCGGGGAGATCTACACCGGTGTGCTGTACGACGCGCTGGACCTGGCCTCCCTGGACGCGGCGGCCCGGCGCCGGGCGCGGGCGTCGCTGCTGGTGTTCTCCGGGCTGTGGGGCGCGGTGCGGGTGGGCGACCGGATTCCCTCGTACCGCTGCTCGATGGGGGTGAAGCTGCCGGGGACCGGTGCCCTGGGGGCGTTCTGGCGGGCGCCGATGGCCGAGGTGATGCCGGAGGCCGCCGGGGACGGACTGGTGCTGGATCTGCGCTCGTCCGCGTACACGGCGGCGTGGAAGCCGAAGGGTGCGGTGGCCGAGCGCACGGCGAGCGTGCGGGTCCTCCACTCCCAGATCGTCGACGGGGTCGAGAAACGGTCGGTGGTCAGCCATTTCAACAAGGCGACCAAGGGCCGGATCGTCCGGGATCTGCTGGTGGCCGGGGCCCGTCCGAAGGACCCGGCGGAACTGGTGGAGGCCCTGCGGGACCTCGGCTACGCGGTGGAAGCGGAGGCTCCCGCGCGGTCCGGGCGGCCCTGGGAGCTCGATGTCGTGGTGACCGAGATCCACTGACCGGATCCGGCGGTCGGAAGCGGAGACCGAACCGGCGGCCGGGCGGAACCTGAGATCGGAAGCGGCCCCAGGAGTCGGCCCGGGAAGAACCAGCCCCGCCCTATTGCAGCATGCGCAACGCTCGTTGCGCATCATGTCGCCCACGGGCAGGATGGCGGCATGACCTCCTCCGTGCTGGACCTCGCCCCCGTCGTACCCGTGGTCGTCCTGGAGGACGCCGCCGACGCGGTGCCGCTCGCCCGCGCCCTGGTGGCGGGCGGCCTCCCGGCGATCGAGGTGACGCTGCGCACCCCCGCCGCCCTGGACGCGATCCGGGCGATCTCCGAGGGCGTCCCGGACGCGGTGGTCGGCGCGGGCACGGTGATCGCGCCGCGCCAGGTCGCCGACACCGCTGCCGCGGGCGCCCGCTTCCTGGTGAGCCCGGGGTGGACGGACACCCTGCTGGACGCGATGAAGGCATCGGGGCTGCCGTTCCTGCCGGGCGTCTCCACGACGTCCGAGGTGGTCGCGCTGCTGGAGCGCGGGGTCACCGAGATGAAGTTCTTCCCGGCCGAGGCGGCGGGCGGCACCGCCTATCTGAAGGCCCTGTCGGCACCGCTCCCCCAGGCCCGGTTCTGCCCGACCGGCGGGATCTCCCTCGCCTCCGCCCCGCGCTATCTGGCCCTGCCGAACGTCGGCTGCGTGGGCGGCAGCTGGATGGTGCCCGGCGACGCCGTGGCGGCCCGGGACTGGTCCCGCGTGGAGAAGCTGGCCGCCGAGGCGGCGGCGCTGCGCGGCTGAGCGGGGCGTGCTCCGGGCTTCGGAGCGCCGGGCTCCGGAGCCGCTTCTCGGCGGCGCCGGAGCGGGCGCGGGTTCGCTCGCGCGCCCCGGTCGGCGCCCCCGCGCGGCCGAAAACCGGCGCCCGCGACGGGCGGCCGAAAAGCGACGGGCGCGAGCCCTTCCGCGAACCTCGCAGGCATGCTTCCCGGCAACCGGGGGCACGAGACCTTTCGAGGACGTGACCCGGACTCCCGGGACACCCGGGTTCCGCCGGACAATCCCCCGGCCCGGCGGAACCGCCCCGGCCCCATCGGCCTTCCCCCCGCCGATGGGGCCGGATGCCGTCCCGGCCCCGTCCACCGGACCGGGCCCGTGCCGCTACCGCAGGTGCGAGGTGTCGTTCAGCAGCCGTACGGAGGCGTTGCCGTCCGCGTAGTACGCCACGGCCGACACCGAGGCCGCCGAGAGCTCCATGCGGAACAGCGACTCCGGGGGCGCGCCCAAGGCCAGCCGGACCAGGGTCTTGATCGGCGTGACATGGGTGACCAGCAGGACCGTGCGGCCCGCGTACCGGGTCACCAGGCGGTCGCGGGTGGCGGCGACGCGGCGGGCGACCTCCGCGAAGCTCTCGCCTCCCCCGGTCGGGGCGGCCTTCGCCGAGCCGAGCCAGGCGTCCAGGTCCTCCCCGTACCGCTCCCTGACCTCGGCGAACGTCAGGCCCTCCCAGGCCCCGAAGTCCGTCTCGCGCAGCCCGTCCTCGATCCGGACCTCCAGCCCCAGCCGGGCCGCGACCGCGCCCGCCGTCTCCCGGCAGCGCCGCAGCGGGGAGCAGACGATCTCCTGCACCGTGCCGCGCGCGGCGAACGCCTCGGCGGCCCGCCGGGCCTGCTCGCGGCCCGCCGCCGACAGCTCCGGGTCCGTGCCGCCGCTGCCGGAGAACCGCTTCTGCGGCGTCAGCGCCGTCTCACCGTGGCGCAGCAGCACGAAGGTGGCGGGCGCGCCGAGGTCGGGGGCCGATCCCCAGCCGACCTGCGGGGTGGCCGTGGCGGAGGGGGCCGTGGAGGCCGAAGAGGCAGAGGAGGCCGAGGGTGCCGCCGGCGTCCCCGTCCCCGGGCGGTTCAGCGCCGCCCTGGCGCGGGCCGCGCCGGCCGCCGCGTCGCCGGGCGGGCCCGAGACCGGTGGCAGGGCGGCGGCCACCGAGTCCCTCCGGGTGTCGAGGGCGGCGGTCGAGGCGGACGGCTCCCACTGCTCGCCCCGGCGGCCCGCGTCCATGGCCTCGTTGGCGAGCCGGTCCGCGTGCTTGTTCCTCTCGCGCGGGATCCACTCGTAGGTGACGGCGGACGGCGGAAGGATCCGGGCCGCCTCGGCGGCCAGCGGCTTCATGTCCGGGTGCTTGATCTTCCAGCGGCCCGACATCTGCTCGACCACGAGCTTGGAGTCCATCCGCACGCGGACGCGCGGACCGCCGTCCGGGTCGCCCTCGGGCACCAGGGCCGCTGCGGCGCGGAGCCCGGCGATGAGTCCCTTGTACTCGGCGACGTTGTTCGTCGCGACGCCGATGTACTCGGCGGCCTCGGCCAGGGTCTCCCCGGTCTCCGCGTCGATGACGACCGCGCCGTAGCCGGCGGGGCCCGGGTTGCCCCGGGAGCCGCCGTCGGCCTCGACGACGAACCGGCGCGGCCCGCCCACTACAGCCCCGAGTCGGCGGTGCGGACCAGGATGCGGCGGCAGTTCTCGCAGCGGAGCACGGCGTCGGGGGCGGCGGCCTTCACCTCGTTGACCTCGGTGATGTTGAGCTCCAGCCGGCAGCCCTCGCAACGGCGCTGGTAGAGGCGGGCGGCGCCCACCCCGCCCTGCTGGGCGCGGAGCTTGTCGTACAGCTTGAGCAGGTCGGCGGGGACGGAGGCGGCGACGACCTCGCGCTCCTTGGCGACCGTGGCGGCCTCCTCGTCCAGCTCGCGGGTGGCGGTGTCCCGGCGCCCGGTCGCGTCGTCGACCTTGGTCTGCACGGCGGCGACGCGGTCGGTCAGCTCGGTGACGCGCTCCTGAACGGACTCGCGGCGCTCCATGACTTCGAGGACGACGTCCTCCAGGTCGCCCTGGCGCTTGGCGAGGGAGACGATCTCGCGCTGGAGGCTCTCCAGGTCCTTGGGCGAGGTGACCGCTCCGGAGTCCAGCCGCTGCTGGTCGCGGGCGGCGCGCTGGCGCACCTGGTCGACGTCCTGCTCCGCCTTGGTCTGCTCGCGGGCGGTGTCGCTCTCCTCGGTGGTGGCGGCGACCAGGAGATCGCGGAGCTGGGCGAGGTCGGCGGTCAGCGAGTCGATCTCGGCGTGCTCGGGCAGGGAGGACCTGCGGTGCGCGAGCTGGGTGAGGCGCTGGTCGAGGGCCTGGACGTCGAGGAGTCGGATCTGGTCGGCGGGCGCGGCGTTCAGTTGGGGGCTCCAGAAGAGTGGTGGGTGGTCCAGGGGTCGGTGACCTGCTTCGAGACATGGACCCGCAGGTCCCATCCGTGGCGGTCGGAGATCGCGTCGAGTTGCGCCGCGGCCTGCTCGCACCACGGCCATTCGGTGGCCCAGTGCGCGGCGTCGACGAGGCCGAGCGGCGAGTGCTGGATGGCCTCGGAGGCCGGGTGGTGTCGCAGGTCCGCGGTGAGGAAGGCGTCCACGCCCGCCGCCCGGACCGCGTCGAAGAGGCTGTCCCCGGAGCCGCCGCTCACCGCGACCGTGCGCACCACGGCCTCCGGGTCGCCGGCCAGCCGGATGCCCTGGGCGGTGGCGGGCAGCCGGGCGGCGGCGCGGGCGGCGAAGGCGGCCAGGGTCTCGGGGTGGTCGAGCACACAGATCCGGCCGAGGCCGCGGCGGCCCGCCGGATCGGTGGGGTCCGGGACGAGGGGGCGGTCGACGCGCAGGTCGAGGGCGCCGGCCAGGGCGTCGGAGACGCCGGGGTCCGCGGTGTCGGCGTTGGTGTGCGCCACGTGCAGGGCGATGTCGTGCTTGATCAGGGTGTGCACGACCCGGCCCTTGAAGGTGCCGGCCGCGACCGTCGTCGTGCCGCGCAGATAGAGCGGGTGGTGGGTGACGATCAGCTGCGCGCCGAGCTCCACCGCCTCGTCGGCGATCTCGCGCACGGGGTCGACGGCGAAGAGCACCCGGCGCACCTCGGCGTCCGGATCGCCGCAGACCGTGCCGACCGCGTCCCATCCTTCGGCCCGCTCGGGCGGCCACAGGGCGTCGAGCTCGGCGATGACTTCAGACAGACGGGGCACGGAGGAAAGGCTACCTGTCCTCCGTGCCCCGCGGTCCCGGGCCGCCGGACCCGCGGGGGCGGGACGGCGGCCGGTCATGAATCGTTACGTCGGCGTCCGCGTGCGGCCGTCACTTCACCAGGTCGGCGCGCAGGTCGTCGAGGACCAGGTTGGCGGCCGTGACGCCGAGGCCGAGGTACCAGGTCTCGTCGGAGACGTTCTTGGCGCGGCCCTCCTTGACGGCGGTGAGGTTCTTCCACAGCGGGTTGGCCTGGGTGGTGTCCCGCTTGGTGGCCTTCACGGGGCCGTAGACGCCGGTGAAGATCCAGTCGGCGTCCGCCTCGTCGATCCTCTCCGGGCTGATCTCCGCGGCCAGATCGTTGATCTGCTGGTTCTTGGGCCGCGGCAGTCCGGCGTCGTCGAGGATGGTGCCGATGAAGGAGGCCTTGGCGTAGAGGCGGATCTTGTCCGGCAGGTAGCGGACCATGGAGATGGTCGGCTTCTTCGGGCCGATGTCCTCGCCGAGCTTCTTGGCGTTCGCCTCGTAGGCGCCGAGCTGCGACTTCGCCTTGGCGGTCTTGTCGAGCGCGGCGGCGTTGAGGAGGTAGTTCTCCTTCCAGGTGAAGCCCGGACGGATGGAGAACACCGTCGGCGCGATCTTGGACAGCTCGTCGTACTTGTCCGCGGCGCGCAGCTGGCTGCCGAGGATCAGGTCGGGCTTGAGCCCGGCGATGGCCTCGAGGTTGAGGTTGTTGATGGTGCCGACGTTCTTGGGGTCGCCCGCGTCCTTCTTCAGGTACGACGGGATCGCCGCGTCGCCCTCGGAGGGGGCGTAGCCGACCGGCTTCACGCCCAGCGAGACGACGTTGTCGAACTCGCCGACGTCCAGCACGACGACGCGCTTGGGGGCGGCCTTCAGCTCGGTCTTGCCCATCGCGTGGGTGATGGTGCGCGGAAACGTGCCGGCCGGGGCGTCCGTGCCGTACGCCGCGGTCTTCGCCGCCGCGTCGCCGAAGTCCTTGCCGCCGGTGGCGACCGAGGCCTTCTTGTCGGCGTCGGACTTCGCCGAGCCGTCGGAGCCGCCGTCGTCGCTCCCGCAGGCGGAGAGGGACAGGGCGGCCGCTACGGCCAGACCGACTGCGGCGGTGCCGCGGCGTCGAAGGGACATCACTTGCTCCAGTCGAGGGTCACACAGGCAATGCTTAGGAATGCCTAACCTTAGGCGGTCCCCCCGGGGCAAGCACAACCACCCCCACCTCTTCAGGCGAATCCGGGCATCGCCACCCTTATGTGTGAAGTGGTGTGGCTCGTGTTGTTCGGCTGGAAGTGCGAAAACTAGCTTCGGTTGCCGGAGGTGATGAGTCGATGACTGCCTGTGCCATCGAGGACGAGGTCGCCGAGGCGGTCGGAACGGCCACCGCGGACGGGCCGGAGCCCGGTGCGCCCGGGACGGCCGAGGACACCGCGGAACCGGCCGGGGAGACCGCGGAGCCCGCCGGGGACGCGGCGGGCCCCGTCCCGGGCGCAGCGCAGGACGCCGCCACGCTCCCCGCGCCCCCGCCACCCGTCCCCGCCGAAACGGTCCGCCCCGCCTTCGTGCTCACCGCCGGCGGTGCCTACGGCGCCCGGCTCACGGCGGCGCGGCCGGAGTCCGGTGGTGAGCCCGCCTGGTTCGCCGAGCGGTGGACGCTCGACGGCCCGGAGCCGTACGCGGTGCCGCTGCCGCTGGACCAGCCCGAGGAGCCGGACTCGCAGGTGCTGCCGCTCGCCGACGGCCGGGTGCTGATCCACCGCCGGGTCGCCGGCCACCGGGCGTTCTCGCTGCTCTACCCGACCGGGCCGGGCACCGGTGAACTCCCGCTGGGCGTCGTGGAATGCGAGGAGCTGACGCTGCTGCCGCCCTCGCCCGACGGCGTCGGCGCGTACGCCCTGGCCTCCGGTCCGTACTCCACGGCGCTCTGGCGGATCACGGGCGGGGCCGGGGGCCCCGAGCACCTGGCGGATCTGCCGGGGCGCTGCACGGGCGGGGTCTGGCTGGACCGGGCGGGCCGGATGCTGGCCCTGGACCGGGAGCCGGCCGGCGGCGGGCCGGTCAAGGCGGTCGCGGTGGATCTGGACCGGGGTGCCGAGATGACCCCGCTGCTCCAGATCGCTCCGGAGAGCAACGACCGGCTGCTGCTGGCCGATCCGGACAGCGGGCTGCTGCTGATCCGCTCCGACGCGCCGGGCCACGACCGGATCGGCTGGGGCGTGCTGGGCAGTTGCCTGCCCGTGCGCTTCCCGGAGTGCCTGCGGCTGCCGGACGCCGCCGTGACGCCGTTCGCCGTGCAGCCGGGGCAGGCGCTGATGCCGGAGAGCTGCGCGGTGGCCCTGCGGATCGACGGGGCGGCGGGCACCTGGCTGGGCGTCTGGCGCCCCTCCGGCCGCCGCCTCCACCACCTCCCGGCACCCTTCGGATGGTTGGCCGGCAGCGGGGTCTGGTCGGCCGACGGCGTCCTCGCCCTGCCGTACGCGGACGGGGAGACGGACTGCGCGGTGGCGCTGCTCGACGCCCCCTGCGACGAGGCCCCGGGCGGCCCGGCCGGGGGTGCCGGAAACGGTACGCAACCCTCCGCCGCCGGGACGGGTCTCACGGTGTGCCGACCCGTGCCACTGGGGCAGGCGCCCCTGGTGGGACGCATGGGTCGCACTGAAGTGCCGCTCCAGGAAATCGGTCTAAGGTGAGGCCGGGGATCTTGCGCAACCGCGCGTCGCGGTCGCCGACGGTGACCGGGTGCGCGGGGGCGTGCCGGCCCCCGTGACACACGCAGGCAAGCAACCACAACGGGGTGACTTCCCACATGTCTGAGGCGCGAACCGACACGACCCAGACGCGTCCGCCGGGGGCGGACGCACCGCGGGCCGGAGCCGGCGGTTCCGGAAAGCACCGAGGGGGTGTGGCCGTGGACGACGCGGCTGTGCAGCCGCTCGGACGCCACCGCCGCCCCTCCGAGGGTGGTGACAGGGCGGCCTGACCGCCCGCGAGACGCGACGAGGGGAGACGGAGGGCCCCCGCATCCGGCACCGGATGCGGGGGCCCTCCTCTGTCGCGGGTGCTCCCCGTCCCGGGTCAGCCCCGTTTGAGTCCCAGCACCTCGGCCGCCGCGAACGTCCGGTTCGGCGGCTGCTCCGCGTAGTACGGGGAGAGCAGCTCGTCCAGTTCCTCGAAGGAGAAGGTCTCCTTCGCGGCGTCGAACTTGGCGGCCACCCTGGGCCGTTCGACGACGGCGACCATGCCGCCGTGCACCACGAGCAGCTGCCCGTTGACCCGGGCGGCGGCCGGTGAGGCCAGATAGCCGACGAGCGGCGAGACGTGTTCGGGGGCGAGCGCGTCGAGCCGCCCGTCCTGCGGCACCTCGAAGCCCGCGAAGACGTCCTCCGTCATCCGGGTCCGGGCGCGCGGGCAGATCGCGTTGGCGGTGACGCCGTACTTCGCCAGGGCCAGTGCGGTGGAGGTGGTCAGGCCGACGATGCCGCCCTTGGCCGCCGCGTAGTTGGGCTGGCCCGCCGAACCGGCCAGGAACGCCTCGGACGAGGTGTTGACGATCCGTCCGTAGACCGGCCCGCCGGCCTCCTTGGAGCGGGTGCGCCAGTGGGCGGCGGCGAAGTGCGTGGTGTTGAAGTGGCCCTTGAGGTGGACCCGTACGACCGAGTCCCATTCGTCCTCGGTCATCGAGAAGATCATCCGGTCGCGCAGGATGCCCGCGTTGTTGACCAGGATGTCGAGCTTGCCGTACGTGGTGACGGCCAGGTCGACCAGGGCGCGGGCCTGGGCGTGGTCGGCGACGTCGCCGAGGTGCGCGACGGCACGGCCGCCCGCCGCGCGGATCTCCTCGGCGACCTCCTCCGCCGGGGTGGCGGACGCCTCGCCCGAGCCGTCGCGGCCCGGCTGCCCGTAGTCGTTGACGACGACGGCCGCGCCGAGCCGGGCCAGTTCCAGCGCCTCGGCCCGGCCGAGACCGCGGCCGGCTCCGGTGACGATCGCGGACAGTCCGTCCAGGGGAAGTGACATCGGATCCGGGGTTCCTCTCGGGTGGGGGCGGGGGGTCAGAGTTCGATGCAGGTGCGCAGCGACTCGCCGGTCCGCATCTGGTCGAGGGCGTCGTTGATGCCGTCGAGCCGGACCCGGTGGGTGATCATCGACTCCAGGTCGATGCGGCCGGCCCGCCAGAGGGCGATGGCCCGCTCGTAGGAGCGCAGGACGTCCCCGCCGCCGTACATGGAGGGCAGGATGCGCTTCTCGTCGAAGAACAGCTCGAACATGTTGACCTGGAAGTGGTCGTCCATGGCGCCCGCGCCGACGATGCAGAGGGTGCCGCCGCGCCGGGTGTGCTCGTAGGCGGTGCGGGCGGTGGCGGACTTGCCGACGACCTCGAAGACGTAGTCGAAGCCCTCGCCCGCGGTGATCCGCTGCTTGGCGTCGGTGAACTCCTCGGGCGAGACGGCCTCGGTGGCGCCGAAGCGCAGGGCCGCCTCGCGCCGGGAGGCCACCGGGTCGACGGCGACGATCTGGGCGGCGCCCTGGACCCGGGCGCCCTGGATCGTGGAGATGCCGACGCCGCCGCAGCCGATCACGGCGACCGAGGAACCGGCCTCCACCCGTGCGGTGTTGATGGCCGCGCCGAGGCCGGTGGTGACCCCGCAGCCGATCAGGGCGGCGATCTCGAACGGGACGTCGTCGGGGATGGGCACCGCGCAGCCGGCGCCCACGACGACCTCCTCGGTGAAGGTGCCGGTGCCGGCGAAGCCGAAGACGTCACCGCCGGGGCGCTTGAAGTTGGGGGTGCCCGCGTTCATGAAGCCGGCGAGGCAGAGCTGGGTCTGGCCGCGCTTGCAGGAGGCGCAGGCGCCGCAGGCCGGCAGCCAGCAGACCAGCACCCGGTCCCCGGCGCTCAGTCCGGTCACCCCGTCGCCGACGTCGACGACCTCGCCGGCGCCCTCGTGGCCGGGGATGAAGGGGGCGGGCTGCGGCAGGACGCCGCTCATCGCGGAGACGTCGGAGTGGCAGAGGCCGGTGGCCCGGATGCGGAGCTTCACCTTGCCGGGGCCGAAGCCCACCGCCTCGACGTCGTCGAGTACTTCGAGTTTCTCCTGGCCGATCTCGTGCAGTACGGCTGCGCGCATGGTGCGGCTCCCCTCACGGGCCGGTGGTGCGGTGATGGGTTCGTTCTCGTTGCGGTGCGGGTCGGGGGTGCGGGGTCCGGATCCGGCGTCCGGCGTGCGGGTCCGATGTCCGGGTCGCTCTCCGGGGTGCGGGATCCGGCGTCCCGGTCAGTCGTGTTCGACGAAGGTGTCGCCGAGGACCGGGGCGCCGTCCCGTTCCACGGCGCTCACCTCGACGCGTACCTGCTTCCGGGAGGTCCACATCGCGATGCGCAGGGTCTCGCCGGGGAACACGACCCCGGTGAACCGGGTGCGGTAGGCGCGGACGCGGGAGGCGTCGCCGCCCAGGACCGTGTCGGTGACGGCCTTGAGCGTCATGCCGTAGGTGCACAGGCCGTGCAGGATCGGCCGGTCGAAGCCGGCGAGCGCGGCGAACTCGGGGTCGGCATGGAGCGGGTTCCAGTCGCCGGAGAGGCGGTAGAGCAGGGCCTGGTCGGGGCGGACGGGGCGTTCGACGACCCGGTTCGGGGCGACGGCGGGGTACGCGGTCCGCTCCGAGGGGCCGCGCTCCCCGCCGAAGCCTCCCTCCCCGCGTACGAAGATCTGGGCGTCGCTGGTCCACAGCGGTCCGTCCTCGTCGGCGGCCTCGGTCCGCAGCACCAGGACGGCCGCCTTGACCTTGTCGTACACGGCGGCGACCTTCGAGGTCTGGACGGCGGAGCCGCTGACCGGGATCGGCCGGTGCACCCGAACGCTCTGGCCGCCGTGCAGGACGGCGGCGAGGTCGACGTCGATCCCGGGCGAGGAGAGGCCCGCCGAGGTGCCGAGCCCCGCGCCGGCGACCGTGGCGAAGGAGGGCAGCACCTGGAGCCGGGACTCCAGGGTGTAGCGCAGTTCGCCGGGGTCGGTCGCGGGGGCGGCGACGTCGGGGCGGGCGCCCGCCCCGATCCCGAGGTGGTAGAGCTGGACGTCCTTGTGGTCCCAGTCGATCCGGCTGGTCCGGGGTTCGGCGGCGAGAGCCTTCTCGGCATCAATGGGCATGGGGAAGCTGCTCCTCGACGGTGAAAGACCCCGGCGCGGCCGTCCGCACCGTCGGCCGCACCGAGGTCGTACGGGACCGGGGCGCGCCTGTTCTAGAACGCGTTCTATCCGGCTGGCCCTATGTATAACGCAGCCCCCAGCACATGGGAAGACTCCTGACGTGTCGTCAGATCGCTTCAATGTGTGCCGGATTCGGGCCGTCGGCAACGGCCGGGGGCGATACGTCCACGGCTCACCGGTGACATTTGTCATCGCGGAGTCCGTACAAGCGCCTCTGCCCCGGGCGCGGCGGACTCCGTAGCGTCGTAGCCATGACGAAGACAACGGGGAACGAAGCCGCGGTGGTGTTCACCGGGGCGGTGAAGACCTTCGGCCGGGCGGAGCGGACCGTGCGGGCCGTGGACGGGATCGGGCTCACCGTCGAGCGCGGCGAGACCGTCGCCCTGCTCGGCCGCAACGGGGCCGGCAAGTCCACCGCGATCAGTCTGCTGCTCGGGCTGAACGAGCCGGACTCCGGCAGTGTGCGGGTGCTGGGCCGCACCCCCGAACAGGCGGTGCGGGCCGGTCTGGTGGGCGCGATGCTCCAGGAGGGGCAGCCGATCCCCCGGGTGACCGTCCAGGAGCTGGTCACGTTCGTCGCCTCCACGTATCCGCAGCCGATGCCGGTCGCCGAGGCGCTGGAGCTGGCGGGGGTCGCCCCGTACGCGGGCCGGCGGATCGACAAGCTGTCCGGCGGCCAGCTCCAGCGGGTGCGGTTCGCCGTCGCGCTGGCGGGGAACCCCGAGCTGATCGTGCTGGACGAGCCGACCGCCGCCCTGGACGTGGAGGCCCGGCACACCTTCTGGGAGTCGATGCGGGGCTACGCCCGGCGCGGCAACACCGTGATCTTCTCCACCCACTACCTGGAGGAGGCCGACGAGAACGCCGACCGGATCGTCGTCGTCGACCGGGGCCGGATCGTGGCCGACGGCAGCGGCGAGGCCATCAAGGCCGAGGCCGGCCACAGCCGGGTCTCCTTCGATCTGGCGGGCCGGCCCACCGAGGGCCTGGAGCTGCTGCCCGGGGTGGTGACGGTCGAGATCACCGGCGACCGGGCCGTCCTGCACACCGAGGACTCCGACGCCACCGTCATGGAACTGGCCCGGCTGAACGCCGTCCGCAACCTCCAGGTCGCCCAGGCCTCGCTGGAGGCCGCCTTCCTCTCCCTCACCGCGCCGGGCGCCGGCGCCTCCCGCCTCACGAAGGAATCCGTCTGATGTACCAGTACGTGATGCTCGAGGTCCGCCGCACCCTCCGGGACGCCTCGTTCCTGATCTTCGGCACGGGCATGCCCGTGATGATGTACCTGATCTTCACCAACATCGGCGGGGGCGGCGACGTCGACGGCTGGAAGACCGCCTCGATGGTCGGCATGGCCGCGTACGGCGCCCTGGGCTCCGCGATGTCCATCGGTACGGGCGTCGCCTCCGACAAGTCCCTCGGCTGGCTCCAGCAGTTGAGGGTCACCCCGCTCGCCCCCACGCACGCGGTGGTGGGCCGGGCGATCAGCGGCTCGGTGACCGTGCTGCCGACGATCCTGACCGTGCTGCTGGCCGGCGGGCTGGTCAACGGCGTACGGATGGCGGCCTGGCAGTGGGCCGCGCTGGTCCTGCTGCTCTGGATCGGCGCGCTGCCCTTCACCATGCTCGGCCTGGGCAACGGCTACCGGCTGACCCCGCAGGGGACCGGAGTGGTCAACATCGCCTGTCTGATGGGCTTCGCGATCATCGGCGGCCTCTGGTTCCCGATGGAGGTCATGCCCGGCTGGATCCGCTCCTTCGGGACCCTCACCCCGGCCAACCGCTTCGCCGACCTGGGCTGGGCGATCACCGACGGACACGCCCCCGGCCTCGCGACCGTCGGCGTCCTCCTCTTCTGGCTGGCGCTGTTCGGCGGGTACGCCGTGATCTCGTACCGTCGGTCCGCGAGGACCGTGTGACGGGAGTGGACATGCTGGGGTACGGCACGGAGGGGTTCCGGGAACGGCGCCGGCTGCGGAAGGAGCGGCGCGGGCCGGGCCCCGGGCCGTACGCCCTGCTCCCCTGGCTGCTGATGGGCCTGGGATCCTTCTCCAACCTCTTCCAGGGCAAGACCCCCAACCCGTGGATCGGCGGGCTGGGGCTGCTCGCCTTCAACAGCCTCTACATCTCCCTGGTGGCCCGGGGGTTCACCAAGGAGAAGCGCGAGAGCCGCGTCTCGTACGTCCTGCTGGGAACGATGGCCGTGATCACCTTCGGGCTGGCGATCGGCTACGGCGGGAGCTGGCTGCTCTTCTTCCCTCTGCTCTCCCTGGCCTGCGGGACGATCCTGCGCCGCCGCTGGCTCGCCGCCGTGCTGTTCGCCCTCGCCGTGTCGGTCTGCCTGATCGCGGTGTGGCGCGAGGACGGGGCGGCGACCCC
Organism: Streptomyces sp. NPDC001515; assembly: GCF_053597115.1. Classification (NCBI taxonomy): domain Bacteria; kingdom Bacillati; phylum Actinomycetota; class Actinomycetes; order Kitasatosporales; family Streptomycetaceae; genus Streptomyces; species Streptomyces sp. NPDC001515. The sequence continues at coordinate 57,804 of NZ_JBSFHN010000019.1, forward strand.
CTGGACCCTGGCGTACGGCACGTTCATCTCGGGCGCGGTGACGGCGGCGATCCTCACCCTGTCGGAGACCGTGCGGGAGCTGGCCTCCACCCGTGAGGAGCTGGCCCGCACCGCCGTCGAGAAGGAGCGGCTGCGCTTCTCCCGGGACCTCCACGACCTCCTGGGCCACACGCTCTCCGTCATCGTCGTGAAGTCCGAGGCGGCCCGTCGGCTGGCCCCCCGCGACATGGACGCCGCCCTCCTCCAGGTCGCCGACATCGAGTCCGTGGGCCGGCAGGCGCTCACCGAGATCCGGGAGGCCGTCACCGGCTACCGCGAGGGCAGCCTCGCCACCGAACTGGACCGCGCCCGCTCCGCGTTGACCGCCGCCGGCATCACCCCGTCGGTCCGCCGCTCCGGCCCGCCGCTCGCCCCGCAGACCGAGGCCCTGCTCGGCTGGGTGGTCCGCGAGGCCGTCACCAACGTCGTCCGCCACTCCTCGGCCACGACCTGCTCCTTCGTCGTCGACGGCACCGCCGACCGCGTCCACCTCACCGTCACCGACGACGGCACCACCCCCGCCGCCCCGCCCTCCCCCGGCATCGGCGGCACCGGCCTCAAGGGCCTCACCGAACGCCTCGCCGCCGCCGGCGGCTCCCTCACCGCCGGCCCCGCCCACTCGGGCGGCTTCACGGTCAGGGCGGAGCTGCCGGCGGACACGGGGGCGGAGGCGCACGCGGGGCCGCCCGGGGACGTGAACGCGGACGCGGACGCGGACGCGGACGCGGTCAGATGATGCGCGGGACGACCTCGTCCTTCCGGGTGGACCAGTTGGTGACGATCGGCTTCTCGACGGTGGCGGTGTCGGGGAGTTCGACGTCGGCCGGGTCCGGGTCGTCCTCGCGGACGGCGATGACGACGTGGTCGAACTGGACGCCCGCGTCGCCGGGGGTGGTCTTCGGGGAGATGCCCGCGTAGGCGACGGCGGAGCCGCCGAGCTTGATCGGGTCCTCGCCGCCCTGGCCGACCGGGGAGGCGACGCCCTCGGCCTTGGAGCCGAAGGAGACGCTGGGCGTGTTGACGTCGAGGTAGCAGGTGATCCCGGACTTCGCCTTGGCCGTGACGATGTAGTGGCTGATCGGCCGGGCCTCCCACGTGACGGTGAGGTCCAGGTCGTTGGTGCCGCAGGACTGGCCGTAGCCGCTCTTGTCGCCGCTGCCCGAGCCGGAGGAACCGGAGGTGCCCTGTTCCCCGCCGGTTCCCGCGTCCGGGGTGCCGGTGGGCGAGGCGCCTCCCGAGGTGTCCTGGCCCGCACCGTCCCCGGAGGGCTTTCCGCTCCCCCCGGTGGCCGCGGCGGGGGGTGTGGTGGTGCCCCCGGCGCCCGCGGTGTCCTCGGGCCCGCAGGCCGTGGCGGTCAGGGCGAGGGCGGCGACCGCGGCGGCGGTCAGGGCGAGCCGGGCGGAACGGGCGGGGGTGAGCGAGCGCATCGTGGTCTCCAGCGAGTGTGTCGGGTGCGGTGTGTTCTCCCGCTGACACCACGACAGTAGGGGCGGCCCCGTCCTGGAATGATCGCGTGAATGTCCAGGTTCTGTCGCAGCGGATCGGTTCCGTCGAACGGCGTCGAATATCCGCGCGGAGGTGCGTGACGGCTCCCAACGGGCGTGCGGCCCTACGCTGTTCCCGTGAACGAGATGCCGCAGGACCACCGGCCGTCCAAGTCCGTACGGGTCCTCCTCGCCGAGGACCAGGGAATGATGCGCGGGGCGCTCGCGCTGCTGCTCGGGCTCGAACCGGACATCGAGGTGGTGGCGCAGGTGGGGACCGGCGACGCGATCGTGCCGGCGGCGCTGGAGTCCCGGCCCGATGTGGCGCTGCTGGACATCGAACTGCCGGGGCGCAGCGGTCTGGACGCGGCGGCGGACCTTCGGGAGGAGGTGCCGGACTGCCGGGTGCTGATCCTCACGACGTTCGGCCGGCCCGGGTATCTGCGGCGGGCGATGGAGGCGGGGGCGGCCGGGTTCCTGGTGAAGGACGGGCCGGTGGAGGATCTGGCGGCGGCGATCCGCACGGTGCTGGCCGGGGAGACGGTGGTCGATCCGGCGCTGGCCGCCGCCGCGCTGAGCGCGGGGCCGAGTCCGCTGACGGCCCGGGAGCGGGACGCGCTGGTCGCCTCGGTGGACGGGGCGACGGTCGCCGACATCGCGCGGAAGCTGAGCCTGTCGGAGTCGACGGTCCGCAACTACCTGTCGTCGGCGATCGGGAAGACGGGGACCCGCAACCGGATGGAGGCGGTCCGGGCGGCCCGGCAGCAGGGCTGGCTCTGAGGACGCCGGGGGGCGGGAAACGGCGCGGGGCCCGCGCGGACGGTTCGCGTCCGCGCGGGCCCCTGGAGCGTGCTCCGAACGTCCCGCCCGCTCGGCGGCGCCCGGAGCGGGCGGTCAGTGGTGGCGGCGTTCGGCCGCGTTCAGGGTGACCGCCACGGCCTGCCCGGTGTAGGGCGAGTCGGTGCCGAGGGTGAGGTCGGCGGTGTACGTGCCGGCGGCGGGGACCGCGCCGGCGTCGGCGGTGACGGGCACGGTGGCCGACTGTCCGGGCTTCAGCGTGAGGTGCGTGCGCTTCGCGGAGAGCCAGGAGACGTCGTCGTCGCCGCACTGGTCGTAGCCCGGCAGGTAGGAGGCGCGGACGCCTCCGACGAGGTACGAGCGGACGGACTGCCCGCCGCCGATCTCGTAGAGCCCGCAGCCCACACCGCCCTGGTAGACGGGGTACGGAGAGTCCGGCAGTGCGGACCAGGCACCGGTGACCGGGTCGTACTCGTAGGCGGCGGCGGAGGCGAACGGGGTGTCGTCGCTGTAACCGCCGACGACCTGCATCCGGCCGTTCGCCCCGGCCCCGGCGGCGCCCGTCATGCCGTCGGGCATGTCGGCGATGCGCCGCCAGGAGTCGGTCGACGGACGGTAGGCGTACGCCGCCGGGGTCAGGCTCTGGTCGCGGGCGCGGTCCTGGCCGCCGGCGCAGATCACCTCACCGGCGACGCCCGCGCACACCGTGCTGGTGAGCGCCGTCGGGTGGTCGGCGACCCTGGTCCAGCGGTCGGACGACGGTGTATAGCGGTAGACGGCCTTGGTGGGCTTGGTGCAGTCGTCCACGCACCCGGAGACGACGTACAGCTTCCCGTCGAGGACCGCCGTGCCCGCGAACTTGACGGCCTGGGGAAGGGCGGCGGTGCGGGTCCAGGTGTCCGTCGCGGGGTGGTAGGCGTACACCGTGGAGCGGGACACGGCGTCGCCGTCCTCGCCGCCGGCCACGTAGAGCGTGCCGTCGATGAAGGCGGACGAGGTCCCCGAGAGCGGTTCCGGCAGGTCGGCGATGCGCCGCCAGGCGCCAGCGGCCGGCTCGTACACGTAGCCGTGCGTCGTCAGCGTCGCGCCGACGGCGCGGTCGAAGCCGCCGACGGAGTAGACCTTGCCGGCGTAGGTGCTGACGGCGTTCATCGCGATGGGCTCGGGATAGTCCGGCAGGCTCGACCAGGCGGCCCCGTCGGCGGACTTCGCGGGCTTCGCCGTGGTGGTCTGCTCGCCGAGGTCCACCGTCACCGGCGCCCGGCCGGTGTTGGTGAGGGTGACGGTCTTCGTCCGCTTCCGGCCGAGGTCGGCGTCGAAGGAGGCGGAGGGCGTGGCGACCACGTGCCCGGCCTCCAGACGGAGGTCGAACCGGGTGATCCGGCCCGGGGTGACCTTCACCGTGTGGGTGCCGGTCGCGTAGCGCGGGGCGGAGACGGTGAGGGCGTGCGTGCCGGCGCCGGGGGCGAAGAGCCAGTAACGGCCGCCCTTGTCGGCGGGGTTGCCTTCGGTCGCCGCGCTGTGTCCGGCGGTGTACGGGGCGGCCGGGTCGGTGACCGTGGCGCCGTTGACGGGCTTCTTGGTGTTGCCGTCGGTGACGGTGCCGGTGAGCAGGGCGCCGGGGAGCGCGCGGCATCCGCCGAGCTGGACGCTGTCGGTCTGCCAGACGCCGAGTTCGCCGGCGGTGCTGGTGAAGTGGAAGCGGATGCGGACCCGGGACTTGCCCTCGGCCTGCGGAAGCTTCACGGTCTCGTGGCCGGCGTGCAGGTCGACCGGGTCGTTGACGGCCTTCCACACGGTGTTCCAGGTGGTGCCGCCGTCGACGGAGAGGTCGACGGTCCCCGACGCGGCGCCCTCGGCGCCGCCGAACATCGAGTCGAAGTCGAGCCGTGCCTCGTGTCCGCGCAGGTCGACGACCGGGGAGACGAGAGAGGTGTCCTCGGCCGCGAAGTCGTGGGCGAGGCTGTTGGCGGTGGCGAAGTTGCCGCTGCCGCCGGTCATGTTGTCGATGCCGAGCGGGGCGTCGAACTGCCAGCCCGGGGCGGCACCGCTGACGGTCCAGCCGTTCTTGGGGCCGGTCCAGCCGTCGAAGTCGGCCATGGCCGCGTTGCCGTAGCCGGGGGCGAGGCACACCGCCCGGTCCGGCACCGAGGTGATGTTCCGGGTCACGTCGGCATCGCCGACCTCGACGGTGAGATCGGTGGTGTGGTAGCCGGGGCTGAGCGGGGTGGCGTGCAGTTGGTACGTGGCCCCGCGCGGGAGGTCGACGGAGTAGGCGCCGGTCTCCGGGTCGGTGAACACCGCGCCGCCGGGGTAGCCGTCGACGGTGATCCGGCTCGCGAGCGGCCAGCCCTGCTCGGCGCCGTCCTTGACGGTGCCGCTGATCTTGGTGGTGGCGGTCTTGACGAGGCTCAGGTCGACGGTGGTGCTGGTGCCCTTGCCGACCTTCGTGGCCGCTCCGGTGGCGTCGGCGTAACCGAACAGCGAGGCGGTGATCCGGTAGGTGCCGGTGGCGGCGGACAGGGTGTAGCGGCCGTCGGCGCCGGTCGTCGTACGGAAGCTGCGTCCGCTCGCCTCGTCGGCGGCGCGGACCACGGCTCCGGCCAGCGGGGCGCCGTCGGCCCCGGCGGTGATCCGGCCGGTGAGGGTGCCGCTCTCGCCGAAGGTCAGGGCGGACACGCCGTTGGGGGTGCCGAGTCCGGTCGGGCCGTCGTAGCCCGGCCCGGCGGTGCAGGTGATGTCGCCGCAGGCGTCGTTGCTGCCCTGGGTGACGTCGTTGAGGCCGCTGTCGCCGGTGTAGGCGTACGGGTAGGTCACCGGGTACGTCGACGGCGCGGGGTCGCCGGCCAGCGCGTACATGGCCGCGACGAGCGGGGCGGAGAGGCTGGTGCCGCCGACCTGGAGCCAGCCGTCGTTGCCGACGGTGTCGTAGACGCCGAGTCCGGAGGCCGGGTCCGCGTCGGCGGAGATGTCGGACGTGGACCGGGTGTCGCAGCCGGTCTCGATGCCCTCCTGGTAGGCGGGGGTGGCCTCGTAGCGCGAGCAGCCGGAGCCGGCGCTGGCCCAGGCGGTCTCGGTCCAGCCGCGCTCGGTACCGGGCGCGGCGGTCAGCCGGGTGCCGCCGACGGAGACGACGTTCGGGTTGGTGGACGGCCAGCTCTGCACATGGCCGGTGTCGCCCGAGGAGACCGTGATGACGACGCCGGGGTGGTCGTAGTAGTGGTCGTAGAGCGTCTGGTCGGCTCCCTCGCCGTCGACGCCGTAGGAGTTCGAGACGAACTTGGCGCCGAGACGGACGGCCGTGCCGACGGCGGCGCCGAGGTTGTCGAGCGAGTTGTCGTCGGCCTGGACCAGCAGGATCTTGCAGCTGGGGCAGGCCGCCGACACGGCGTCGAGGTCGAGCGAGGTCTCGGTGGCCCAGCCCGCGTCGTCGGCCGGGTAGTCGGTGCCGCCGCGCTGGTCGACCTTGCGGAAGCAGCCGTTGGCCGTGGTGCAGGCGGGCAGGCCGTGGTGGGCGCGGAAGACGGCGAGGTCCTCCTCGGCACGGGAGTTGCCGAACGCGTCGACGATGGCGACGGTCCGGCCCTCACCGGTGTCGGGCAGCTTGTAGGCGGCCTGGATCTCCTTCGGGCCGAGCGAGGTGGCCGGCGGGCCGGAGGCGGCGGACCGGGCCCGGATGTTCTGGTCCGTGCGGGTGTTCACCAGCGAGAGGCAGCGGGCGTACCCGGTCTTCTGCGCCGGGCTGTTGCAGTCGGTGGGGGTGTACGGCTGGACGGTGGGGTCGGCGGGGGCCGTCGCGCCCGTGGAGGGGGCGTCCGTCGCCGCGAGGGCCGTGGGTGACGCCGACAGCAGGCCGAGGGCGAAGCACGCCACGGCGGCGTAGGTGAACACGGCGCGTATGCGCTGTCTCCGGGGCGGGCGGTGGTCGGGTCTCGGACTCACGGGGAGCCTTTCGGGGGAGGGGCCGGGTGGGCCGGTCTTCAGAGGGGTTCGTAGCCGTCCGCGTCCGGCCGCGGGGGTGCGGCGGGACGCGGTGCCCCGTCCGGGGAGGGTTCGCCGGACGGGGGGATCGGAGGGATCGGAGGGTCGGCCGGGGGCTCGGGGGTCGGCTCGGGAGCCTGGCTGTTCATGGAAGAGGGGTGCTCTCGTACGGTCGCGGTCGCGGAACGGGCGGGTGACCCCCGCAGTCTCGGGCGCGGACGGGACCGGTTGCGATTGGGCGGATGCCTCAAAGAACGGGGGGCGGCGCCGGATTGAGACCCGGGATTCGGGACGAGCGCGGCGCGGCCGGGGGTTCGGGGCCACCGGGTAGGGCGCTGCCCAGGGTTCGGGACGTGCGTGCGGGCCCGGCCCGGGGGTTGGGGCCGCGGGGTGGGGCGCGGGAGGCGTACGCGGTACGGGGGCCGGGCCCCGTACCGCGTCACGCTCCCCGCCTTCGCCGTCCCGCCTCCGCCGTCGAAGGTCCGGCCGCGTCGCTAGTCGGCCGGGGTCAGTCCGGTCTTCGCCACGCTCACCGCGAGGGCGGTGCGGGTCGTCACGCCGTGCTTGCGCATGGCCGATTTCAGCTGGGCGGCGACGGTCTTGGGCGACCGGGAGAGCGCGGCGGCGATCTCCCGGTTGGTCAGCCCGTCGAGAAGCAGCCGGACGACTTCGGTCTCCCGGGGCGAGAGGCGGTCGCCGTACCCGCGCCGGCCGCCGCGCCAGACCACGCGGGCGGCCTCGCCGTGCTCGCGCAGGGCCGCCGCCACCCGGTCGGCGTCACCGCGCGCGCCGAGCGCGTCCAGCTCCCGCCGCACGTCGTGGAGGCGCGCGATGCCCGGTTCGGGCGGACCGGCCGCGATCCGGTGGACGGCCTCGCGCTCGGCGGCGAGCAGGGCCTCGTACGGGCGGGGCAGGGCGCGCCAGGCCGCGGCGGCGGTCGCCCAGGCGTCGGCGGCCCGGTCCGCGGGCGCGTGGGCCTCGGTGACGAGGGCCCGGCAGACGAGCGCGGCGGCGGCAGCGGCGGGGATGGAGCGGCCGGTGGTGCCCCGGGCGAACGCGTCGGTGAGCCGTTCGGCCTCCTCGGTCCGGCCGGTCGCGAGGAGCGCCTCGACGCGCGCGGGCAGGAGTTCGGCGCCCAGCACCCACAGTCCCTTGGCGGTCAGGGTGCCGGTGACCTGCTCGGTGGCGGCCAGGGCCCGGCCCGGGTCGCCGGCGGCGAGGTGGAGGCGGCCGAGGGCCCCGGCGGGTTCGGCCTGGAGGAGCAGGTCCCCGCCGCGCAGGCCCTCGTCGAGCGCGGCGGCGAGCCGTTCCTCCGCGGTCGGGCGATCGCCCGCCGCGAGGTCGTGCAGGCCGAGGAGGAGCCGCTTCTCCGCGAGGAAGCGCGGATCGTCCTCGGACTCCGCCAGGGCCCGGACTCGTTCGGGGTAGTTCTCCCAGTGGCCGCAGAACCAGTCCAGGTGGACGGCGTTGGCCGCGATCATCATGCGCTGGCCCGGGATGCCGTGGCGGTCGGCCTGGTCGAGGGCGCGGTCGAGGAGGTGCCGGGCCTCGGCGTGGCGGCCCCAGTACATGGCATGGGCACCGGAGTTGAGCAGTCCCCGGTTGAGGTGGAGGACATCGCCGGGCTCCACCTCGCTCTCGTCGCGGAGGAAGCCGTCGACGGGCTGCCAGCCGGCCTCCTCGCCGAGTTGCAGCAGGGCGTTGGACCAGCTGACCCGGTAGAACAGCCGCCGCTCCTCGGGGACGTCGCGCTCCATCAGCTCGGCCGCCCGGTCGAGCCAGCGCAGATGGGCGGCGACGGGCAGCGGGGAGTCGGTCGGCACCCCGAGCAGGATCATGGCCCGCGCGGCCTCCAGGGGTTCGTCGGCCAGGCCCTGGATGGCCTGCTCGAACTCATCCTGGGAGGGGCGCAGTTCACCGGCCGCGTGGATGATCCGGCCGAGCTGCATATGGACGTCGGCGCGCTCTCTCGGGGAGAGGCCGTCGTCGGTGAGGCAGTCGCGCAGGGTGCGCAGCATCTCGTCCCGGTTGCGGAAGCCGCCGTAGGTGTGCAGCGGGACCTTGCGGACCAGCCGGACGATGTCGCGGGCGGGCAGGCCGGGGATGGTCAGCAGATCGTGGACGAAGGCGACGGCGGTCCGCTGGTCGCCCGCGGCGAGGGCCAGGTCGGCGGCCCGTTCGCCGTGGCGGAGCCAGGGGGCGAGGTCGCCGGCGCCCCGGAAGTGGTGGGCGAGGCGGGCCGGTGAGGGGCGGGCGCCCTCCGCCAGGGCGCGGCCGGCACGGGCGTGCAGCCGGGCCCGGTCGCGGGCGGTGAGTCCGTCGTGGACGGCCTGGGCGGGCAGGGCGTGCCGGAAGGCGAGGCGTCCGTACGCGCCCTCGGCGAGCAGCCCGCCCCGGACGGCGGCGTCGGCGGCGGGCCGGGCCCGGTCCGCGGGCAGTCCGGCGACCGCGAACAGCACCTCCTCGGCGGCGGGTTCACCGAGGACGGCGGCGGCCTCCAGGACGGCCCTGGCGTCCGGGTCCAGGCGGGCGACGCGTTCGGCGACGGCGTCGCGGATGGTCGGCGGGACGGCGATGTCCGCGAGGGCGTGGCGTACCCACTCGTCCTCCCGGCGCACCAGGTCCGCGCGGTCGCGCAGCAGGTGGACGGACTCCTCCAGGGCGAGCGGGATGCCGTCGGTGCGGGCGTGCAGGAAGGTGGAGAAGGCGTCGGAGACGTGGTCGTCGTCCAGCATCGACGAGACGAGTCCGGCGGTGTCCGCGACGTCCAGCGGGCGCAGGGCGAGGCGGACATGGCGACCGCCCGCCGCCGGGCGGGAGGTCAGCCGGGGCAGCAGGGAGCCGGGGGGCAGGTCCTCGGGGCGGTAGGTGAGCACCAGGCTGACGGTGCGGGTGGGGCGGGTGGTGAGGAAGAGAAGGAAGTCGAGCGTCGCGTCGTCGGCCCAGTGGACGTCCTCGACGACCAGGATCCGTACGGCCAGCCGGTCGAGGAGTTCGGCCAGCGCGCGCAGCAGCCGGTGGCGGGCCGCGCCCGGGTCCGGCACGGGTTCGGGAACGGGCTGGAGGTCGTCGGCCCACTCGGGAAGCAGCGGACGCAGCACCCCGGCCAGCGGTGAGAGACCGAGCCCGGCGGGGCCTTCGGGCCGGGCGTCCCGCACCGCGTCGATGATCGGCCCGAAGGTGAGCGCGTCCCGGAACGGCGGGCAGACGGCGGTCAGCGTGCCGTCGGCAGCCCCGCCCCCCGCGTCCCCCGTATCCGCCGCGCTCTTCGCGCCCGCCGCGTGCGCGTCCCGGTGCTCGCGGCGCATCCGCAGCGCCTCCCGCACCAGGCGGCTCTTCCCGATCCCGGCCTCCCCCTCGACCACGACGAGGGCGGCGGGCCGACCGGGCGTCAGGGCGTCGAGGAGGTCACGGAGTTCGGCGTCCCGCCCGATGAAGCGGGGGGCCCGGGGCCGGGGCCGGTGATCGGGAACGGTCTCGGGGCGGGGGTCCGGGATGCCGCGGGGAAGGCCCGGGGTGGGGTGAACGACCTGGTGTGCCGCCGTGTTCCGCTCGCCGCGCATCCGCCGTGCCACTCCCCTCGCTGTCTCCGCGCGGCCATCCTCGCCTGCCGGGACCCCATCCCACCAGGGGGTCACGCGATCTTCGGAAGTGATCCTTCCGCAAGGTCAGTGCCTCACAGGATGGCGCGCGGCGGCAGCCGGGCGCGGAACCGCCTCACCCGTGGGCCCACGCTCCCGGCCCCTCGCGGCAAACGCTCCGCCCCGCCTCGGCGACGCGCGGCAGGACGACGCCCTCGCGCCCCTCGCAGCTCAACGCGTACAGCGGGATGCGCTACGTCGCCTCCCTCACCAAGCTCACCGTCCCGGCGACGAACAAGCTTCCCTCGGGCAAGACTTTGCGCTATCGGGTGCGTGCCTACGACGGTGTCGACTACGGCCCGTGGTCCGGCTACACGACGTTCAGGCTGAACACCGCCCTGCCCGACGCCCCGGCGGTCGTCTGCGACTCGTACGAGGAGAACAGCTGGACGGCGCAGGCCGCGGGCGCGGCCTCCTGCACCCTGGGCACCACCTCCTCCGACGGCGCCGGCTACCTCCGGGGGCTGGACAGGGCCACGGACGGCGCCGCGGCCGTGTTGTTCTTCGGCGGACTGATGTCCTTCTTCCTCGCCTCACTGCTCGCCATGGCGTAGAAGACGGGCTCTGACGAAGGCGGGTGTGGTCCTTCGCACGATGCGGAGGACCACACCCGTTCAGCCGAGGGCGCGGGACAGCCAGTCGTGCAGGGAACCGGGCCGGGTCCCCGCCCACCCCAGATGACCGTCGGGGCGTACCAGCATGACCGTCCGGCTGTCCCCGGGTTCGGCAAGGGCCAGCACGGTGACGTCCTCCCCCAGGCGCCGGCGCGCGGTCGACGCGAACGCCGTGATGTCCCGGCCCGGGGAGACGAGGGCCCACCGGGGGGCGATCGCGTGGTGCAGTCGGGTGCGGACGCCGTCGTCCCGCAGACACGGCAGGTCCGGTACGCGATCACCGGGGCGCGGGGCGGCTCCGATGCGCGGCCCCGGGCGCCGCATCGCGAGAGGTCCGCCGCGGTAGTGGGTTCTGAGCTGCGAGGACTTCTCCCACAGGAACCGCTGAGCGGCGGGGAGAGCGAGGGCCGGGGCCAGCACGCGGTCGCGGACGGCGCGGATCAGCGGGTTCTCCCCGACCGCCAGGCGGGTAAGGCCACTGGTGGCCGCCACCACCTCGCGTGCCACCGGCCGGCGCTCGGCCTCGTACGTATCGAGCAGGCCTTCCCCGGCGCGTCCGGAGACGACCAGGGCGAGCTTCCAGGCCAGGTTCTCCGCGTCCCCGAGGCCGGTGTTCATTCCCTGCCCGCCGAACGGGCTGTGCACGTGGGCGGCGTCTCCCGCCAGCAGAATCCGGCCGGACCGGTACCGGGCGGCGAGACGGCGCTGGACACGGAACGCGGACGTCCACAGAACGTCCCAGTCCTCCGGCGGCCGGATGCCCGCCCGGTCCCGCAAGGCCGTCCTCAGCGCGTCCGACGCCTGACCGGCGTCGAGGTCCCCGATGTCCGGCGGGGCCGAGGCCACGAGGCGCCACACATCGTTTCCGGGCAGCGGGAAGACACCGAACATTCCCCGCTTGTGCAGCCACGCGGACACCACGTCCCTGGGGAGGGGCAGCGCCGCGCGCAGGTCCGACAGATAGAACGCCTCCGCCGTGGACGCCCCCGCGAAATCGATGCCGGCCGATTCCCGTACCCGGCTGTGCGCCCCGTCGCAGCCGACCAGCCATGCCGGGTGGACCACGTCGTCCCCGAGCCGAACCGTCACACCGTCGGCGGTCCGGTGGGCGGCGACGTACTCCGCGCCCCATTCCACCTCGACACCGAGGGCACGCAGCCGGCGGCGGAGTCCCGCCTCCACCTCGGCCTGCGAATTGATCAGCACGGGGCGGTTCACCCGAGCGGCATGCGCGCCGACTTCCAGGCGGAGCAGTCGCCGTCCGTTCACGTAGGTGACGAACTCCGACGCGTGGACCGACCGCTCCGGCAGCCCTTCGAGCGCGCCCAGCCGGTCCAGGACCTCGGCACCTCCGGGTTGCAGGCCCAGTGCCCGTGAGGCGTCGGACGGTCCCGCGCGTCTGTCGACGACCCTGACCGGCAACCGCGCCGCGGCGAGGCCGCACGCCAGGGCCAGTCCGGTCGGCCCGGCCCCCACGACGAGAACCGCGGGACGTCGCACCTGTGCACCCTCCGTAGCTCACCCCCGACGGCGTCGGCCCGCTCATCGTATGCGTCGGGAGACGTCTCCGGCAGTTCGCCGGCCCCCGGGCCGGTCTCCGGCGCCCGCCCGGTGTCAGGACTGTGCCGTGGCCCTGCGCGGCAGCCAGAAGGCCATCAGCAGCAGTCCGCCGAGCAGGACGCAGCAGGCCGTCCGGAAGGCGATCGCGTAGCCGGCGGTGAGGTCCACCGGGTCGGCGGAGCCGGCCGTGCGGGCGGCGGCGACGGTGGAGAGGACGGCGAGGCCGAGGGCGCCGCCCATGGTGCGGGAGGTGTTGACGAGGCCGGAGACCAGGCCGGCCTCGCCGGGGGCGGCGCCGGAGGTGGCGAGGGAGGCGAGCGGGGTGGCCGCCAGGCCCGTACCGGCCATCATGAGGATGCCGGGCAGGCAGATGGAGGTGAGGTAGGAGCCGTCGGCGGTCATCGTGGACTGCCAGCCGAAGCCCGCCGCGGCGACGGCCGTTCCGATCAGGGTGAGGTTCTTCGCGCCGGTGAACACCATGAGCCGGGGGGCGATCTTGGAGAAGACGACGATGGCCACCGAGGTGGGCATCAGGGCGAGACCGGCGCCGAGCGCGGAGTACCCGAGGACGTTCTGCGCGTACACCGTCATGAAGTACCACATGGAGAACGTGGCGGAGCCGATGATGAGCATCGCGGTGTTCGCCGAGGCCACGGCGCGGGCGCCCAGGACCCGCAGGGGCATCAGCGGGTGGGCGGTGCGCGCCTCGACGAGGACGAACAGGGCGAGCAGGGCGGCGCCGCCGAGCAGCGGCAGCAGGGTGGCCGACGCGGTCCAGCCGGATTCCTCGGTCTGGACGATGCCGTAGGCGACCAGCGCCAGGCCCGCCGTGACGAGCACCGCGCCCAGCAGGTCGACGCGGCTGCGCTCGCCGGCCCGGCCCTCGGCGAGGACGAGCGCGGCGCCGATCAGCACGAGGACCCCGATGGGCACGTTGATGAGCAGCACCCACCGCCAGGAGAGGGTGTCGGTGAGCACCCCGCCGATGAGTCCGCCGGCCGCGCCGCCGCCCGCGCCGACGGCCATCCAGGTGCCGATGGCGCGGGCGCGGGCGGGGCCCTCGGGGACCGCGGCGGTGAGCAGGGTCAGGGTGGCCGGGGCGAGGACGGCGGCGCCGAGCCCCTGGCCGGCGCGGGCGGCCAGCAGCTGCCAGCCCTCCTGGGCGAGTCCGCCGGCGAGCGAGGCGGCGGTGAACAGGCCGAGTCCGACGAGGAACATCCGTTTGCGGCCGTAGAGATCGGCGGCGCGTCCGCCCAGGAGCATGAAGCCGGCGAAGGCGATCGAGTAGGCGTTGAGCACCCATTGCAGACCCGCGGCGCTGAGTCCCAGATCGGTGCGCATGGACGGCAGGGCGACGTTGACGACGGACACGTCGAGGACGACGAGGAACTGACCGGTGCAGGCGGCGAGGACGACCGCCCAGGTGCGGGCGCGGGTCCGGGTGGTGCGGTGTGTGGGCGTCGAGACGTCAACCATGGCGTCATCCTCGCAGCCGCCCCCTACCCCGTACATCGGTTTCCGGACCGTGGCGTCCTCGTTCCCGGGGCCTACGACCGGGGTCCCGGCCCGGGTCGTGGGCCCCGGTGGGGGACGCGGGGGTCAGCGGCGCAGCAGGGTCACCACGGCGGCCCCGCCGAGTCCGATGTTGTGGGCGAGGGCGGTGCGGGCGCCCGGGACCTGGCGGGGGCCCGCCTCGCCCCGGAGCTGCCAGGTGAGTTCGGCGGCCTGGGCGATGCCGGTGGCGCCGAGCGGGTGGCCCTTGGAGATCAGCCCGCCGGAGGGGTTGACGACCCAGCGGCCGCCGTGGGTGGTGGCCCCGGACTCGACGAGCGCCCCGGACTCGCCCTCGCCGCACAGGCCCAGCGCCTCGTAGGTGAGGAGTTCGTTGATGGAGAAGCAGTCGTGGAGTTCGATGACGTCGAGGTCGTCGGCCGAGATCCCGGCGGTCTCGTACACCCGGCGGGCGGCCTCCCGCGACATGGGGAGTCCGACCGCGTCGACGCAGGTGCCGGAGGCGAAGGAGTCCTCGGTGTCGGTGGTCATGGCCTGGGCGGCGATCTCCACGGCCCGGTCCCCGAGACCGTGCTCCTCGACGAAGCGCTCGGAGACGACGACGGCCGCCGCCGCCCCGTCGGAGGTCGGGGAGCACTGGAGCCGGGTGAGCGGGTGGTGGACCGGTTTGGCGGCGAGGACCTCCTCGACGGTGTACGGGTCGCGGAACTGGGCGTACGGGTTGTCGGCGGAGTGGCGGTGGTTCTTGGCGGCGACGGCGGCGAGCTGCGCCTCGGTGGTGCCGTATCGCGCCATGTGCTCGCGGGCGGCGTTGCCGAAGATCTGCGCGGTGGGCGGGGTCATCTCGAAGCCGTGGGCGGCGGCCATGATCCCGTAGTGCCGGGCGACCGGTGACGTCTTGAAGTCGGCGGCGCCGCCGTCGGCCCCGCCGCCGCCGAGCGAGCCGCGCGCCATCTTCTCGAAGCCGGCCGCGAGGACGCAGTCGGCGGCTCCGCCCTGGACGAACTGGCGGGCCGTCATCAGGGCGGTGGAGCCGGTGGCGCAGTTGTTGTTGACGTTGTAGACGGGGATGCCGGTGAGGCCGAGGGCGTAGACGGCGCGCTGTCCGGCGGTGGAGGGCTGGAAGCAGTAGCCGACCACGGCCTGTTCGATGTCGCGGTAGGTGAGCGAGGCGTCGGTGAGCGCGGCCGTGCCGGCCTCCTCGACCATGTCCCAGTACTGCCAGTCGCGGGTCTCGGGCTTCTCGAACCTCGTCATCCCGACGCCGACGATGTAGACCTTCATCATGTGTCCTCTCAGTCCCTCGGCAGTCCGAGGATGCGTTCGGCGACGACGTTGAGCTGGACCTGCGTGGTGCCGCCCGCGATGGTCAGGCAGCGGGACATCAGGAAGCCGTGCAGGGCCCGCTCCCCCGGCCCCTCGCGCACCGCCCCGTCCGGGCCGAGGAGTTCGAGGGCGAGTTCGGCGACCTTCTGCTGGTGGACGGTCTGGACGAGTTTGCGTACGGAGGCGCCCGCGCCCGGTTCCAGTCCGGAGACCTGCTGGAGGGTGGTGCGCAGGGTGATGCAGGCCAGGGCGTGGGCCTCGGCGGCGAGGGCGCCGATCCGGGTGCGGCAGGCGGCGTCGAGGCCGTCGGCGCGGGCGATCAGCGCCTCCAGGCCGGTGTCGAAGGCCATCTGGTCGGCCATGTGGACGCGTTCGTTGCCCAGGGTGTGGCGGGCGACCTTCCAGCCGCCGCCGGCCTCGCCGACGAGGGCGTCCGGGGGCAGCAGCACGTCGTCGAAGTACACCTCGTTGAAGAGGGAGTCGCCGGTGATCTCCTTGAGGGGGCGGATGTCGATGCCCTCGGTGTGCTTCATGTCGACGACGAAGTAGCCGAGCCCCTGGTGCTTGGGGGCGTCCGGGTCGGTCCTGGCCAGCAGGATGCCGTGGTCGGCGCTCCGGGCGGCGCTCGTCCACACCTTCTGGCCGTTGATCCGCCAGCCCTCGGGGGTGCGTTCGGCCCGGGTGCGCAGCGAGGCGAGGTCGGATCCCGCGCCGGGTTCGGAGAAGAGCTGGCACCACTGGAGGTCGCCGCGCAGGGTGGGCAGGAGGTAGCGCTCCTGCTGGGCGGCGGTTCCGTGGGCGATGAGGGAGGGCACGACCCAGGTGGCGATGGAGAGGTCGCTGAGCCGGACGCCCTGGTCGCGCAGTTCCCGCTGGACGACGAGCTGGTGGACGGGGCCGGCGTCCAGTCCGTAGGGGGCGGGCAGATGCGGGGCCGCGTAGCCGGTGGGGGCGAGGGCGCGGCGGGCGGCCCGCGGGTCGAGGCCGCGGACGGCGGCGACGGCCTCGCGGGCGGCGGCGCGGTGGGCGTCGGCCTCCTCGGGCAGTTCCAGGACGAGTTCGCGGCGGGCGCCGTCGGCGGCCAGCCGGACGGCCCGCTGCCGGTGCGCGTCCCCGGCGCCGAGCAGTTGGCGGGCGACCAGGGCGCGGCGCAGATACAGATGGGCGTCGTGCTCCCAGGTGAAGCCGATGCCGCCGAGGATCTGGATGGTGTCCTTGGCGCAGCCGTACGCGGCGTCCAGGGCGGTCGCGGCGGCGAGCGCGGCGCCGAGCCCCCGGGGGCCGTGGTCCCGCCCGACCGGCGGCTGCCGCTCCACGGTGTCCTCCACGGCCGCGCGGGCGGCGTCCCAAGTGAGGGCGCGGGCCTGTTCGAGGCGGACGAGCATGTCGGCGCAGAGATGTTTGACGGCCTGGAACCGCCCGATGGGGCGGCCGAACTGTTCGCGGACCTTGGCGTGTTCGGTGGCCGTGTCCAGGCAGCGGGCGGCGGTGCCGCAGGCCTCGGCGGCGAACAGGACGGCGGCGAGGTCGCGGACGAGCTCCGGGTCGGCGTCGAGGAGCCGGTGCGCGGGGACGGTGACGCCGTCGGCGCGGATCTCGGCGGTGGGCCGGGTCGGGTCGGCGCTCCGGTGCGGGCGCACCCGCAGGCCGGGGCTGTCGGCGTCGACGGCGAACCAGCGGATGCCGGTGGCGGTGGCGGCCGGAAGGACCAGCAGGCCGGCCTCGGTGCCGGAAAGGACCGGGGGCGGGGTGCCGTCCAGGCGGTAGCCGTCCGGCTGCTCGACGGCTTCGAGGGTGCCGGGTCCGAGGGCGACGGCTCCGATGCGGGTGCCGGAGGCCAGTGCGCGGACCGGTTCCCCGGCCCCGCAGGCGTGGAGGACGGCGGAGGCGAGGGTGTGGGCCAGGAAGGGGCCGGGGAGGGCGGCGCGGCCGGCCTCTTCGAGGACGACGACGAGATCGAGGAGGTCGCCGCCGCCTCCTCCCGCGTCCTCGGGGAGGTGGATGCCGAGCAGGCCCTGTCCGGCGAGCGCGTCCCAGTGGGCGGGGCGTGCGCCGGGGTCGGGAGGGGCGTCCGCGTCGAGGAGTTCGCGGATCACGGCGGGCGGGACGGCGCGTGTCAGCCATCCCCGCACGGAGTGTGCGAGTGCCCGGTGTTCTTCGGTGATTCCGATGCCCATGCGGATCCTCGCCGGTCGCAGCCACTGGAACGGCGCAAGAGTAGAACACGTTCCAATCTGACGGAAGGTCAGATGGCACCCCAATCACGTCCGTACCGGAAGGGCGGTCCCGCGATGTGTCCAGTTCCGGTCCCGTTCACCGGAATACCGGGGCCGTACGGAAGGTTTCACTCTGCACGCACTTGGTGGCCGAGGGGGGTCCGCCGCCGTGACCGGGCAGTCGCGCCCTCCCCCACCGCACCTACGTACGCCGCCGGGAGGCCGCACGCATGCCACAGACGACGCACGATCAGCCCGCCGCGGAGCTTCCTGATCCGCGGCCCTCGGGGACGGGCCGGGGGATCGTCCCCGTCCTCGCCTTCGCGGGCATCACCGTCGCGGTGATGCAGACCCTGCTCGTCCCCGTCATCAAGGATCTGCCCGCTCTTCTGCACACCGATCCGGCAGACGCCACCTGGGTGATGACGGCCACCCTGCTGGCCGGGGCCGTCGCCACCCCGATCATGGGACGGCTCGGGGACCTCTACGGCAAGCGCCGAATGCTGCTCGCCAGTCTCGCCGTGATGGTGGTCGGCTCGCTGATATGCGCGTTCACCGACGATCTCGTGATCATGATCGTCGGCCGCGCGCTCCAGGGCTTCGCGATGGGCGCCATCCCGCTGGGCATCGGCATCATGCGCGACGAACTGCCCCGCGAGAAGCTCGGTTCGGCGATGGCGCTGATGAGTTCGTCGATCGGGGTGGGCGGCGGACTCGCGCTGCCCGCCGCCGCGCTCGTCGCCCAGCACACCGACTGGCACGCCCTGTTCCTCGGCTCGGCCGGCCTCGGCGTGCTGGCCATGGCCCTGACCGTGGCGGCCGTGCCGGAGACCTCGCTCCGCGCCCCCGGCCGCTTCGACCTGGTCGGCGCACTCGGCCTCTCGCTCGGCCTGGTCCTCCTGCTGCTGCCCGTCACCAAGGGGAGCGACTGGGGCTGGACCTCCGCCACCACGCTCGGACTGCTCGCCGCCTCCCTCGCGGTGCTGGTGCTCTGGGGCGTGTTCGAACTGCGCAGCGCCACCCCCCTGGTGGACCTGCGGACCACCGCCCGGCGCGAGGTGCTGCTCACCAACCTGGCCTCGATCATGGTCGGCGTCGCCTTCTACGCCGTCTCGCTCGTGCTGCCGCAACTGCTCCAACTGCCCACGTCCACCGGCTACGGCCTCGGGCAGTCGATGGTCGTCGCCGGGCTCTGCGTGGCCCCGCTGGGCCTGACGATGATGTTCGTCGCCCCGCTGTACGCCCGGATCTCGGCCCGTCGCGGCCCCAAGGTCTCGCTGATGCTCGGCCTGCTGGTCATCGCCGTCGGGTACGGGGCGGGGCTCGGCCTGATGAGCGCCGCCTGGCAGACCGTGGTGATCGCGGTCGTGCTCGGCGCCGGAATCGGCCTCGCGTACTCCTCGCTGCCCGCCCTGATCATCGGGGCGGTCGACGCCTCGGAGACCGGCGCGGCCAACGGCCTGAACACGCTGATGAGGTCGATCGGCACCTCGGTCTCCAGCGCCGTGATCGGCATGGTCCTCGCGCACACCTCGGTGCGGACGGGCCCGGTGGCCGTGCCCAGCATGGAGGGGTTCCGGACCTCGTTCATGATCGCGACGGGTGCGGTGGTGGTCGGACTGGTGCTGGCCTCGTTCCTGCCCTCGCAGCGTCCGGCCGCCGCGCCGGTCCTGCTGGCGAGCAGCGCGGCCGACGCCGCCGCCCGGGCGGCCGGCGAGCCGCTGCCCGCCGTACCGCACCCCTCCGGCTTCACCGGGCCCGCCTTCCGGGGCCGGGTCCGGGAGGCGGACGGCACCCCGGTCGCCGGGGCCAACGTGACCCTGATCGACCGGCACGGCCGGCAGGCGGGGCTCACCACCACGGACGCCGAGGGCCGTTTCACGCTGGCCGCCCCGGGCAGCGGCAGCTTCGTGCTGGCCGGTTCGGCCGCCGGCTACGCCCCCCGGGCCCGGCCCGCGGCATATCCGGCGGACGGCGGTCCGGAGGGGACCGATCTGGTGCTGACGCTCAGCGCGCCGGAGCGTCGAACCGCGGCACGGTCGTGAGCAGATGAGAGACGTCCGTCCCGGACGGCAGTTCGCGCGGCTCGGCGCCGCGGGCGAACAGCCGGGCGGGGCGGGCGCCCAGCACCCGGGCCCGGTCGCCCTCCACGCGCAGCCAGCCGCCCTCGCGCAGCCCGAGCACGGGCACGTCGTTCTCCTCCAGGAACTCGGTCAGCCGCTCCTCGCGGGTCTCGCCCTTGTGGGTGCTGGCCGGGTCCGGGTCCAGATAGTGCGGGTTGATCTGGAACGGGACGAGGCCGAGCGTCTCGAAGGACGGCGGGCACACGATCGGCATGTCGTTGGTGGTGCGCAGGGTGGGCGCCGCCATGTTCGTCCCGGCGCTGGCGCCCATGTACGGCAGCCCGGCGCGCACCGCGTCGGCCACGGCCTCGCGCAGTCCGGTGCGGTAGAGCGCGCTCAGCAGCCGGAAGGAGTTGCCGCCGCCGATGAACACGGCGTCGCAGGCGGCGAGTGCGTCCACCGGGTCGGGTGACGCGTGGACGCCGCGCACGCTGATCCCAGCCGGTTCCAGGGCCGCGCGGACGCGGGCGGTGTAGCGGTCGTGGTCGGCGAGCGCGTACGGCACGAAGGCGAGCCGGCCGCCGGAGGGCAGGAAGGCGGTCACGGTCTCCAGGGCGTGTTCCAGGTAACCGCGGCCGTACTGGGTGGAGTTGGAGAGCAGCAGCAGATTCACGGGGTCCTCGTCGGTTCGGTCGGTCGGGCGGGACGGTCGGTACGGGGCGGGGTCACGCCGTACGGGGGCGGCGGGGGCGGGACTTGGGGCGCTGCGGCGGGTGGGTCAGGCGCCGCTCCAGGAGTTCGGCGGCCTGCCGCAGGGCGTCCAGCCGGTTCTCCGGCGCCCCCTGGAACCGTTCCCTGTCGCCGCCGAGGCTGAGGCTTCCGTAGGGCTCGCGGCCCAGGAAGACCGGCACGGCGACGGTCGCGACACCGGTGTCGTACTCGCCGACGGTCCAGGCGTACCCCTGGGCGCGGATCTTCAGGAACTCCTGCTCCAGCAGGTCCGGGTCGGTGACGGTCCGGTCGGTGAAGCGGGCCATCGGGCGGCCCCGGAAGAGCCGGTGGCGCTGCTCGTCGGGCAGATAGGCGTAGAACGACTTGCTGGTCGCCCCGGCGTGCGCCGGGTAGAGCTCACCGACCAGGGGGTAGTAGCGCAGCGGCCCGGTCTCGCCCTCCTCCGCCGCGACGCACCGCATGTGGAAGCTGTCCGGGAGGCAGAACAGCACGGTGTCGCCGGTCACCCGGCGCAGTTCCTCCAGGACCGGTCCGGCCAGCAGCTCCAGCGATCCGGAGCGCTCCCAGAGCCGGCCCAGGCGCAGCACGGCGGGGCCGATGCGGTAGCGGCGGGTGACCGGGTCGGAGACCAGGAAGCCCCGTCCGGCGAGGGTGGCGAGCAGCCGCTGGGCCACCGAGGTGTCCCAGCCGAACTCCTCGGCGACCTCGGTGACGCCCCAGTCGGGCCGGGAGCGCTCGAACGCGAGCAGGACGAGGAGCGCCCGGTCGACGGTCTGGAGGGCGCCGGGGGGCGTCCGCCGGTCCAGATCAAAGTCCGCCATGTCATCTCACCATTCAGACCTGAATTGCAAATAACGGGAAACGGTTGCGTTCAACGCTATCGGATCCCGAATCTGCTCTCAGCACCCCGTTCCGGCTCCCCTCTCCCTGCCGGGCGCCGGACGGGTGCGACGGATGCGCGAGAAAGGCCCCCCATGTTGAAGTACGTGCTGGACGTCGTCGACCTCCTCGACGACCCCCAGGTCAATGGCAAGACGGTCGTCGAGTACCTCGACGCGGCGGCGGGGTCCGAGGGCTCGTCGGCGACGGTCACCACGGTCGCCGGTGAGCGCGGTTCGACGGACTTCGTGATGGTCCGGATCCCCGGCTCCCGGGGCCGTACCGCCGGCGGCGACGCCCGGACGCTGGGCATCGTCGGGCGACTGGGAGGCATCGGCGCCCGGCCCGAGGTGACCGGCATGGTGTCCGACGCCGACGGCGCCGCGTCCGCGCTCGCCGCCGCGGCCAAGCTCCTCGACATGCGCCGCCGGGGCGACGTGCTGCCCGGCGATGTGATCGTCGCCACCCACATCTGCCCGGACGCCCCGACCGAACCGCACGATCCGGTGCCGTTCATGGGCTCCCCGGTGGACATCGCGACCATGAACCGGCACGAGGTGACCGGCGAGATGGAGGCGGTGCTCTCCATCGACACCACCAAGGGCAACCGGATCATCAACCACAAGGGCCTCGCCCTGTCCCCCACCGTCAAGGAGGGCTGGGTGCTCCGCGTCTCCGAGGCCCTCGGTGAGCTGCTGGCCGTGGTGACGGGCGAGCCCTTGGTCACGTACCCCGTGACCACCCAGGACATCACCCCGTACGGTAATGGGGCACACCACATCAATTCGATCCTCCAGCCCGCCACGGCGACGGCCGCCCCGGTCGTCGGTCTGGCCATCACCTCGGCCGCCGCGGTGCCGGGCTGCGGGACCGGCGCGAGCCACGAGGGCGACATCGCCTCCGCCGCCCGCTACGCCGTCGAGGTCGCCAAGGCCTACGGCGGCGGTCACCTGGACTTCCACGACGCGGTGGAGTTCGACAACCTCGTCAACCGCTACGGGTCGCTGGCTCACCTGCAGACCTTCGGCCGTACCCCCCAGGAGTCCTGATGGCAGCCGCCCCGCAGGCCGACGCCGCGGTCCCCGCGACCAAGAGCATCGGCAGCGACGACTACGCGCTCTCGCGCGTCCCGCGCGACCAGCGCTTCGGTTTCTGGTCGATGCTGCTCCAGTGGCTGGCCCAGTCCGGCTCGATCTCGCAGTTCACCCTGGGCGCCACCATCGGCGTCGGCATGACCTTCGGCGACGCGTTCCTGGCGTTCACGCTGGGCGCGGTGATCCTGGAGGTGGTGATCTTCGCGATCGGCCTGGCCGGGATGCGCGAGGGTCTGGCGACCCCGATGCTGACCCGCTGGGTCGGCTTCGGCCGCAACGGCTCGGCGCTGGTGAGCTTCGTCATCGCGGTCAGCCTGGTCGGCTGGTTCGGAGTCCAGAACAAGATCTTCGGCGACAGCGTCTCGGCGCTGGTCGGCGGGCCGTCCTGGATGTGGTGCGTGCTCGCGGGCATCGCCATCACCGCCCTGGTGATCTTCGGCTTCCGCTACATGGCCAACTTCGCGAAGATCGTCACCCCGCTCTTCTTCGCCATGGTCGCCTTCTCCGTGATCCGCACGCTGAACGACCACTCCTTCAGCGACCTGGTCCACTCGCCGCCGCCGGGCGACACCATTCCGCTGGCCGTCGCCGCCACCGCCATCGCGGGCGGCTACATGACGGGCGCGATCGTCTCCCCCGAGATGACCCGCTACAACCGCAAGGGCTCGCACGTCTTCCTGCAGAGCGCCTCGTCGATGATCCTCTCCGAGTACATCGTCGGCCTGACCGGTGTGCTCCTGGGCCATCTGGTCAAGAGCAACGAGGTCTCGCACATCGTGCTCTCCACCTCCGGCGCCTTCGGCGTCCTCGTCGTCCTGATGTCCACCGCGAAGATCAACGACTGGAACCTGTACGGCTCCTCGCTGGGCGTCGTCAACTTCTTCCAGGTCGTCTTCGGCAAGCGCGTCCACCGCGGCGCGGTCACCGTCGTCCTCGGCATCGCGGGCACCGTGCTGTCGGCCGTCGGGATCATGGGCCACTTCACCGAGTTCCTCACCATCCTCGGCGTGGCCATCCCGCCGATCGGCGGGATCATCGTGGCGGAGTACTGGGTCGTGAAGCGGATGCGCAAGCCGCTGGACGAGACCCGGGAGGCCGAGACCCTTCCGGCGCACTCCCCGACCTGGGTCCCGATGTCGATCGCCATCTGGATCGCCGCGTTCTGCGTCGGCAAGTTCTACGACGGCGGCATCCCCGCCCTGAACTCGCTGGCCACCGCCTTCGTCCTGTACAGCGTCCTGGGCCTGCTGGGCTGGATCAAGCCCTACGGCACCTCCGTCCTCGCCGACGAGCGGGACGGCGCCGACCCGGCCCCGGCCGCCCGCACCACCACCCCCGTGGGAGCAGCATGAGCACCGCACCCGGCACCGCCCTGGTCCCGGCCTCCGACGAGGCCCAAGCCGAGGTCGTCGACCTCTGCGCCGAGCTGATCCGGTTCGACACCTCCAACCCGACGAGCGACGAGCGCGCGAGCGCCGAGTGGGTGGTGGGCCGCCTCGCGGAGGTGGGCATCGCCTCGGAGCTGATCGAGTCGGCGCCCGGCAGGGCCAGCGTCATCGCCCGGATCGCCGGCCGCGACCCGGAGCGCGGCGCCCTGCTGGTCCACGGCCATCTGGACGTGGTCCCCGCCGACGCCTCCGAGTGGCAGGTCCCGCCGTTCTCCGGCGAGATCCGCGACGGCTACCTCTGGGGCCGGGGCGCGATCGACATGAAGGACACGGTGGCCGTGATGCTGGCCACCGCGCGGCACCTGGCCCGCACCGGTACGAAGCCCTCGCGCGACCTGGTCCTCGCCTTCCTCGCGGACGAGGAGGCGGGCGGGAAGTTCGGCGCCCACTGGCTGGTCGAGCACCGCCCGGAGCTGTTCGCCGGGGTCACCGAGGCGATCGGCGAGGGCGGCGGGTTCTCCTTCGCCCTGGACGACACCCGGCGCCTCTACCCGATCGAGAACGCCCAGCGCGGCATGGCCTGGATGGAGCTGACCGCCACCGGCCGGGCCGGCCACGGCTCCTCCCCCAACGACGAGAACGCGGTCACCGACCTCGCCGAGTCGCTGACCCGGATCGGCCGCGAGACCTTCCCGATCCGGCTGATCGAGCCCGTCCGCGCACTGCTCGAAGAGGCCGCCCGGCTCTACGGCGTCGACTTCGACGAGGACGACATCGAGGGCAGCCTCGCCAAGCTCGGCCCGGTCGCGGACTTCATGCAGGTGGTGCTCCGCAACTCCGCGAACCCCACCATGTTCAGCGCCGGCTACCAGACCAACGTGATCCCCGGAAAGGCCACCGCCCGCGTCGACGGCCGCTTCCTGCCCGGCCACGAGCAGGAGCTGATCGACACCATCGACCGGCTGCTGCTGCCTTCGGTCAGCCGGGAGTGGGTCAACCACGACATCGCGATGGAGACCACGTTCGACGGCCCGCTCGTCGACGCCATGTGCGAGGCGGTGCGCGCCGAGGACCCGGACGGCCACCCGGTGCCGTACTGCAACCCCGGCGGCACGGACGCCAAGGCATTCACCCACCTCGGCATCCGCTGCTTCGGCTTCAAGGGCCTGAAGCTGCCGCACGACCTGGACTACGGCCGGCTCTTCCACGGCGTGGACGAGCGCGTCCCGCTGGAGGGACTGCGCTTCGGCGTCCGCGTCATGACCCGACTCTGGCAGAGCTGCTGAGGCATCCGTCTCGGCTCTGCCGGGGGCCCGCCCCGACCCGGGCTCACCCCTCCGTACGCCCCCGCCGGTTCTCCGGCGGGGGCGTACGGCACGCCGGAGAACCGCCGGGGGCGTAGGGCACGCCGACGCCCTCGTAGCGCCCGTCCGGGTCCTCCGGTCCCGCATCGGACACCCCCGATAGGGTGCCCGCCATGAGCGCATCTCCCGGCCGGACCGCCGCCCGGTCCGCCGCCCAGTGGCACGAGCGGTGCCTCGCCCTGCTGGACGCGGGCGACTGGCACGGGCTGTACCGCACGGCGATGGCGTGGCGGACCGGCGGTGGCGGGGCGTCCACCCCGGACGCCTGGCTGATGGACGTCTGCTCGGCCCTGCTGCACGGCCGGCCGAGGACCGCGCTGCACTGCTGCGACATGGCGCTGAGCACCTGGGTCGAGCGCCCCGGCGACCGGGCGGTGCTCCGGCTCGTGCGCGCTCTGGTGATCGCCGACCACGTCCGGGACCCCCTGCGGGCCCTGGACGACCTGGAGGCAGCGCTGCACGGCCCGGACTGGCTGGCGGCGCTCGCCGCGACCGAGCGGGACCGGGTCGCGGAGGAGGCGCTGCGGTCGCGGCGGCGAAATCCCCGGGCCGATCCCGCCCCCGAGCTGGACACGGCCTACCGGGAGCTGACCCGCTCTCACGTCTCGGCCCCCGCCCCGGAGCCGGCGGAGCCGCTGCCGGCCGACGGCGCGGTCCCCGCGCTCTGGGAACCGGCCTTGCGGCGCCTGCGGCGGCCCTGACCGCCCCGCGCGTCCCCCCGGCCCCGGGGTGCGGCACCATGGGGCGGTCGCGCGGATACGCAGCCGCACCCGTCACCACCAGGAGGAACCCCGTGGCCGCCGAGCCCCAGCCGGAGATTCTCGCCGCCTTCCAGGCCGCCAAGGGCTTCATGCCGGTGGGCGAGGGGCTGGCGCTGTACGCGGCCGCCGCCGAGGCCGCCGCGCTCGGACTGCCGCTGCTGGAGGTGGGCACCTACTGCGGACGCTCCACCATCCTGCTCGCCGACGCCGCGCGGGCGGCCGGGGTGACGGCCCTCACCGTCGACCACCACCGGGGCAGCGAGGAGCAGCAGCCGGGCTGGGAGTACCACGACCCGACGGTGGTGGACGCCGAGGTGGGCCGGATGGACACCCTGCCGACCTTCCGCCGCACGCTGCACGCGGCCGGTCTGGAGGAGCACGTGGTGGCGCTGGTGGGCCGTTCCCCGCAGGTCGCGGCGGTCTGGGGCGGCCGGCTCGGCCTGGTCTTCATCGACGGCGGCCACACCGACGAGCACGCGAACGGCGACTACGAGGGCTGGGCCCCGCACGTCGCCGAGGGCGGGCTCCTGGTGATCCACGACGTCTTCCCCGATCCGGCGCACGGCGGCCAGGCCCCGTACCGGATCTATCTGCGCGCCCTGGAGTCCGGCGCGTTCACCGAGGTCTCCGTCACGGACTCGCTGCGGGTGCTGCGGCGCACCGGTCCGGGCATCTGACCCCCGGGGACTGTCCCCCCCGATCCCCCGGACAGCGCGCGGGCTCCCGGATAGCATCGCCGGGTGTTCCACGACGAGAGTGTTCCCCCCACGCCCCGCCGCCGTCCGTCGCTGACCGCCGTCGCGGCGGTGGCGGTGCTGGGGGTGGCCCTGACCGGGTGCGGCGGCGACGGGGGCGGGCTCGTGGGGGCCGGGGCCGGCAAGGGCGGTGACGCGGGGCCCTCCTCGGCGGTCCCGTCCGTGCCCGCCTCCCCGGCCTCCCCGTCGCCGTCGCGGACCGGCGCGTCACCGTCGCCGTCGCCGTCGGAGAAGTCCGCGGCGCCCGCGTCGAAGGCGCCCCAGGGCCCGCTGTCCGGCCGGACCGTGGTGATCGACCCGGGGCACAACCCGAACAACCGGCTGCACACCGCGGAGATCAACCGCCAGGTGGACATCGGCACCGCGCACAAGGAGTGCGACACCACCGGCACCGCCACCAACTCCGGTTACGCGGAGGCCGCGTTCACCCTGGACGTCTCGCGCCGGCTGCGGACGCTGCTGCGGGCCGAGGGCGCGACGGTGATTCTGACGCACGACGGGGACCGGCCCTACGGGCCGTGCGTCGACGAGCGGGCGCGGATCGGGAACCGGGCGAAGGCCGACGCGGTGGTCTCGGTGCACGCGGACGGGTCCGCCACCGGGAACCGCGGCTTCCATGTGATTCTTCCCGCATCGGTGCGCGGCGGCGGCGCGGACACCTCGAAGATCACCGGCCCTTCGCGTGATCTCGGTACCCGTATGGCCGGACTTTTCGTACGCGCTACCGGAAGCTCCCCTTCCAATTACATCGGCGGCGGTACCGGACTCGACACCCGCGAGGATCTGGGCGGACTGAATCTGTCGACCGTCCCCAAAGTCTTCATCGAATGCGGCAATATGCGTGATCCGAAGGACGCCGCCCTGCTCACCAGCGCGGGGTGGCGCCAGAAGGCGGCCCAGGGCATCGCGGACGGCATCGGCAGCTACCTGAACGGGTAGAACGGCCTCACCCGCGAGGTGGTTCCGCGAGGAATTCGGGGGGATCCCCGTCGATGATCCGCACAGGGACCCAACCCGTCCGGGCAGACGATAGATTCATCCGTACGATGGGGAGCCGTTCCCGAGCTTCGCGCCGTGCGCCGTACCGGTGGCAGCGACGACCGCCCCGACGAGACGACCGACTAAGGACCTACACGTGAATATCCGCTCCCTCACACGAGGCGATGGCGTAGTGATCGGAGCAGCGGTGGTGCTGTTCATCGCCTCGTTCCTCGATTACTTCGACTACGGAAACTCCAACATCGACGGCCCCAACTCCTGGGACTCCCTGGGCAACGGCATCGGTGTCTACATGGTGGGTGTGATCGGCGCGGTGCTGATCGTGCTCTCCCGTTCGCAGCCGCAGCGCAAGGTCGCCGGTCTCGACCTGGGTGCGTTCGGTGTCGCGGCGACGGTGTTCACCGCGTGGAACATGTTCTGGACGATCATCGACCTCGGTCAGATCGACGCCGGAGCGGGCCTGATCCTCGGCCTGATCGCCGCGCTGGTCCTGGCCGGTGCCGCGGTGGCCTCGCCGCTGGTCCCCGCGCTGAAGGCGCCGCTGTCCTCGGGCCCGAAGCCGCAGGCCGTGCAGCCGCCGTACGGCGGTCAGCCGCAGCCGGGCCAGGGGTACGGCTACCCGGGCGCCCAGCAGCAGCCCTACGGCGGTCAGCCGCAGGCCCCGTCCTACGGCGGCCAGCCCCAGCCGGGCCAGCCCGACCCGCAGCACGCCCAGGCCCAGCAGGCCGCGCCCGCCGGGGACTTCACCCCGTTCTGGTTCGCGGTGCCGGTGGCCCGTCCGCTCTTCGGCGAGGACGGTTCGCCGTCCCCGATCGCCGAACTGGCGCCGGGCACCTGGTATCTCGCGGTCGACCAGCAGGGTCCGAACCTGATCGCCCAGACGCAGGACGGCCGCCGGGGTGTGCTCCAGGACACCTCGGGCATCCAGCGCGGCTGACGCCGGGCGCGCGTCCCACCGACAGCGGCCCCCTGCCCCTTCCGGGCGGGGGGCCGCTGTCGTACGCTCCGCACACAACCCCTATCTGATGTACCGTCAGAAGCACTGGGAGGCGGCGGAATGCGGCTCGGACTCGCTCTCGGATACTGGGGCCGCGGCCCGAACCCCGCCCATCTGGACCTGGCCCGGGAGGCCGAGGAGCTGGGCTACGCCTCCGTATGGACGGCCGAGGCCTGGGGGTCGGACGCCTTCACCCCGCTGACCTGGATCGCCGCCCACACCTCCCGGATCCGGCTGGGCACCGCGATCGCGCAGATGGCGGCCCGCACCCCGACCGCCACCGCGATGCACGCGCTCACCCTCGACCATCTCTCCGGCGGCCGGATGATGCTCGGTCTCGGGCTCTCCGGCCCGCAGGTCGTGGAGGGCTGGTACGGCCGGCCGTTCCCGAGCAGCCCCCTCACCGCGACCCGCGAGTACGTGGACGTGGTCCGCCAAGTCCTGCGCCGCGAGGGGCCGGTGGCCCTGGACGGCCGCTTCCACACCCACCCGTACACCGGCCCCGACGCCACCGGTCTCGGCAAACCCCTGAAGCCGATCACCCATCCCCTGCGCACCGGACTCCCCCTGCTCCTCGGCGCCGAGGGCCCCAAGAACATCGCCCAGACCACCCGCATCGCGGACGGCTGGCTGCCGCTGTACTGGTCTCCGACCCGCACCGACGTCTACGCGGCCTCGCTGACCGGGCTCCCCGAGGGCTTCATGATCGCCCCCATGGTCCGGGCCCACGTCTGCGACGACGTCGCGGAGGGCCTGCTGCCGGTGAAGGCGATGCTCGGCTTCTACATCGGCGGCATGGGGGCCGCCGCCCGCAACTTCCACGCCGACCTGATGGCCCGCATGGGCTACGAGGACGAGGCCCGGCGCATCCAGAAGCTCTTCCTGGAGGGCCGCAAGCAGGAGGCGGTCCTGGCCGTCCCGGACGCGTTCGCCGACGAGATCTCGCTCGTCGGCCCGCGCGAGCGCATCGCGGAGCGACTGACCGCCTGGCGCTCCGGCCGGGTCACCGACCTCCTGGTGACGGCCCCGGACCCGCACACGCTGCGGGTGCTGGCGGAGCTCAACGCGTAGAACCGGCCCCCCGCGTCCACTCCAGCAGCCGGTCCGCCGACCACGTCGTGACGACGTCCCCCACCGGAACCCCGCACTCCTCCGCGCGGGCGCACCCGTAGACCTGCCAGTCGAGCTGCCCGGGGGCGTGGGCGTCCGTGTCGATGGCGAAGAGGCATCCGGCGGCGACCGCTTCGCGCAGCAACCGCCGGGGCGGGTCGAGCCGTTCGGGCCGGCTGTTGATCTCCACGGCGGTGCCGGACTCCGCACAGGCGGCGAAGACCGCGTCCGCGTCGAACCGGGATTCCGGGCGGCCCCGGCCGGTGACCAGACGTCCGGTGCAGTGGCCGAGGACGTGCGCCCTCGGGTGGCGTACGGCGGCGAGGAGCCGACGGGTCATCGGGGCGGGGTCCATGCGCAGCTTGGAGTGGACCGACACCACCACGAGGTCGAGCCGGTCCAGCAGCTCGTCCTCCTGATCGAGGCTGCCGTCCGGGTTGATGTCGCACTCGATGCCGGTGAGCAGCCGGAACGGCGCCCAGCGGGCGTTGAGTTCGGCCACCTCGTCGAGCTGCCGCCGCAGCCGCTCGGGCGACAGGCCGCGTGCCACCTTCAGCCGGGGTGAGTGGTCGGTGAGCACCGCCCAGTCGTGGCCCAGCGCGGCGGCCGTGCGCCCCATCTCCTCGATCGTGCTGCCCCCGTCCGACCAGTCGGAGTGCAGATGGCAGTCCCCGCGCAACGCCGCGCACACCTCCTCCCCACCCTCGGCGAGCGCCCCGCTGTACGCCGGATCCGCCTCCAGGTCGGCCAGATACCCGGGCACCTCCCCCGCCACCGCCTCCCGCACCACCTGCGCGGTACGCGGCCCGATCCCCTTCACCCGCTGCAGCGACCCGTCCGTGACCCGCCGCACCGCCTCCCCGTCCTCCATCGCGGCAACGGTCCGGGCGGCCGTCCGGAACGCCTGGACGCGGTACGTATCCGCCCGCCCCCGCTCCATCAGGAAGGCAACGCGCTCCAGCGCCTCGACGGGGTCCACGGGCACCTCCTGGGCGGACGGAGCGGTCTCCCCGTCCAGCTTGACCCAGCCCCGCGCGGGCCGCACACGGGCGGCGCCCGTCAGCGGAAGGCGGCCCGGTCCAGCCAGAAGTCCAGCAGCTCCGCGTCGCCCAGGACCTCGACGCGGTCGCCGCCGGGGGCCAGGCGGCATTGGAAGACCAGCATCAGATCGGTGAGCGGGCCGCGCAGGGCGACGGTGGCCTTGGCGTGGGCGCGGCGCCAGGTGAAGCCGTCGTCGGTGAACTCGATGAGCCATTCCGCGCCGGGGACGTCGGTGGCGTGGAGATGGAGGGAACGGCCGGCGCCGCGGAGTTCGGCGGCCTCCTCGTCGCCCTCGGCCTGGGCGAAGGAGACGATCTGGAGCCATTCGTCGATGGTGTCGGCGGCGAGCGCGGGGGCCAGGGTGTACGGCACGTTCGCGGCGAGGGCCGCGTCCGCGAGGTGGACGACGGTCTCGATCGCCATCCGGCGGGCCCAGAAGCCCGCGCTGGCGTCCCAGGACCAGGACCAGACCTCGGTCCCGGGCCCGGCCTCGCGCAGGGCCGTCGCGGTGCCGGCCGCACCGGCCGCGAGCCAGGCGTCGAGCACGGCGGGGTCGTCGCTCGCGGGCGTGAAATCGGGGACCTTCTCGTCCGGGACCTCCTCGGTGGCCCGGGTGCGGACGATCTCGCCGGCCCAGCGGTGGGCGCCGCCCACGTGGACCGCGAGGTCGCGCAGGGTCCAGTCGGGGCAGGACGGCACGTGGGCGTCGAGGTCGGCGCCGTTCAGCGTCCGGCGCAGCTCGTCCGTCAGCCGCTCGATCGTGTCGCAGTAGTACGCGTGCGAAAGGTCATCCATCCGTGCACCCTAATGCGGGACTCGCGGACTCCTCGGCCGATGAGAAGTGATCTCCTTCGACCAGTCGGCGACGGCGGACGAGCGCCCGGGTCACGAGGCGGGCTTCGCCGTCGAGTCCGGCCACTGCGGGCACCGCCCCGACGGCCCGGGTGATAGCCCGCGGTTCGAGTGGGCGGCAGGTGCGGAGCATGCGTGCGGGGACGGCACGTGTACGTGCCGTCCCCGCCGGTGGGTGCCTGGGTTCAGTTGAGGGTCAGGAAGGTTCCCGCCCCGTTGCCGTACTCGATCCAGGCGCCGGACCGGGTGTCCGCCGGGACGCCGGACCAGGCGGCGGTCAGGTCGGTCGGCACGCCGGGGGTGACGCGGGCCCGGTCGGGCGTGACCGTGGCCCTGCCGGTGACGGGGGTGCCCGCGGCGATGTGGTTCGCCTGGTAGGTGTACGGGGTGACGGTCTCGTCGTCGGACCCCATGGCGACCAGGGACACGACGATGGCGTCGGCCGAGGGGTGCGGCACGGTGATGGTGATCTCTCCGTCACTGTCGGGGATGGCGACGTGGACGTCCTGGAGGGCCCCATCGACCTTGTTGCCCCAGAGGAGGCCCGTGATCGTGTCCTCCGCCGCGTCGAAGCGGACCGTGATCTGCGACGCCCTGGTGCCGGCCGGGATCTCGGCCTCGTAGGAGACCTCCTGCATCCACGTCAGCGTGCCCTCGGTGGCGGGCGAGGAGACCGGCCCGTAGACGCCGGCCGTCAGCCTGGCGGTGGCCGGGGTGACCGAGAATCCGGTCGAACCGCTGGAGCCCGATCCCCTGATCACCTCGGGGGCGCGAATGACCTGCGGAGTCACGACGATCGGGCTGCGGACGGTGGTGCGTCCGGAGGTCCAGATGAGGGCCCCGGTGTCGACGCGCCCCGCGGGCGCGGTGGTCACGTCCAGGGTGACGGTGAAGGTGCGCTTCTGGCCGGGGTGGTCGAAGTGCAGGACGGACGGGCTCACCGTGGCCTTGATGCCGGGGATGTCCACCCGGGCGCGGTAGGTGCCGGCCTCGGTCGCGGTGACGGTGCGGGTGACGGTCTGCTTGCCGAACAGGTCACCGATGGCTATGGACGGGTAGTTGAGGTCGCTCGGGTCGATGGCCTTGACACCGGTTCCGGTGTCCACGCCGGAGCCCTCCAGGTACGCGAGCCAGTCCCGCTCACCCGAGTCGTAGACGAGTCCGGGCCGCAGCATCGCCCGCGCGTCCACCTCGCCGGCGCCCTGGGCGAAGGCGTCGTCGCTGTTCTCGCCGTCCGCGGTCCTCGTCGGCGTGGCGGTGGTCATCATGGCCGACTTGATGCTCATCGGGGACCAGGTGGGGTGCTCCGTGAGGTAGAGCGCCGCCAGGCCGGCGATGTGCGGGGTGGCCATGGAGGTGCCGGAGTAGTAGTCGAAGTCGTGGCCGTGGTTGCCGTCGGGGGACACGGCCGCGAGGATCGTGGCGCCGGGCGCGGTGATGTCGGGCTTGAGCAGGTCGCCGTTGCCGGTGAGCGAGGGGCCGCGCGAGGAGAAGCCGGTCACCTGCGGGTAGACGTCCGAAGCGCCTCCCCCGGTGAGGGTGGCGGTGGCTCCGCTCGTGGCGGCGTAGGTGCGCACGGGGGCCGCGTCCGCGTTGTCGAGGTGGACGGCCGGCACGCTGTGCAGGTCGCCGTCCGTGCTCTCGGCGCCGGGGTTCACCAGGACAAGGCCGATGCCGCCGGCCCGCTTGACCTCGGCGGACTTGTCGGCGCGGCCGTTGACGCCCCGTTCGCAGACGACGATCTTGCCGGCTGTACGGGCTGGGTCGAGGGAGTTCGGCATGCAGTAGTCCGCGTAGACGTCCACGGTGTCCGAGACCCGGACCGCCGAGCCAAGGACGAGCGGGGCGGGGCCGACCTGCCGGTGCACGGTGGTGCTGATGCCGGTGTAACGGGCGCCGGTGCCGAGGGTGACCGTGCCGGTGTGCGACTTGATGGTGCCCGCGGCGACCGTGGTGGTCCAGGGTGCGGTGTTGTCCAGGCTGGACGCTCCCGGGCCGGAGTTGCCCGCGGCGGTGGCGACGAAGACACCGGCCGCGGCGGCGTTGCGGAGCGCGACCTGCGCCGGATCGTCGTACGCGCTCTCGAACGTGCCGCCGAGCGAGTAGTTGATGACGTCCACGCCGTCGGCCACGGCCTGGTCGATGGCGGCGACGAGATCGCTGGTCAGACCGCCGTCCGCCTGGCCGTCCTTGCTCTGCCAGAGGGCCTTGTAGACGGCGATGGCGGCTGCGGGGGCCACGCCGGAGACGGTGCCGAGGTCCTCGCCGTCGACCGTGGCGCGGACGTCGGCGTTGCCGGCCGCGGTGGACGCCGTGTGGGTGCCGTGGCCCTGGCTGTCGCGCGGGGAGATGTATCCGGCCCGGTTGGACTCCGGAACGGCGTCCAGCCAGCCCTCGCCGAAGTAGCGGGCGCTGATGACCTTCTCGTTGCAGGCCGCCGCGGTGAAGCTGTCGCCGGTCTGGCAGGTGCCCTTGAAGGTGCCGCCGTCCGCCTTGTGCATCACGGTGGTGGTGCCCACGCGGTAGGGGCGGTGGCGGTCCTTCCCTCCCGGCTCGCGGGAGCTCAGGGCCGGGGCGGCGAAGGAGGGGTTCTCGGGCCAGATGCCCGTGTCGATGTCGCCGACGACGATGCCCTTGCCGGCTTCGGCGGTCCCGCCGAGGGCCTTCCACAGCCCCTTGCGGCCGGAGAGTCCGAGGAAGTCGGTGGAGTTCCGGTCGTCGGTGGCGTGGTGGAAGCGGTCGGGGGCGATGTGCACGACGCTGCTGGTGTGGGCGAGGCGCACCAGTTGGCGGGCGTCGAGCCGGGCGCTGAAGGTGTTGGTGGTGACCGCGTAGTGCTGGCGGACGGTGGCGCCGACCTTCTTGGCGACGCGGGACTGCTGGTCCGTCAGGTGGGTGCGGTACCGCTTGGCGGCGGCCGATGCGACATCGAGCTTGCCGCCCCGGGCGGGCTTCGTGGCGGGGAGGTCGCCGATCCCGCCGTCGTAGGCCACCAGGGGCTCGTCGGCGAGGGTGACCAGATAGGTGCCGGTGGCGTATTCGGCGGTCGGAGCGGCGGCGATGGCGGGGGCGGCGGCGAGCGGAAGGCCGAACGAGGCAAGGGCCGTGGTGAGCAGGGCGGCGAGGGCGGCTCGCCGCCTGCGCGACATTCTTCGCGGCGGGAGTGGCACGGACTCTCCTCATGGATTTCCGCGCACACCGCGGAGACGAGCGTGGGTGCT
This sequence comes from Streptomyces sp. NPDC001515, assembly GCF_053597115.1. Classification (NCBI taxonomy): domain Bacteria; kingdom Bacillati; phylum Actinomycetota; class Actinomycetes; order Kitasatosporales; family Streptomycetaceae; genus Streptomyces; species Streptomyces sp. NPDC001515. Next base: position 92,231 of record NZ_JBSFHN010000019.1, read on the forward strand.
CGCCTGCGGCGTGCGCTGGGGGCGGGAATCTCTGGCCGCCAGACACCAGGGGTGGCTGACGGGCGGTCCGGGACGAGTGAACGCTGCGCGAATACCGGCTGTCCAGATAATGTGATGGCGTCTTTGGCGTGGTGACCAAACGCGCCACGCGTGGGAAAACCGGTCGGCCCGCACCGGGGCTCGGGCCTCCGGCGCCGTCCTCTCGTGTGGCTAGAAGGGCCGGCTGTGCTGGAAGCCGTGGGTGTGAGCGCGTTCGACGAGGACGTGTACCGGGCGTTGTTGGCGGGACAGCGGTGCACGGCGGGAGATCTCGCGGAGAGCGCCGGTGCCGGTGTGGCGCGCACGGGGCAGGCGTTGAAGCGGCTGGCCGCTCTCGGCCTCGTCCGGCGGGTGGGGCGGGGCCACTGGGAGGCGGTGAGCCCCCGGTCGGCGCTCTCGGCCCTGCTCAACCGGCGACGGGCCGAGGCCGAGACGATGTTCGGCGAGGTGGAGGCCCACCTGTCGGGCCTCCACCGCCTGCACCACGCCGGTCAGTTGAGCACCGACCCCGACGCTCTGGTGGAGGTGCTCTCGGATCCGGAGGCGATCGCCCGGCGGACCGACGAGGTGAACCGCTCCGTCACCACCCATCTGTGGACGCTGGACAAACCGCCGTACCTGGAGGCGGTCGGTCAGCCCCACTTCCACGAGGAGGAGGAGGCGACCACCCGCGAGTGGGTGGAGCGCGGCGTGGACCTCCGCGGCGTGTACTGCCTGGAGTCGATCGATCCGCCCGGCCGGATGGAGACCGTTCTGCGGCTCGCCGCGCTCGGCGAGAAGTCACGGCTCCTGCGTCATCTCCCGTTCAAGGCGCGGATCGTGGACCGCAGGGTGGCGATGGTGCCGCTGACCGGCGGCAGCAAGGAATCCATCGTGCTCGTGCATCCGTCGGGTCTGCTGGACGGGCTGATGGAGCTGTTCGAGGCCTACTGGGAACGCGCCGAACCCCTGCTCGCCCCTCAGGTGGACGCGGTGGAGGAGGGGCCCAGCGAGGAGGAACTGGTGCTGGTGCGCCTGCTGCACGCCGGCTTCAAGGACCAGGCCATAGCCCGGCAGTTGGGGGTCAGCGTGCGCACGGCGACGCGGCGGGTCGCGGCACTGATGCACACCCTGGACGCCGGCACGCGGTTCCAGGCGGGTGTCCGGGCACGGGAGCGCGGCTGGATCTGAGCGCGTCGGGCCGCCCTGCCCTCGCCCTCTCGCGTCCGGCGGGCCACCTATCCGCCGCCCAGTTGCGCCGTGGACGGCACCTTGTCCTTCACCTCGGCGCCCGCGCTCTTCCCGGCGTCCTTGACGCTGTTGATGACGCCCTCGAACAGGCCGACCTCGTCCCCGCCCGCCTCGCCCTTGCGGAGCTTGGTGCCCAGGCCCTTCAGCGACTCGATGGAGGCGGTCAGCGGGGCGACGGCCTTCGACAGGAGCGGGTCGCCCTTGGCGTTGCCGGAGGCGGCCTTGAGCCGGTTGTAGGCGAAGGCGCCCGCGAGGCCCGCCTTGACCAGGGCGAAGGTCCGCCCGTCGGCGCCCTTCTTGAACGTGCCGGCGCGGTACGGCTTGACGATCCACTGGTACGTGGCGCCGGCCGCGAGCCCCGCGTTGGCGACGAACCGGGTCTTGGCGAACTTCTGCGCCTGGGCCGAGGACGTGCCGGAGGGCGAGACCGTGGCACTCGCGCTGGTGCTGGCGCTGCCGCCGCTGTAGTCGTCGCCGCCGCACGCGGCGGCGCCCGCCACCAGCGAAGAGGTCAGCGCCAGCGCCACGAGGGGGCGGGACGGCGTGGTACGGGGCACGGCTGGCCTCCCTGGCCGGGGCGTCCGGTGCCGTTCGCGGCACTCCCCGTCAGGCTGGCCGCGGCGCGGCGCCACCGCCACCCGGGAGCGCCGTCCGGGTTCGCCTCGGCTTTCGTCCCCGATCTCCTCCCGGATTTCCTCCCGGGTTTCGTCCCGGCGGATCGGGCAACCCGGAACACATGTCCTACAGACGAGGCAACGGAAGCGGCACCGCGGCACGTGTCATCGTCGCGGTGGCCGACGTCATGGCGTTCATCATCGGCGTGTGGATCCTGATGTACCTGCTCGACGCCAACCCGGGCAACGAACTGGTCGAGTTCGTGCGGCACACCGCCCGGTGGCTGGCCGGGTGGTCGTACGACCTGTTCACCTTCGACGCGGCCTGGGCCCGGGTGGTCTGCGGATACGGCCTCGCCGCCGTCGTGTACCTGTTCATCGGTCACGCGGTGGCCGGCCGCATCCGGCGCTGAGGGCGCGGAGGGCGCGGAGGCCGGCCGGCGGACCTCATCCGCAGCAGTCGGCCTCCAGGCCCCTCGGCAGCCGTTCGCCGCCGAAGACCGCCGTGGTCGCCTCGTCCCCGCCGAGCGCGGCCACGGCCAGCAGCAGGGCGCCCGCCGTCCAGGAGGTCTGCTCCTCGGGCCAGAAGGCCCGGTTGCCCTCGAAGACGTACCCGGTCCAGTAGAGGCCGCCCTCGTGGCGCAGGTGCTGGATGGACTGGAGGATCTCCAGGGCCCGGTCGGACTCGCCCGTCACCCAGAGGGCCAGGGCCAGTTCGCAGCTCTCGCCGCCGGTCACCCAGGGGTTGGGCAGCACGCAGCGCACCCCGAGGCCGGGGACGACGAAGCGGTCCCAGCCCTCCTCGATGCGCCGGGCGGCCTGCGGTCCGGTGACGGCGCCGCCGAGGACCGGGTAGTACCAGTCCATCGAGTACTGGCTCTTGTCGAGGAAGCGCTCGGGGTGGCTGCGGATGGCGTGGCCGAGCTGCCCGGTGGCCAGCTCCCAGTCGGGCTGCGGCTCCTCGCGGCGTTCGGCGAGGGCGAGCGCGCAGCGCAGGGCCTGGTAGACCGAGGAGGAGCCGGTGAGCAGGGCGTCGGTCACCGGGGTGCCGTCGTCCTCCCGCTTCCAGCCGATCTGGCCGCCGGGCTGCTGGAGCCGCAGGACGAACTCGACGGCGGCGTAGACCGTCGGCCACATGCGGTCGGCGAAGGCGTCGTCGCCGGTGGCGAGGTAGTGGTGCCAGACGCCGACGGCGACGTAGGCGCAGAAGTTGGTCTCCCTGCTCCGGTCGGTGGGGCGCCCGGGGTCGCCGTCGTGGTAGGCGGCGTACCAGGAGCCGTCCTCGTTCTGGTGGCGGGCGAGCCAGGCGTAGGCGCGTTCGGCGGCGGCGTGCTCACCGGCCGCGTCCAGGGCCATGGCGGCCTCGGTGTGGTCCCACGGGTCGAGGTGGTGGCCCCGGAACCACGGCAGGGCGCCGTCCTCGCGCTGCACGGCCAGCAGGGCGGCGACGGTCTCGGCGGCCTGCGCGGCGGTGAGGACCCCGGGCAGGACGAGGTGTTCGGTCCGCTCGGGAAGACTCACGCCTCGGCCTCGACGGCCGCCGCGGGCAGGTGGGGCTTGGTCGCGTACGCCACGAAGCTCTTGCCGACGACCGGGTTGAGCAGTTGCTCGGTGATCCGGGTCAGGGCGGGCTTCTTCATGATGTCCCAGACCAGGAGCTTGTGGTACGCCTTCACCGGCAGCGCCCGGTCGTTGTCGACGCCGAAGGCGCACTTCAGCCACCAGTACGGGGCGTGCAGGGCGTGGGCGTGGTGGGTGCCGTACGGCTTGAGTCCGGCGCCGCGCATCTTGCCGAGCAGTTCATCGGCCTTGTAGATGCGGATGTGGCCGCCCTCGACCTCGTGGTAGGCGTCGGAGAGCGTCCAGCAGACCTTCTCGGGGCCGTAGCGCGGCACGGTGACCGCGATCCGGCCGCCGGGCCGCAGCACCCGGACCATCTCGGCGAGGACGCCCTTGTCGTCGGGGATGTGCTCCATGACCTCGGAGATGATCACGACGTCGAAGGAGGCGTCGGGGAAGGGCAGGTTGAGCGCGTCGCCCTCCATCGCGGTGGCGGTGGCGCCCTCGGGGGCCTCGCCGGCCTCCTTCATCGCGGCGAACCACTTCGCGACCTCGCGGATCTCCTCGCCGTTCCGGTCGAGCGCCACCACCTGGGCGCCGCGCCGGTAGCACTCGAAGGCGTGGCGTCCGGCGCCGCAGCCCAGGTCGAGCACTCGGTCGCCTGCGGCGAGCGGGAAGCGGGTGAAGTCCACGGTCAGCACGAATGCCTGCTTTCGCGGTCGAGGGGGTTCGAGTCGGGGTGGGGTACGGGTCAGGAGGCCCGGACGGGCCCTGGCGGGGTCACCGCCGGCCGCCGGGGCCGGTGGCGGCGCGGGCGGCGATCGCCTCGCGGTAGAGCGCGGCGGTGCCGATCGCGGCCTGCTTCCAGGTGAAGCGGGCGAGGACCCGGTCGCGTCCGGCCGCGCCGAGGCGGGTGCGCAGCTCCGGGTCGGCGAGGAGTCGGCCGAGCGCGTCGGCGAGGGCGCCGGGGTCGGCGGGCGGCACGGCCAGACAGGTCTCGCCGTCGGTCCCCGCGACCTCGGGGATCGCGCCTCCCGTGGTGGCGACGAGCGGGGTGCCGGTGGCCATGGCCTCGGCGGCGGGCAGCGAGAAGCCCTCGTACAGGGAGGGGACGCAGGCGATCTGGGCGCCGCGGACCAGGTCGACGAGTTCGGTGTCGCTGATGCCCTTGACGAACTCGACGGCGTCGGTGAGCCCGTGGCGTTCGATGGCGCGGGCGACGGGTCCGTCCTCGGCGCGGCGGCCGACGACCACGAGGTGGGCGGCCGGGTGGCTCGTCCGCAGTTTGGCGAGGGCGTCGACGAGGTGGACCAGGCCCTTGAGCGGGACGTCGGCGCTGGAGGTGGTGACGATGCGGCCGGGGACCTCGGGGACGGCGGGGTCGGGCGACCAGAGGTCGGTGTCGGCGCCGATGTGGACGACCCGGATGCGGCGGGCGTCGACCCCGAGGTGGTCGACGATCTCCTGCTTGGAGGAGCCGGAGACCGTGAGCACGGACGGCAGGCGGCGGGCGACGCGCTTCTGCATGCGGGTGAAGGCGTACCAGCGGCGTACGGAGGCGCGGCGGCGGCGGTTCGGGGCGGCGTCCAGGTCGAGCCGGCGGTCCACGGTGATGGGGTGGTGGATCGTGGTGACGAGGGGGGCGCCGAGGTCGGCGAGGAGCCCGTAGCCCAGCGTCTGGTTGTCGTGGACGACGTCGAACTCGCCGCGTCGGGCGGCGAGATGGCGGCGGGCGCGGAGCGAGAAGGTGAGGGGCTCGGGGAAGCCGCCGGTCCACATGGTGGCGACCTCGGCGGCGTCGATCCAGTCCCGGTACTCCCCGCGCTTGGGGGTGCGGAAGGGGTCGGGCTGGCGGTAGAGGTCCAGGCTCGGCAGTTCGGTGAGCGGGACGCCCTCGTCGAGCACGGGGTAGGGCTGGGCGCCGATCACCTCGACGCTGTGGCCGAGCCGGGCCAGTTCGCGGGAGAGGTGGCGGACGTAGACGCCCTGGCCGCCGCAGAAGGGGTTGCCCTTGTAGGTGAGGAGGGCGATGCGCAGGGGCCGGTCACCGCCGGCGTCGGCGGCGTGCGTGGCGGCGCCCGCGCGGGGGCCCGACTCTATGGCCTCTGCGGTCACACTCGGCCCCCTTCTCGCTGGCGTGTTCGCCGGAGCGTAACCGCTCGCGCTAATCTAGAACAAGTTACAGTCCTACGGCGAATGAAGGGCGGCACCGGAGCGGTTCGTTCGACGGGCTACGAATCTACCGGCAAGTAGCAACGGTGCAACGGCCGGATCAGGTGATTCGCGCCACGGCACACACCCTGGCATGCTGTGCGCCGCCGCACCGGCCGCCGGGCCCCGCGGCCGCGGGGAGAAGCACGGGGATGGAACACATGACAGCGGAAGCCAGACCGGCATCGCCGCCCCTGACGGAACGCCAGGAGGCCCGCCGCCGCCGCATCCTGCACGCCAGCGCCCAGCTCGCCAGCCGGGGCGGCTTCGAGGCCGTCCAGATGCGCGAGGTCGCGGAGGCCGCCGGGGTCGCGCTGGGCACCCTCTACCGCTACTTCCCCTCCAAGGTCCACCTCCTGGTCGCCACCATGCAGGACCAGCTCCAGCACATGCACGGCACCCTGCGCAAACGGCCCCCGACCGGCGACAACGCGGCGGACCGGGTCGCCGACACCCTCATGCGGGCCTTCCGCGCGATGCAGCGCGAACCGCATCTGGCGGACGCCATGGTGCGCGCGCTGACCTTCGCGGACCGCAGCGTCAGCCCCGAGGTGGACACCGTCTCCCGGCTGACCACGGCGATCATCCTGGACGCCATGGGACTGGACCGTCCGACGCCCGAGCAGCTCTCGGCCGTCCGGGTGATCGAGCACACCTGGCACTCGGCACTGATCACCTGGCTCTCCGGCCGGGCCTCCATCGCCCAGGTGAAGATCGACATCGAGACCGTCTGCCGGCTGATCGACCTGACGGCGCCCGAGCCGGCCGGCTGATCCCCGGGCGCCGCCCATGTGCGGCGCCCACACGTGGCGGGGGCCAGGTGGGGTGCCCTGCACCATATCGACGGCGGCGTGGTGTTCATACGGTTCGGCGACATCACAGGAACACGCCGAGGAGCCGGTCATCATGCGCCGCACAGCCAGCAGATCCCGCAGACCCCGCACGGACCTCCGTACCGCCGCCGTCCTGGCCGCAGCCGGACTGCTGCTCACCGGCTGCACCGCCGCCGGCAAGGCGGGCGACTCCGACGCCGGGAAGTCCGCCGACGACGCCTCCGTCAAGGTCGGTCTGGTCTACTCCCGCACCGGACTGCTCGCGGACTACGGCAAGCAGTACCGCGACGGCTTCATGGCGGGCCTGGACTACGCGACCAAGGGCACCGGCAAGGTCGCCGGCCACCGCATCGAGGTCACCGAGCAGGACGACGCGGGCGACCCGGGCAAGGCCGTCGCCGCCGCCAAGAACCTGATCGGCAAGGGCTACAAGGTGCTGGCCGGCACCACCGACTCCGGCGTCGCCCTCCAGATGGCCCCGCTCGCCGCGCAGAACAAGGTCCTCTACGTCAGCGGCCCGGCGGCCACCGACGCGGTGACCGGCATCAACGACTACACCTTCCGCTCGGGCCGCCAGTCCTACCAGGACATCCTGACCGCCGGGACGATGCTGGGCGACGCGAAGGGCAAGAAGGTCACCGTGCTCGCCCAGGACTCCACCTTCGGCCAGGCCAACGTGGCCGCCGTCAAGGCGGTGCTCGGCGCCAAGGGCGCGAAGGTCGGCTCGGTGCTCGCGCCGCCCAGCGCCACGGACCTCACCCCGTTCGCCCGCCAGGTCAAGGCCGGCGGCCCCGACCTCGTCTTCGTCGCCTGGGCCGGCTCCACCGCGCCCGCGCTGTGGACCGCGCTGGACCAGCAGGGTGTGCTCGGCGGCGGCAAGGTCGTCACCGGTCTCGCGGGCACCGCCTCCTACCCGGTGTTCGGGGCGGCGGGCTCCAAGGTGTCGTTCCTGGCGCACTACTTCCCGGGCGCGGGCGGCGGCAACCCGGTGGAGAAGGCCATGCTCGACGCGGTGACGAAGGCGGGCGGCACACCCGACCTGTTCACCCCGGACGGCTTCACCGCCGCGCAGATGATCGTGCGCGCCGTCGAGGGCAGCGCCACCGACCCGGCCGCGATGGTGAAGGCCCTGGAGGGCTGGAGCTTCGACGGGGCCAAGGGGAAGACCCAGGTCCGGGCCGAGGACCACGCCCTCCTCCAGCCGATGTTCACGGCCCGGCTGACCGGCGAGGGCGCCGCCCTCAAGCCGGAGCCGGTCGGCACCCAGCCGATGGAGGCCGTCGCGCCGCCCGTGAAGCCCTCGGCGGGCTGACCGGTGACCGCACTGCACGCACCGGACCACCGGGACGGTCCGGCGAGGGCCGCCGCCCCGGTGCTCCGGCTGAACGGAATCGGGTGGAGCGTCGGCGGCGCCACCATCGTCCAGGACGTCTCCTTCGAGGTCCGCGAGGGCGAGTTCCTCGCCTTCATCGGCCCCAACGGGGCGGGCAAGACCTCGCTGTTCAACCTGATCAGCGGGGTCACCCTGCCCACCGCCGGGACCCTCGCCCTGGACGGCGCGGACCTCACGGTCCGGCCCGCGCACGAACGCGCCCGCCGCGGCCTCGGGCGCACCTTCCAGACCTCCAGCCTCTGGCCCGCGATGTCGGTCGCCGACCACGTCCGGCTGGCCGCGCAGGCCGCCAAGGGCGGCTCGTACCGCCTGTGGCGGCGGGCCGATCGCTTCACCGCCGAGGTCGAGGGCGTCCTGGAGCGCACCGGTCTGGTCCACCGGGCCGCCGCGACCGCCGCCGAACTCTCGCACGGCGAGAAGCGGAAGCTGGAGCTGGCCGTGCTGCTGGTGGGCGAGCCCCGGCTGATGCTGCTCGACGAGCCGATGGCCGGGGTGAGCGCCGAGGAGGTCCCCGCACTCACCGAACTGATCCGCACCCTGCACCGGGACGAGGGGCGCACGGTCCTGATGGTCGAGCACCACATGGACGTCCTGCTCGGCCTCGCCGACCGGCTCGCCGTGATGCACCACGGCCGGCTGCTCGCCCTGGACACCCCGGAGGCCGTCACCGCCGACGCGACCGTGCAGCGGGCCTACCTCGGGGAGGGGCTGTGACGGAACACCCCCTGCTGGACGTACGGGACCTGCGGGTCCTCATCGGCGGCCGGCACATCCTGCACGGCGTCGACCTGGGCGTCCGCGCCCACGGCGTCACCGCGCTGCTCGGCCGCAACGGCGCCGGGAAGACCACCACCGTCCGGGGCGTGCTCGGCCTCGTCCCGCGCACCGGCAGCGTCCGGTTCGACGGCGAGGAGACCGCGGGACTGCCCACGCACGCCCTGGTCCGGCGCGGTATCGGCTACGCCCCCGAGGACCGGGGGATCTTCGCCGGGCTGACCGTGGCGGAGAACCTGCGGCTGGCCGAACGGCGCGGGGCGGGCGAGCCCGACTATCCGCTGGTCCACGAGCTGTTCCCGGAACTCAAGGCACGGGCGCGGCAGTTGGCGGGCACGCTGTCGGGCGGCCAGCAGCAGATGGTCGCCATCGGCCGGACCCTGCTCAACGCCAACCGGCTGATCATCGCGGACGAGCCCACCAAGGGCCTCGCCCCGAAGGTGGTCACCGAGGTGGCCCAGGTGCTGGAACGGGCCGCCGAGGCGGTGCCGGTCCTGCTCGTGGAGCAGAACCTCGCCGTGGTCCGCCGGCTGGCCCGGCACTGCGTGGTGCTGGCCGACGGCCGGACCGCCCACCGGGGCCCGGCCGACGAGCTGCTCGGCGACGCGGAGGCGGCCCGCCGGCTGCTCGGCGTGGGCCACGGCCCGCTGACACCCACCGCGGAGGCGGATTCCTGATGTCCACGCTCGTCCTGCTCACCATGACCGGACTCGGTCTGGGAGCCCTCTACTTCCTCATCGCGTCCGGACTCTCGCTGATCTTCGGCCTGATGGACGTCCTCAACTTCGCGCACGGGGCGCTGCTCTCCATCGGCGCGTACGGCACCTGGTGGGCCGCCTCCGGGAATCTGCCCGGCGCGGGCCCCGGCGGCGCCGGCTTCGTGCTCGCGGTGCTGTTCGGCACGGCGGTGGGCACCGCCGCCGCCGTGCTGCTCGAACTCGCCGTGGTCCGCCCGCTCTACACCCGGCCGCGCGAGCAGGTGCTCGCCACCGTCGGGGTGGGGCTCGCCGTGCCCGCGCTGCTGTCGGGCATCTGGGGGTCGGACGCCCGGACCTTCCCCGGGCCCAAGGCGCTGTCCGGCACCTTCGGGCTGCTGGGCGCGCAGGTGCCCGTCAACCGGCTGGTGCTGGTGGCGGCGGCCGTGGTGGTCCTGGTGGCGCTGCGGCTCTTCCTCGGCCGGACCCGGCACGGGCTGGTCGTCCGGGCCGGGGTCGAGGACCGGGCCATGGTCACCGCGCTCGGCATCGACGTACGCCGGGCTTTCACCCTGGTCTTCGCGATCGGGGGATGCGCGGCGGCCCTCGGCGGGGCGCTCGGCGGGCTGTACTTCGGCTCGGTCGATCCCCGGCAGGGCACCTCGCTGCTGATCTTCGCCTTCGTCGTCGTGGTCACCGGCGGCATGGGGTCGGTGACCGGGGCCGCCGCGGCGTCCGTCGTCATCGGCCTGGTCCAGCAGTTCGCCAACTACTACACCGCGGCGGGGCTCGGCGATCTGGCGGTCGTCGTCCTGCTCGCCGCGCTGCTGCTGATCCGCCCGCGCGGACTGACGGGGAGGCTCGCGTGAGCACCGCCACCGAGACACACGACCGCACCGCCGCCGGGCCCGCCCCGGTCCCGGCGTCCGGCCCGCCCCGGGCGCTGCGCTGGTGGCCGGCGGCCGTCCTGCTGGTGCTGGCCGTCGCGCCGTTCAGCGCCGTGCCGGTGCCGGGGCTGCTGGACGGCCCGCTCGGCAGCGCGGGCAGCCTCCAACTGCTGGCCACCTGCCTGCTGTTCGGGGCGCTGGCCACCGGGTACGACCTGCTGCTCGGGCGCACCGGACTGCTCTCGTTCGGCCATGCCCTGTACTTCGCGGCGGGCAGCTACGCCACCAATCTGTTCCTGCTGGACGCCGGGCTGCCGTTCGGGCTCGCCGCGGTGCTCGGTCTGCTCTTCGGGACCGCGCTGGCGGTGGTGCTGGGCGCGGTGAGCCTGCGCGTCACGGGGATCGGCTTCTCCATGGTGACGCTGGCCTTCGCCCAGGCGGGCTCGATCCTGGTGTCCCGCAACCCCGGCGGTGTCACCGGCGGCGAGGAGGGCCGGGCCGCCCCGGCCGATCTGCTGCCGTCCTGGCTGGTGGGCATCGACCACACGGCGAACCTCTACTGGGTCGCCCTCGCCTATCTCGTCCTCACCCTGGGCGTCGTGCACTGGGCGGTCCGCTCCCCCACCGGCCGGGTCTGGGAGGGCATCAAGGAGAACGAGCGCCGGGTGGAGGTGCTGGGGCTGCGGCCGTACGGCTTCAAGCTCGTGGCCTTCGTCCTGGCGGGCGCGCTCGCCGCGCTCGGCGGCCTCGTGCATCTGCTGCTGACCGGCGGCTCGACCCCGCAGACGACCACCTCCGACTTCACGCTCTCGCTGCTGGTGATGGTGGTCCTCGGCGGGTCCGGGACCCGCTGGGGGCCGATGGTCGGCGGCATCCTCTACACCTGGGCGGACCACCGGCTCGGTGATCTGGCCGGTTCCGGCGCGGTCGCGGACCTGCCGGCGGTGCTCCGGGTGCCGCTCTCCCAGCCGTTGTTCCTGCTGGGCGTCGTGTTCGTGGCCGTGGTACATCTGCTGCCCGGCGGTCTGGCCCGGCTGCCGTCCCGGCTGCGGGCCGCCCTGCACCGGAAGGAGACCGGAGACCAGTGATTCCGTACGAGGAGACCGAAGTCGCCGTGCGCGGGGGCTCCCTGACCGCGCTGCGGTGGCCCGCCGACCGCCCGGACGCCCCGTCGGTGGTGGCGCTGCACGGCATCACGGCCAACGCCCTCTCCTGGGCCGCCGTGGCCCGCGCGCTGGCCGGCCGGGTCACACTGGTCGCGCCGGACCTGCGGGGCCGGGCGAAAAGTGCCGGGCTGCCCGGTCCGTACGGCATCGCCGCGCACGCGGACGACGCCGCCGCCGTGGCCGCCTCGCTGGGCTCCGGGAAGGTGGTGCTGGCGGGCCACTCGATGGGGGCGTTCACGGCGGCGCTCGCGGCGGTGCGCCATCCGGATCGCTTCGGCCCGCTGCTGCTGGTCGACGGCGGGGTGGGGTTCCCCGCGCCGACGCATCTGGCCCCGGACGAGCTGCTGACGGCGGTGATCGGCCCCGCCATGGACCGGCTGTCGATGACCTTCCCGGACCGGGGCGCCTACCGGGCGTTCTGGCAGGCGCATCCCGCGTTCGCGGACGCCTGGTCGGACGAGGTGGACGCCTATGTCCAGCGCGATCTGACCGGTGCGGAGCCCGCGCTGCGCTCGTCGTGCCGGCTGGAGGCCATCCGTGCCGACGGTGTCGGCCTCTTCGACGAGGAGGTGCTCTCCGCGGTCCGGAAGCTGCCCGCAGGGGCGACGCTGCTGTGGGCGGCGCGCGGGCTGATGGACGAGGAGCAGGGGTTGTACGACGAGAAGCGGCTGGCCGCGGCCGGTCTGGAGGGAACCGGGGTGGAGCCGGTGGGGGTCCCGGACGTCAACCACTACACGGTCCTCACGGGCGAGCGGGGCGCCCGGGAGATCGCGGACCGTCTGGTGGCGTACGCGGGCGCCTGAGCGGAGCGCGGGACCGGCCCGGCGGACGATCGTTCCGCCGGGCCGGTCCCGTGTACGCGTCAGGCGGCGCAGCCGGTGTCCGCGAGCACGAAGTACCCGGCGGGCGACTCCCGGAGGGTGTGGGTGACGAAGACGTTGTACAGGCCCATGTTCTGGCCGGAGCCGTTGGCGTAGACATAGCCGCCGCTGGTGCGGGCGCGGCCCGCGGCGACGTGCGCGTAGTTGGTGGCGGTGTGGCAGGTGGCGGGGGCGGCGCCGCCGGTCGTCGTGGCGGTGGTCTGCGCCGACCGGGTCCCGGCCGCGCCGGCGGAGTCGAGCGCGGCGACGGTGTAGCGGTAGGCGGTGCCGGCGGTGAGACCGGTGTCCGTGTACGTGGTGGCGGTGGGCGAGGCGACCTTCGCGCCGTCGCGGTAGACGGCGTACGAGGCGGCGCCGGCGACGGCGTTCCAGGACAGGGACACGGTGGTCTCGGTGATGCCGGTGACGGTCGGGGCGGCCGGTGCCGGCAGCGGGTCGCCGCCGCCGTCCCCGGGTCCGGTACCGCCGTCCAGGCCCCAGAAGACGCCCGTGTAGTACGACGAGCAGATCGTGTCGAGGAAGTACGCGGCGGTCGAGCCGCACTGCTGGGCGCCGGTGCCCGGGTCGACGGGCAGTCCGTGGCCCATGCCGGCGACGGAGTACAGCTGCACGGCCGGCCGGCCGGAGGCGTCGTCGTACTCGGTGCGGGTGGTGCCGCCCGGCAGGGTGTCGGTGGACGAGGGCGTCTGGCCGATGCCCCAGACGTCGGTCCACTGGTCGCGCAGGGCCGTGGCGTTGGCCGGGTAGACCGTGTAGTCCGAGGTGCCCTGCCAGATGGCCACGCGGGGCCAGGGGCCGGAGTATCCGGGGTAGGACGCGCGGACCTTGTCGCCCCACTGTGCGGGGCTGAGCTTCTGCGGGCCCGTCTGGCAGCCGGACGCGGCGGCCTGGCTGGTGGCGCACTGGGCGGGCAGTCCGGAGGCGACGGAACCGCCGGCGAAGACGTCCGGGTAGGCGGCGAGCAGATCGGCGGCCATGCCGCCGCCGGCCGAGAGCCCGGTGACGTAGACCCGGCGGGCGTCGGAGCCGTAGGTCTGCTCGGCGTGGCCGACCATCTGCACGACGGACGCGGCCTCGCCCCGGCCCCGGGTGGACTCGGCCGGATCGAACCAGCCGAAGCAGGAGAGCGCGTTGTTGGCGGAGGTGGTCTGCGGGAAGACGACGGCGAAGCCCCAGGCGTCGGCCAGCTCGCGCCAGCCGGAGTGGCTGTAGTACGCGTCGGCGGACTGGGCGCAGCCGTGCAGGGCGACGACGAGGGGCGCGTTCGCGGGGAGGCCGGCGGGCGTGTAGGCGTACATCTGGAGGTTGCCGGGGTTGGTGCCGAAGCCGGTGACCTGCTGGAGGCCGCCGGCAGCGGCGGCGGGCGGGGCGGCGGCCGTGGTGCTCAGCGTCGCCGCGAGCAGGGCGAGGGCGGCCGCCGACGCGAAGCGGCGGGCGAGACGTCCGAAGATCGGTGGGCGCACGAGTGCCTCCCTGGTCGGTGCGTGCGGGGGGAGAGAACGGACTGCTGCCGGAACCTATGGGCGGGGCGTTCCCGCGCCCATGTGCCGGGCGGACACCGGGCGGTGGCGGGTGTGTGCGGCGGGTCCCTTGCGCGGCGCGGGGGCGGTGCCGGGGCGGCGCGCGGTCCGGCCGCACCATGTACGCCGGCACCATGGCGGGCCGGGAGGGTGTGTGCACCGGCGCCGTGTGACGGGGGCCGCCGCGTACCTACGGTGACGGCCATGGACACTTCCCGCAGACCCGGTCACGCCCCCGCCGCCCCCGCCCCGGACGGCGTTCCCCTCCCACCCGCGGCCCGATTGCTCGACGGGCGCACCGCGCTGGTGACGGGGGCGGCGAGCGGGATCGGGCGGGCCTGCGCGCTGGCCCTGGCGGCGGCGGGTGCCCGGGTTCACGTGGTGGACCGGGCGGCCGGGGCCGCCGAGCGGCTGGCGGAGGAGATCGGGGGCACCGCCTGGGTGGTGGACCTGGCCGACCCCTCCGTGGTCGAGACGCTGCCCGCCGACGCGGACGTGGTGGTCAACAACGCGGGGCTCCAGCACGTCGCCCCGGTGCACGCCTTCCCGCCGGACCGCTTCGCGCTGATCCAGCGGGTGATGGTGGAGACCCCGTTCCGCATCTTGCGCCGGACCCTGCCGGGCATGTACGAACGCGGCTGGGGGCGCGTGGTCAACATCTCGTCGGTGCACGGGCTGCGCGCGAGCCCGTACAAATCGGCCTATGTGACGGCCAAGCACGCGTTGGAGGGGCTGAGCAAGGTGGTCGCGCTGGAGGCGGCGGAGCACGGGGTGACGAGCAACTGCGTCTGCCCCGGCTATGTCCGCACCCCGCTGGTCGAGGACCAGATCGCCGACCAGGCGCGGACGCACGGCATCTCCGAGGAGGAAGTGGTGGGGCGGGTGATGCTGGAGCGCAGCGCGGTGAAGAAGCTGATCGAGCCCGCGGACGTCGCCGAGGCCGTCCTGTGGCTGTGCGGCCCGCGCACCGGGCACATCACGGGCACCTCCCTCTCGATGGACGGCGGCTGGACCGCCCACTGACCGGCACGACATCCCGAGGACCCCGGACACCATGACCGAACCGCTCCCCTCCGCCGCCGCGCATCTGCGGCACCTGTTCGACCTGCTGGCCGACGACGCCCCCGCCGAGGAGCTGGGGGCGGTCGTGTCGCGGGCGCGCGTGGACGGGGTGGCCGCCGGTGAACTGGCGGAGGTGGAGCGGGCCACGGCGACGGCGCTGCGGATCCGGGGCGCGCTGCGCCAGCACCGGCGCCGCGAGCTCCAGCTCACCGCCCTCTTCGAGACGGCGGGCGATCTGGCGGCCTCCCGGGAGCTGGACGACGTGCTGAAGGCGATCGTGCGGCGGGCCAGGATGCTGCTGGGCACCGACACCGCGTATCTCACGCTCCCGGACGAGGAGGCCGGGGACACCTACATGCGGGTGACCGACGGGTCGGTCTCGGTGCTGTTCCAGCGGCTGCGGCTGGAGCTGGGCGAGGGGCTCGGCGGTCTGGTGGCGCAGACCGCGAGCCCGTACGCGACCCCCGACTACCGCACCGACGACCGCTTCCGCCACACCCGCAACATCAACGCCGGGGTGCTGGACGAGGGGCTGGTCGCCATCCTGGGCGTGCCGCTGCTGCTGGGCTCCAGCCGGGGCGGGGCCGGCAAGGTGATCGGGGTGCTCTTCGCGGCGGACCGGGCGCCCCGGGTCTTCGGCCCGGACGAGGTGGCGCTGCTGTGCTCGCTGGCCGCGCACGCCGCGATCGCCATCGACACGGCCCGCGCGCTGGCCGACACCACGGCCGCGCTGGCCGGTCTCGCGGAGGCCAACGCGGAGCTGGCCGAGGCCAACGCCTCGGTGCGGGCGCATTCGGCGGCGATGCGGCGGGCCGAGGAGTCGCACGACCGGCTGACCGATCTGGTGCTGCGCGGCCGGGACGTGAAGGACGTGGCGACGGCCGTCGCCGGGCTGCTGGACTCCCCGCTGACCATCCACGATCCGGCGGGCCGGCCGCTGGCGGCGGTGCGCCCGGACGGGACGGACTTCGCGGCCGACAGCATGGACGCGGGCTGGCTGGCGGAGGCGGCCGAGGAGTCGCGCACCGGAGCGCGGGCCGTGCACCGCGAGGGACGGGTGGTCTGCGCGGTTCTGGCGGGGCAGGAGCTGCTGGCCGGCCTGGTGCTGCACCGGGGGCGGCGGCTGGACGACTCCGACCGCCGGCTGTTCGAACGCTCGGCGGTGGTCACGGGGCTGCTGTTGCTGCTGCGGCGGACGGTGGCCGAGACGGAGAACCGGATACGGGGCGAGCTGATCGCGGACCTCCTCACCGATCCGGACCGCGATCCGGCGGGGCTGGCCGAGCGGGGCCGGCGCCTGGGCGTCGATCTGGACCGCCCGCATCTGCTGCTGGTGGCGGAGGCCGGGGCGCGGGAGCGGCTGGCCCCGGCGGCGTTGCGCTATCTCTTCGGCTCCGACATCCGGGGGGTGAGCGCCGAGCACGCCGGGACGGTGGTGCTGCTGATCGAGGGCGGGGCGGCGGTCGCGGGCCCGGCGGCCCGCGCGGCGGCGGCGCAGCTCGGCCAGCTGGCGCAGGGCCCGGTGACCGTGGCGGCGGCGGGTCCGGCGCGCGGCGTGCGGGAGCTGGCGGCGGCGTACGGGGAGGCGGCGCGCTGTCTGCGGGCGATGCGGGTGCTGGGGCGTACGGGCGAGGGCGCGTGCGTGGAGGAGCTGGGCTTCCTGGGGGTCGTGCTGGGCAACGGGCAGGACGTGGCGGGTTTCGTGGCGGCGACGCTGGGTCCGCTGCTGGAGTACGACGCGCAGCGCGGCACGCATCTGGTGCGGACCCTGGGCGCGTACTTCGGCGCGGGGGGCAGCCTGATCCGGGCCAAGGACGAACTGCATGTGCACGTGAACACGGTGGTCCAGCGGCTGGACCGGATCCAGGTGCTGCTGGGCCGCGACTGGAACGAGCCGGACCGGGCGCTGGAGCTCCAGCTGGCGCTGCGGCTGCACCTGTTGTCGGGGGCCGGCCGTGACCGGTCGGGACGGGACGTTCCGGGCACCCCCTAGAATCCGCTCGGACCAGACGGTGGTGGACGACGGGGGCGGGGCCGGATGGAGCTCCGGGACATCGAGATCTTCCTGACGGTAGCCCGGGAGCTGCACTTCGGCCGCAGTGCCGAGCGGCTGCACGTGAGCACGGCCCGGGTGAGCCAGGCGATCAAGAAGCAGGAGCGGCTCATCGGCGCCCGGCTCTTCGAGCGCACCAGCCGGCAGGTGCGGCTCACCCCGGTCGGTGAGCTGCTCCAGCGGCGGCTGCGTCCGGCGTACGACGGGATCCAGGACGCGGTCACGGAGGCGACGGCCTTCGCCCGGGCGTCGGTGGGGACGCTGACACTGGGGGTGATGGGGGCGCAGACGCATGAGCTGGTGCCTGCGCTGAACCGTTTCCGCGCCCGGTATCCCTCCGCCGAACTCCGGTTCCGCGAGGTGTTCTTCAGCGATCCGTTCACGGCCCTGCGGGCGGGCGAGGTCGATGTGGCCACCACCTGGCTCCCGGTGCGCGAACCGGATCTGACGGTCGGGGCGCTGCTGCGCGAGGAACCGCTCCGGCTGATGGTGGCCGCGCACCATCCGCTGGCCGGGCGGGAGTCGGTGAGCCTGGAGGTGCTGGCCGAGTACCCGGTGCCGCGCGTCGGCACCGGCGTTCCGGCGTACTGGGAGGCGGCCGTGCTGCCCGAGCGCACCCCGTCCGGGCGCCCGGTGCCCAGGGGCCCGGAGGTGACCACGTTCTACGAGGTGCTGGCGCTGGTGGCGACGGGCGACGCGGTGTGCACGGTCCCGGACGAGGGGCGGCGCTACCACCCCCTCGACGGCATCGTCTATCTGTCGCTGCACGACGCCCCGCCCGTCCGGTGGGGCCTGGTCTGGCGGACGGACCGGGTGCCGCCGCTGGTCCGGGCGCTGGCCGAGGCGGTCGAGGAGCAGCGGGCGGCGGAGGCGGCCGGGGCCGGGTGAACCGGGCCCGGCCGCCCTCCGTCAGTCCTCGGGCGGGAAGACCACCTCGCCGGATTCGGCCAGGGTGAGGGTGATCGCCTCGACCGGGCAGCCCTCGGCGGCGGCCAGCACCCCTTCGTTGGCGTCGGTCTCGGGGTCGACGGGGTGCGACTGGCGCGCGGTGTCCAGCCGGAACCCGTCCGGGGCGTGGTTGACGCACATGCCGGAGCCGATGCAGACGCCCCGGTCGACCTCGACGCTCCAGCGGTCGCCCATCAGGAGGCGCTCCCGTAGCCGGCGGGCAGATGGATCATCTTGTGCTCGAAGTACTCCCCGTATCCCTCGGGCCCGAACTCCCGGCCCAGACCGGAGTTCTTGTAGCCGCCGAACGGGCCGAGCATGTCGAGGCTGAAGGTGTTCACGCTGTACGTGCCCGTCCTGACCCGGCGGGCGATGTCGATGCCGTGCTCGGTGTCGGCGGTCCAGACGCTGCCGCTGAGCCCGTAGTCGGAGTCGTTGGCGATCCTCACGGCGTCGTCCTCGTCGCCGTACGGCAGCAGGCAGATGACGGGGCCGAAGATCTCCTCGCGGGCGATGCGCATGGCGTTGTCGACGTCGCCGAAGAGCGTCGGCTCGACGTACCAGCCGCGTTCCTGGGAGGCCGGGCGGCCGCCGCCGGTGAGGATCTTGGCGCCCTCCTCCTGGCCGATCCGGATGTAGTCGAGGGAGCGCTGCTGCTGGCGGCGGGCGACGAGCGGACCGAGTTCGGTGGCGGGGTCGAGCGGGTCGCCGATCTTCAGCGCGCCGGCCGCCGCGGCGAAGGCCTCGGCGGTCTCCTCGTAGCGGGAGCGGGGGACGAGGATGCGGGTCTGGGCCACGCACGCCTGGCCGTTGATCATCCAGGCGAAGGGCACGATCCCGGCGACGGCGGCGTCCAGATCGGCGTCGGGGAGGATCACGGCGGCGGACTTGCCGCCGAGTTCCAGGGTGACGCGGGTGAGGTTGCGCGAGGCGACCTCCATGACGCGCCGGCCGGCGGCGACGGACCCGGTGAAGGAGACCTTGTCGACGCCGGGGTGGGCGACGAGGTATTCGCTGACCTCGCGGTCGGCGGGCAGGATCGACAGCACCCCGTCGGGCAGCCCGGCCCCGGCGGCGATCTCGGCCAGGATGTAGGCGTCGAGCGGCGATTCGGGCGACACCTTCAGGATCGCCGAGCAGCCGGCGAGCAGGGCGGGGGCGAGCTTGGCGGCGGCGGTGAACTGGGGCACGTTCCAGGGCACGACGGCCGCGACCACGCCGACGGGCTCCCGGCGCACCAGCAGCGGCCCGAGCGCCCCGTCGCGGCGCTCCTCGTACGGGAAGGCGCGGGCGACGGTGAGGGCGGCGTCCCAGACCATCATGGCGGCCAGGGCCTGGACCATGACGCCGGAGGTGTACGGGGTGCCGTTCTCCGAGCTGATGACCCGGGCGATCTCCTCGTACCGCACGGCGAAGGCGTCCTTGATCCGGGTCACGACGGCGATCCGCTCGTCGAGCGTCGTCCGGGACCAGGGGCCGTGGTCGAAGGAGTGCCTGGCGGCGGCGACGGCCCGGTCCACATCGCCCTCGGAGGCGTGCGGCACCCGGCCGATGACCTGCTCGGTGTGCGGGGAGACGACCTCGATGACGTCCCGTCCGAGCGGATCGACGAACTCCCCGCCGATGAACAGTTTTCCGTGTTCGACAAGCTCGCTCATGGCTGCTGCCTCCCGCGCCGCGGCCTGGGGCGCCCTGCTGGCGCGCACCCCTGATCTGACTCCATGTCAGAACTGATACCAGTTCCAGTTACAGGAGTCCACGGGCGGGACGAGTCCCGTCCGGACCCGCAGAACGGGCCGCGAAAGGCGGACGGTGACGGCGGGCCCGGGAACGAATGGTCGACCGGGGCTACCACTGAAACAAGTTCTCGTTACAGTGGACGCGGTGCGCCGCGGCCGAACTCCGCACGTCGCCGCGGCCTCGACGAGATGGGGAGTCATGACGCAGGTGATCAACCACGGTGGCGGCGTCCACAGCATCAAGGTCCCCATTCCGGACAATCCACTGGGGCACACCCTGGTCCATCTCCTCGACACGGACCGGGGCCCGGTCCTGATCGACACCGGCTGGGACGATCCGACGGCCTGGGACACCCTCACGGCGGGGCTCGCCTCGCTCGGCACGGACGTCGCCGGCATCCACGGGGTGGTCATCACCCACCACCACCCCGACCACCACGGCCTGTCCGGGCGGGTCCGCGAGGCATCCGGCGCCTGGATCGCGATGCACGCGGCGGACACCGCGATCGTCCGCCGCACCCGCGCCTCCGAACCGGGCACCTGGCTCGCCTACCTCGCGGCGAAGCTCACGGCCGTGGGCGCCCCCGAGGACCATGTCGCCCCGCTGCTGGCGGCCCGCGAGCAGGGCGGCCGGATGCGCACCCTGCCGGGGCTGTCCGCCGCCGTCCCGGACCGGGAGATCGTGCCGGGCGAACTGCTCGACCTGGCGGGCCGCAGCCTGCGCGCCGTCTGGACCCCCGGCCACACCCCGGGCCATGTCTGCCTGCATCTGGAGGAGGAGCATCCGGCCGGACTGCCGGGCCGGGGGCGGCTGTTCTCCGGGGACCATCTACTGCCCGGGATCAGCCCGCACGTCGGCCTGTACGAGGACCCGGACGACGCGACGGAGACGGACCCGCTGGGCGACTACCTGGACTCGCTGGAGCGGATCGGGCGGCTCGGGGTGGCGGAGGTGCTGCCGGCCCATCAGTACGCGTTCACGGACGCGGCCGGACGCGTACGCGAACTGCTCGGCCACCACGAGGAGCGGCTGACCGGGCTGCTCGCCCTGCTCGCCGAACCGCTCACCCCGTGGCAGCTGGCCGAGCGCATGGAGTGGAACCGCCCCTGGGAGCAGATCCCCTACGGCTCGCGGAACATCGCGGTCTCCGAGGCCGAGGCGCATCTGCGCCGGCTGGTGAAGCTGGGGCGCGCGGAGGCGGTGGCGGGCGGCGAGCCGGTGGCGTACGTGGCGGTGTGACGGCGCGCGAACGGCCGTGGGCCCGCCGGGAGGTCCGGTGGGCCCACGGCCGTTCGCGTCGCGGTCCGGCTCAGATGCGCACGGCGCCGTAGAAGCTGCCGATGGTGCTCATGGACTCGTAGCGCACATAGGCGCCGGAGTACGGGGCGTGGAGCACGGTGCCGTTGCCCGCGTAGAGGCCCACGTGCGAGTTGCCGTTGAAGAAGACCAGGTCGCCGGGCTTGAGCTGGCTCTGGCCGATCCGGGTGCCCTGGTTGATCTGGGTGTACGTGGTGCGGGTGATGTTGGCACCGGCCTGGGCGTAGGCCCACATGGTCAGGCCCGAGCAGTCGAAGGAGCCGGGGCCGGCCTGGCCGGGGGCGTACGGCATGCCGATCCGGCTCGTGGCGGCCTGGAGGGCGGCGGCGCCGAGCCCGGAGGCGGGGGCCTCGTTGCCCAGCTGGACCCGCTCGCCGGCGTCGCGGCTGGCGCGCTGGTCGTCCGCGCGCAACTGGTCGCGCTCGGCCTGGGTGAGGGTGTTGAGCAGCTGGCGGGCGGCGGCGAGCTTGCTCTGCTGCTTCTTCTTCTTCTCGCCGAGGGTCTTGCGGACCTGGGCGAGGTTGCTCAGCTTGTCCTGGGCCTCCTTGCGCTCCTGCGCGAGGGCCCGCTGCTTCTCCTGGATCTCCGTCAGCGACTGGGCCTGCTTGGCCGTCAGCCGGTCCAGGGCGGACGCCTGGTCGAGGAAGCTGTCCGGGTCGGAGGAGAGGAAGAGCTGCACGGAGGGGTCGAGCCCGCCGGAGCGGTACTGCGCGGCGGCCAGCATGCCGAGCCCGGCGCGCATCCCGTTCAGCTCCTGCTGCCCGCGCGCCACCTTGTCCTGGATGGCGTCGATCTGCTTCTGGAGCTTGTCCTGCTTCTCCTTGGCGAGGCTGTACTGCTCCGTGGCCTCCTCGGCCTCGTGGTACAGCTTGTCGACCTTCGCCTTGACCTCGCCCTTGGTGGGCTTGGGGTCGGCGTGGGCGGCCTGGGAGGTCAGGGCCACCGCGGCGGCGGCAGTGGCGGTGAGCACGGTCACACGAGCGCGGCTCGGCTGCTTGGGACGACGGTGGGACGCCACGAAGGCGAGCTCCTTCTTCCTCCGGCCGCCTGCCGGGAACGCTCGAAGGGGGACGTGTCCCCGGCTCCGTGCACACCACGGACTCGGCGGGTCTTCGCGCCACCCCGGGTGGGTGATCAATCGTGCGAAGGTTCGAAGCCTGACCATAGTGACCTTCCTGTGATGACTTCAAACCCCCAGCGGCAAAAACTCTCCGGAACGGTCATGGAATCCGCACCCACCGCACGGCGCGTAGCGGCGGACTGACGGTCCGTCCCCGAACGGGGCGTTGGCGCGCGGGCGCCCGGCGGCCCCTCTCCGGCCCGTACGCGCCCCGCGCGCGTGGCCACCGTCACGCCTCCGCCCGCCGGGGCCCCGGCGCCCGCCCGGTAGAGTGGCCCGGTCGTCATCATGCCCGTTCAGGGGGAAGCCGGTGCGAATCCGGCGCTGACCCGCAGCCGTGACCGCCCCCCGGGGCGGGAGTCGGAATGCCCTGTCCGTGTCGTGACCGGCTCGTGCCGTCGGGAACCCCCGGTGGCCGGCACCGTCGAGGTATACGGAGCCGGAGCCCGGTGCCCGAGTGCGCCCGTGCCCGGTTCCTCCAGGAGAGGTCCCGCCCGCCATGACCGTTCGCCGCAGCGCGGCCGCGCTCGCCGCCACCGCCGCCGTGCTCTGCGTGGCCGGGGCCCCGGCCGCCGTCGCCGCGCCGTCCCCCTCGCCCTCCGCCGCGCTGCCCTCGGGTCTCTACGGCACCAAGGACCCGACGTACGACGGCGTCTGGCGGCAGTCCCTGGCCTTCGTCTCCCAGCGGGCCGTGGGCGTCACGCCCGCCGAGAAGGCCGTCGACTGGCTGCTCGGCCAGCAGTGCGACAGCGGCGCCTTCCCGGCGTACCGGCCGGACACCTCCGTGCCCTGCGACGCCAAGACGCCCATCGACACCAACGCCACGGCCGCCGCCGTGCAGGCGCTGCACGAGGTGCGCGGGCACGAGGACGCGGTGCACCACGGCGCCTCCTGGCTGAAGTCGGTGCAGAACGAGGACGGCGGCTGGGGCTACACGGCCGGCAGTCCCAGTGACGCGAACTCGACCTCGATCGTGATCGGCGCCCTCTCCCGCGCCGGGGAGAAGCTCGGCGATGTGACGACGCACGGCGGGAAGACTCCGTACGACGCCCTGCTGGCCCTGGCCGTCCCGTGCGGCGGCAAGGACGGCGGCGCGTTCGCCTACCAGCCCGACAAGGCCGGCAAGCTCGCCGCCAACGGCGACGCCACCGCCGCCGCGGTGCTCGGCTCCCTCGGCAAGGGGCTCGTCGTCGGCAACAACGCCGCGGTGAAGGACCCCACCTGCACGGCCGGCGCCGTGACCGAGCCCGAGCAGGCCGCGCAGAACGGCGCCTTCTATCTGGCCGGAGCGCTCGCGAAGACCGGTCACCTCGACGCCCCGCCGATGCCCGGCGCCGAGGACAGCGCCCCGCGGCCCGACTACGGCAACACGGCCGACGCGGTCGTCGCGCTCTCCGCCTCCGGCCACAAGGACAAGGCGAAGCCCGCCCTGAAGTGGCTGAAGGCCAACTCGGCCGCCTGGGCGAAGGAGAACGGTCCGGCCGCCTACGCCCAGCTCGTCATGGCCGCCCACGCCACCGGCTCCGACGTGCACGACTTCGGCGGCGCCGACCTCGTCGCCCAGCTGAACGCGACCGGCCCCGAGCCCGCCGCCGTCAAGCGGCCCGACGCCTCCGCCTCCAAGGACGAGGAGAAGAAGGACAGCGGCGACGGCGACGGCATCGGCGGCGTCTGGTGGTTCGTCGGGATCGGGCTCGCGGTCGGCGCCGGCGCCGGCTTCCTGATCAGCGGCCGCCGCAAGAACCAGCAGCTGTGAGCGGCCGCCGCGCCGCACGGACCACCGCGCTCCTGGTGGTCCTGGGCGCCGTCCTGGCCGTGCTCGCCCCGGGCACGGCCCAGGCCGCCGGGTACCGCTACTGGTCGTTCTGGGAGAGCTCCGGCACCACGTGGACGTACGCCACCCAGGGGCCCTCGCTGACGCGCCCGGAGGACGGCTCGGTGCAGGGCTTCCGGTTCGCCGTGAGCGCCGACTCGCAGGACGCGGCCACCCCCCGTCACGCCCCCGACTTCGCGGCGATCTGCGCGGACACGCCGGCCAAGGACGGCACCAAGCGCATCGCCCTCGTCATCGACCCCGGCACCGCCGCCGACGCCCCCTCCGGGGAGACCCCGCCCGCCCCGCGCACCGCGTGCGCCCGGGTGCCCGGGGACGCGAGCGCCGCCGAGGCCCTCGCCTCGGTCGCCAAGCCACTGCGCTACAACGGCGACGCCCTGCTCTGCGCGATCACCGGATACCCGGCCTCGGGCTGCGGCGAGCAGGTCTCCGGCAGCGGGGACACCGGCGAGGAGTCCGCCCCCGCCCCGAAGCCCGCCACCGCGGACGCCTCCGCGGGCGGCGGCGACTCCGGCGGCCCCTCCGCCGGGGTGCTCGTCGGGATCGGCGCCGTCCTGCTCCTCGGCATCGCCGCCGTCGCCCAGGCCCGCCGCCGCCGCGGATGACCGGGCGGACGACCGGCGCCCCCGTCGCCGGGCCGGACGCGCCCCCGGTGCGGCCGCCGGCCTGGCGGGCGCCCGCCGCGACCCGGAGCAACGCGCTGCCGGCCGGGGCCTGGTGGCTGTGGGCGCTGGGTCTGGCCACCGCCTCGTCCCGGACGACGAATCCGCTGCTGCTCGGGCTGCTGGTCGGCGTGGCCGGCTATGTCGTGGCCGCGCGCCGCACGGACGCCCCGTGGGCCCGGTCGTACGGGGCGTTCATCCGGATCGGGCTCTTCGTGATCGGGGTGCGGCTGCTGTTCTCGGTCTTCCTCGGCTCCCCGATCCCGGGCACGCACACCGTGTTCACGCTGCCCGAGGTACCGCTGCCGGGCTGGGCGAAGGGCGTCCGGATCGGCGGCCGGGTCACCACCGAGCAACTGGTGTTCGCGCTGTACGACGGGGCGAAGCTGGCCGCACTGCTGATCTGCGTCGGCGCGGCGAACTCCCTCGCCAACCCGGCCCGGCTGCTGAAGTCGCTGCCCGGCGCGCTGTACGAGGCGGGGGTCGCGGTCGTCGTCGCGATGACCTTCGCGCCGAACCTGGTGGCCGACGTCGTGCGGCTGCGCACCGCCCGGCGGCTGCGCGGCCGGCCGACCGGCGGGGTGCGGGCCGTCCTCCAGATCGGGCTGCCGGTGCTGGAGGGCGCGCTGGAGCGTTCGGTCGCGGTGGCGGCCTCGATGGACGCCCGCGGCTACGGCCGCACCGCCCGGGTCCCCGCCGCCGTCCGTCACACCACGAACGTCCTCACCCTGGGCGGGCTGCTCGGGGTGTGCGCGGGCACCTACGGACTGCTCGCCGCCGAGGGCGCGGGGTACGGGACCCCGCTGCTGGCCGCCGGGCTGCTCGCCGCCGTGGCCGGGCTGCGGCTGGGCGGGGCGCGGTCGGTGCGCACCCGCTACCGGCCCGACCGCTGGGGGGTGCGGGCCTGGCTCGTCGCGGGGTCCGGCGCGGCGGTCGCGGTGGCGATGATCTGGGCCGCCGGAGCCGATCCGGCGGCGCTGCGCCCCGGTGTCGTCCCGCTCACCGCCCCCGTGCTGCCGCTGTGGCCGGCCGCCGCCGTGCTGATCGGCCTGGTGCCGGCGTTCGTGGCGCCCGTCCCGCCCTCCCCCACACGTTCCGAGGTGCCGCTGTGATCCGGTTCGACGATGTTTCGGTGCGGTACGAGGGGGCCGAGCGGCCCACCCTGTCGGGGATCGACCTGACCGTGCCCGAGGGCGAGCTGGTGCTCCTGGTCGGGCCGTCCGGGGTCGGCAAGTCGACGCTGCTGGGCGCGGTGTCGGGGCTCGTCCCGCACTTCACCGGCGGCCGGCTGACCGGCCGGGTCACCGTGGACGGGCGCGACACCCGGACCCACAAGCCCCGGGAGCTGGCCGATCTGGTCGGCACCGTGGGCCAGGACCCGCTCGCGCACTTCGTGACGGACACGGTCGAGGACGAGCTGGCGTACGGGATGGAGTCGCTGGGCCTGGCCCCGGACGTGATGCGGCGGCGGGTGGAGGAGACCCTCGACCTGCTGGGGCTCGCGGACCTGCGCGACCGGCCGATCGCCACCCTCTCCGGCGGCCAGCGGCAGCGCGTCGCCATCGGTTCCGTGCTCACCCCGCACCCCCGGGTCCTGGTGCTGGACGAGCCGACCTCGGCGCTGGACCCGGCGGCGGCCGAGGAGGTCCTGGCGGTGCTGCAACGGCTGGTCCACGATCTGGGCACGACGGTCCTGATGGCGGAGCACCGGCTGGAGCGCGTGGTGCAGTACGCGGACCAGGTCGTCCTGCTGCCCTCGCCGGGCGCCGCCCCGGTGACGGGCGCGCCCGCCGAGGTGATGGCCCTCTCCCCGGTGCATCCGCCGGTGGTGGCGCTGGGCCGGGCGGCCGGCTGGGAGCCGCTGCCGCTGTCGGTCCGGGACGCCCGGCGGCGGGCCGCCGGACTGCGCGAGCGGCTGGCGGGCAGCGAACCGGGCCCGGCCGGTGCGCCCGCCGCGCCGGCCGGTGCCCCCGCCCCGCCCCCGCCGCGCCCCGCGCCCCGGCGCTCGGCCCTGGCCCGGCTGCTGGGCCGGGGGGCGGCCGGCGCGCCCGCGCCCCGGGAGACCGGCGGGGCGCTCGCCCGGGTGGAGCGGCTGGCGGTGCGGCGCGGCCGGATCGAGGCGCTGCGCGGGGTGACGCTCGATGTGGCCCCCGGCGAGACCGTGGCCCTGATGGGGCGCAACGGCGCGGGCAAGTCCACCCTGCTCTCGGCCCTGGTCGGCATGGTCGCCCCGACGTCCGGCACCGTGCTGGTGGGGGGCCTCGCCCCGCACCGCACCCCGCCGCCCGAGATGGTGCGCCGGGTCGGTCTCGTCCCGCAGGAGCCGCGCGATCTGCTGTACGCGGACACGGTCGCCGCCGAGTGCGCGGCGGCGGACGCGGACGCGGGCGCCGAGCCCGGCAGCTGCCGGGCCCTGGTCTCCCGGCTGCTGCCGGACGTGGCGGACGCCACCCATCCCCGTGATCTGTCCGAGGGGCAGCGGCTCGCCCTGGCCCTGGCCCTGGTGCTCACCGCCCGGCCGCCGCTGCTGTTGCTGGACGAGCCGACCCGGGGTCTCGACTACGCCGCGAAGTCCCGGCTGGTGGGGGTCCTGCGCGGGCTGGCGGCCGAGGGGCACGCGATCGTGCTGGCGACCCATGACGTGGAGCTGGCCGCCGAGCTGGCGCACCGGGTGGTGATCCTGGCCGACGGGGAGGTCGTCGCGGACGGGCCGACGGCCGAGGTCGTGGTGGCCTCGCCGGCGTTCGCCCCGCAGATCGCGAAGGTGCTGGCACCGCAGCGGTGGCTCACGGTGGCGCAGGTGCGCGCGGCGCTGGGCGGTGCGGCGTGAGCGGGCGAAGGACGCGGCCGGTGCGGCTCGGGCCGCGCGCGGTGGCCGCGCTGGTGCTGATCAGCCTGATCGGGGTGGCGGCCTTCGGCTGGCCGCTGCTGGCCGGGCCGGATTCGGGGCTCGCGCACTCCGAGGACGCTCCGTGGCTGTTCGCCGCGCTGCTGCCGCTGCTGGTCGGGGTGGTGGTCGCGATGATCGCGGACTCCGGTCTGGACGCGAAGGCCGTGGCGATGCTGGGGGTGCTGGCGGCGGTCGGGGCCGCGCTGCGTCCGCTGGGGGCCGGGACCGCCGGTCTGGAGCCGATGTTCTTCCTGATGGTGCTGAGCGGGCGGGTGCTGGGGCCGGGGTTCGGCTTCGTGCTCGGGGCGGTGACGATGTTCGCCTCCGCGCTGCTGACCGGCGGGGTCGGGCCGTGGATGCCGTTCCAGATGCTGTCCATGGGCTGGTTCACGATGGGCGCCGGACTGCTGCCGGGGCCGGAGCGGCTGCGCGGCCGGGCCGAGCTGCTGATGCTGGCGGTCTACGGGGCGGCGGCCTCGTTCGCGTACGGCACGGTCATGAATCTGTACGGCTGGACGATCGTGCCGGGGCTCGGCTCGGGAGTCTCCTTCCGGGCCGGTGACCCGCTGGGCGAGAACCTGGCCCGTTTTCTGGCGTACTGCGCGGCCACCTCGCTCGGCTGGGACCTGGGCCGCGCGGTGCTCACCGTGGTGCTGACGCTGACCGTCGGCGCCGCGCTGCTGAAGGCGCTGCGCCGGGCCACCCGCCGCGCCGCCTTCGAGGCCCAGGTCACATTCGGGCCGTCCGGGGAGTGAGGGCACCCACAGGACCTTGGTCCTGTACGAAGCCGCTT
Source organism: Streptomyces sp. NPDC001515 (assembly GCF_053597115.1). Taxonomy (NCBI): domain Bacteria; kingdom Bacillati; phylum Actinomycetota; class Actinomycetes; order Kitasatosporales; family Streptomycetaceae; genus Streptomyces; species Streptomyces sp. NPDC001515. The sequence goes on from NZ_JBSFHN010000019.1 coordinate 120,453, forward strand.
AGGGGTCCCGGTACGGGGCCGTACACCCCACTTACCCCAGCTGTGACCTGCTATAGAGCACTTTGGGGTGGTTCGGGACCTTCGGACCGGGGTGCGAGGCGGGGTCGTACCGGGGGTCGTTGCGGCGGTGGAAAGCCGCCGCTAAGACTGGACACGTCGCCGAGCACCGCAGCGTCCACCGGACACGAAACGCGGTCAACGAGCACTGGTTCACGCAGGATCCGGACCGGAGCACGCGACTCCCCCGTACCCGACGTTAGGTTCCCTGTGTCGTTCGCCCGCAACATCCTCGCCCGTCGCAAGTCCGCCGTCGCCGGCGCCGCTCTCCTCATGGGAGCCTCCGGTGTGGCGCTGGGCGTCACCCCGGCCATGGCGGCCACCCCCGCCGCCGCGCCGACGTCCGCGTCCTCCGGCAGCGCGCAGGACACGGCCCGGCAGATGATCGGTGACGAGGCCCAGTTCCAGTGCTTCAGCAACATCGTCAGCCACGAGAGCGGCTGGAACCCCACCGCCACCAACGCCTCCTCCGGCGCCTACGGCCTGGTCCAGGCGCTGCCGGGTTCGAAGATGGCCTCCGCCGGCTCCGACTGGCAGACCAACCCGGCCACCCAGATCAAGTGGGGCATGGACTACATGAACTCCCGCTACGGCAGCCCGTGCGGCGCCTGGTCGTTCTGGCAGGCCAACAGCTGGTACTGATCCGGCCCGGCACCGACCGGTGAATCCGAGGCCCCCGACCGCGACGCGGTCGGGGGCCTCGGCGTTCCCGGGGTCAGCGGCGCGCCCCCAGCGCGTCGAACCAGCGCACGATCTGCGGGCCGGAGGCCAGATAGGTGCCGTTGTGGTCGGTGTCGCCCTGGTCGACGACCGGGGCCCGCACGCCGCGCCGGGCCAGATCGGCGGCGCAGTCGCGGGCGTTGGCGATCGGCACATCGGTGTCGCCGGACGAGGTGTACAGCCGCACCGGCACCCGGGGCTTCCAGGCGCAGGTGCCGTCCTGCGCCCGGACCGCCGCCAGCAGCGCGCCCGTCGGGTGCTGGACCTTCTCGTAGAAGCGGTCGGTGAGCAGCTCCTTCACCGTGGCGGGGAGCGACGGGAAGATCTCCTCCTCGGTGTGGTGGGTGTCGAACAGCTCCTCCACGACCCGGGCGTACGGCTCGCGGAACGCCTCTGCCGGGTCCCGGTAGAGCGGGTGGAGCCGGTTCTGCGCGGTGAGGAAGTACGTCAGGTAGAAGATGCCGCTGGTGTCGTTGACCCGCCCGTCGAAGAGCGCGGGCATTTCGGCGTCCTCGATGGCGTAGGGACCGGAGACGGGTGCCAGGGCCTTCAGCGTGAACCGCCGGTCGGCGCCCTCGGCCAGCGCCCGGCCGAGCGCCATGGCGACCTGCCCGCCCTGCGAGAATCCGCTCGCGTACACGTCGCCGGTCAGCGGTCTGCCCAGCCGCGCGGCGGCGGTGCGGGCGGCGCGCAGCATGTCGAGCGAGGCGCTGACGGACGAGGCGGTGTCCATGTACGGGTGGGGCCCGGGGCCCCTGCCCAGGCCCAGGTAGTCCGGGGCGGCCACCGCGCGTCCGGCGGAGGCGTGCAGATAGGGGGCGTAGCGTCCGAAGTCCTCGCCGACGGAGGGCGCGTAGTCGCGGTGGACCATCGTGCCGTGGGTGTCGGCGACGAGGTCCAGGCGGTGCGGGCCGCCGGTCGGGAGCACCAGCAGTCCGGTGGCGGTGGTGGGGGCGCCCTGCGGGGTGACCGTGCGGTAGGTGAGGCGGTAGCCGCGCACGCCGTGGCGGACGGTGCCCGTGTCCATGCCCGCCGAGGCGAGGAAGTCCGTGACCCCGGCCCGGTCGTGGGCGGCGACGGGGGTGACCGCGAGCAGGGCGCCCCGGGCGGCGGTGTGTTCCCCGGTGTGGCGCGCGGGGGCCGGCCGGGCGTCCGCGGCGGTGGCGGGAAGGGTTCCCAGGGCGACGAGGACCACGGCCGCGGCGGCGGCGACGAGGCGTCGGGTGCGGTGCGTCGGGGCTGGGTTGACCGTGTCGTTCTCCATGGCCACGACGGTATGCGGGGCCCCGGGGGCGGACCATCGGCGTGGACACCCGCCCGGAGGTGCACCTGAGTGAACCCCGCCGACGGGGCGTTCCCCCGGCCGCCCGGTGGGCCGTCCGGGGCCTGTCCGAAAGAAGTTGGGGACCCGTTGTCGCGCCTGCGGGCCGCCATTAACGTGCGCACCGCAGAATCCGGTTCACACCTGACGCACCATCCGAGGCCCTGCCCAAGGAGTGCCGTGACGCAGTTGTCGAGACGTACGCTACTGACCTCGGCCGGAGCGGTGGGCGTGTCCGCCGCGCTCGGCACGCAGATCCCGGCGGTCGCCGGACCCGCCCCCGACACGGCCGGCACGGCGCCCGCGCAGGCGGCGCTGAAGCGCCTGCTGGGCGGGCACGCCGCGCAGTTCCGGCTCACGCTGCTCGACCCGGCGGGCGGGGACCGCTTCCGGGTCGGTGGCCGGCGGGGCCGCGTGGAGGTCGCCGGGACGACTCCGGCGGTGATCCTGACCGGGGTTCACTGGTATCTGAAGTACACGTGCGACGCGGTGATCTCCTGGGCGGGCAGCCAGCTGGACCTGCCGGCCGTGCTGCCGGCGCCCCGGGAGGTGCTGGAGCGCCGGGCGACGGTCCCGCACCGGTTCACGTTCAACGACACCTACGACGGCTACACCGCCCCGTACGCCGACTGGGACCGCTGGGAGCGCACGCTGGACGTGCTGGCCCTGCACGGCTGCAACGAGGTCTATCTGACTGTCGGTCAGGAGGCCGTGTACCACCGGACGATGCGGGAGTTCGGCTACGGCGACGCGGAGGCCAGGGCCTGGATCCCGGCGCCGACCCACCAGCCGTGGTGGCTGCTCCAGAACATGAGCGGGTACGGGGGTCCGGTGGGCCCGGAGCTGATGGCCCGGCGGGCCGCGCTGGGCCGGCGGGCCGCCGACCGGATGCGCGAGCTGGGCATGTCCCCGGTGCTGCCGGGCTACTTCGGCACGGTCCCGGAGGGCTTCGCGGACCGCAATCCGGGCGCGTCCGTCGTCCCGCAGGGCCAGTGGTCCGGATTCCGGCGCCCGGACTGGCTGGATCCGCGCACGGACGCCTTCGCCCGGGTCGCCGCCGCGTTCTACCGCCACCAGCGGGAGCTGTTCGGCGACGTCCCCTCGTACAAGATGGACATCCTGCACGAGGGCGGCAGCGCGGGCGGGGTGGACATCCCCGAGGCGGCGCGCGGGATCGAGCGGGCGTTGCAGACCGCCCGGCCCGGGGCGACCTGGGTGATCATGGGGTGGACCGGCAATCCGCGCCCCGAGCTGCTGGCCGCGTTGGACAGGACCCATGTGCTGATCGTGGACGGGCGCTCGGAGCTGGACGAGGCCACCGACCGGGAGAAGGAGTGGGGGAACACCCCGTACGCCTTCGGGGCCATCCCGAACTTCGGCGGCCGGACCACGCTGGGCGCGATGGCCCCGGCGTGGACCTCGAAGTTCCCGGCGTGGCGCGACAAGCCGGGCAGCGCGCTGACCGGGACGGCGTATCTGCCGGAGTCCACCGACCGCGATCCGGCCGCGTTCGAGCTGTTCACGGAGCTGGCCTGGCGCCCGGAGCCGGTGGACCGGGCCGAGTGGTTCGCGCGGTACGCGCGCTTCCGCTACGGCGGTCCGGACGCGCGGGCCACCGAGACGTTCGCGGCGCTGCGCGACACCGCCTACGACGTGCAGAGCGCCGACGGCCGCCCGCACGACTCGCTGTTCGCGGCCCGGCCCGATCTGGCGGCCGTGAACGCGACCTACTGGGGCACCACCCAGCTGTCGTTCGACTCGGCCGGTTTCGACACCGCCTTCGCGGCGCTGCTCGGCGTGAAGGAGCCGCTGCGGCGCTCGGAGGCGTACCGCTTCGACCTCACCGACTTCGCCCGTCAGGCGCTCGCCAACCGGTCCCGGCAGTTGCTGCCGCAGTTGCGCGCCGCGTACCTCCGCAAGGACCGCGAGGCGTTCGGCGTGCTCTCCGCGCTCTGGCTGAGGCTGATGCGGCTGAGCGAGGAGATGACGGGCGGGCACCGGGCGTTCATGCTCGGGCCGTGGCTGGACGAGGCCCGGCGGGCCGCGTCCTCGCCGGACGAGGCGGCCCAGCTGGAGCACAGCGCCCGCGCGCTGATCACGACCTGGGCCGACCGCCCGGCCGCCGACGGCGGGCTGCTCGCCAACTACGCCAACCGCGACTGGCAGGGGCTGATCGGCGACTTCCACCTGCCGCAGTGGCAGACGTATCTGGACGAGATGGCGGACGCGCTCGCCCACGACCGGGCACCGCGGACCTTCGACTGGTACGCGGTGGAGGAGCCGTGGACGCGCGAACGCCGGAGGTATCCGCTGCGCGAGCTGACCGCCGCGGCCGTGCACCGCACCGCACTGCGGGTGCACGACGTGCTGGCGGCCGCCCCCTACCAGGGCACCGTCACCGTCGCGGCGGACCGGGCGGCGGTGGCGCCGGGCGGCTCGGCCCTGGTCGAGGCCGCGTTCCGCAACGTCAACGGGCTGCGCGCGACCGGGACCGTCTCCTTCTCGCTCTCCGTCCCCGGTCTGGACCCCGAGGCGCGGGAGCCGGTCGAGCTGCCGGGGGTGGCGCCGGGCGGCGGCGCCCGGACCAGCTGGCGGGTCACCGCCCCGGCGGGCGCCCCGAAGGACCCCCTGGAGCCGCACCCCTTCGCGCTGCGGGCGCGTTACGGACCGCTCGGGGAGTCGCCGGTGACGGCGGTGACCGAGGGGCGGATCTATGTGGCCGGGCCGCTGGACTCCGGCTGGCGGACCGTCGACGCCAACGAGGCGTCGTTCGGCCAGGCGGGCGACCGCTTCGCGATCGACGGGGCCGGGCGCGATCTGTGGGGCGCGACGGCCGAGTTCGGCGCGGTGTTCCGGGCCGGGGCGTTCCGGGACGGTTCGACCGCGACCGTTCGGGTGGACGCGCAGGAGAACACCGGGAACTGGGCGCGGGCCGGGCTGATCGTCCGCAACGCGATGGGCACCAAGGGCTCGCGCGGCTTCCTGAATCTGGCGCTGACCCCGGTGAACGGGGTGGTGCTGTCCTACGACGGCAACGGTGACGGCACCCTGGAGAAGCGGGCCTCGGTGCCCGGGGTCACCGGCCCCGTCCTGCTCCGGCTGACCCGGGGCGGTGGCACGTTCACGGGCTCCTGCTCCACGGACGGGGGCGCCACCTGGCACGTCCTGGGCGCGGTGACGGTGCCGGGCGCGGCCGAGGTCCAGGACGCCGGCTTCTTCATGACGGCGGCGAACGGCGGTTCGGGCCGGCGCGGCCGGGCCGATTTCGGCGGCTGGTCGCTGACGGGCTGAGCGCGGGTGCGGCCGGGGCCGGCGGGGCCCCGGCCGCACGCGGGTCACAGGCGCTGGATGATGGTGCCGGTGGCCAGCGCGCCGCCGGCGCACATGGTGATCAGAGCGAACTCCTTGTCCCTGCGCTCCAGTTCGTGCAGGGCGGTGGTGATCAGCCGGGCGCCGGTGGCACCGACCGGGTGGCCGAGCGCGATCGCGCCGCCGTTGACGTTGACCTTCTCCAGGTCCTGGTCGAAGACCCGGGCCCAGCTGAGGACGACGGAGGCGAAGGCCTCATTGATCTCCACCAGGTCGATGTCCTTGAGCGACATCCCGGCCTTGCCGAGCACGGCGCGGGTGGCGTCGATGGGACCGTCGAGGTGGAAGTGCGGATCGGAGCCGACCAGGGCCTGGGCGACGATCCGGGCGCGCGGCTTGAGCTTGAGCGCCCGCGCCATCCGCTTGGAGGACCACATGATCGCGCAGGCGCCGTCGGAGATCTGCGAGGCGTTGCCCGCGGTGTGGACGGCGGTGGGCATGACGGGCTTGAGCCGGGCCAGGCCCTCCATCGTGGTGTCGCGCAGCCCCTCGTCCCGGTCGACCAGCCGCCACATCCCCTGGCCGGCGGCCTGCTCCTCCTCGGTGGTGGGGACCTGCACGGCGTACGTCTCGCGCTTGAAGCGCTCCTCGGCCCAGGCGGCGGCGGCCCGCTGCTGCGAGAGGAGGCCGAGGGCGTCGACGTCCTCCCGGGTGAGGCCGCGGTTGCGGGCGATGCGCTCGGCGGCCTCGAACTGGTTGGGCAGGTCCACGTTCCACTCGTCGGGCCAGGGCTTGCCCGGTCCGTGCTTGGAGCCGCTGCCCAGCGGGACCCGCGACATGGCCTCGACCCCGCAGCTGATGCCGACGTCGATGACCCCGGCGGCGACCATGTTGGCGACCATGTGGGATGCCTGCTGCGAGGAGCCGCACTGGCAGTCCACGGTCGTCGCGGCCGTCTCGTACGGGAGTCCGACGGTGAGCCAGGCGTTGCGCGCCGGGTTCATGGACTGTTCGCCGGCGTGGGTGACGGTGCCGCCGACGATCTGCTCGACGCAGTCGGCCTGGATGCCGGTGCGCCCGAGGAGTTCTCGGTAGGTCTCACCCAGCAGATAGGCCGGGTGCAGATTGGCGAGCGCGCCTCCGCGCTTGCCGATCGGGGTGCGTACGGCTTCGACGATGACGGGTTCCGCGGCCATGAGCTCGTCCTCTCCATCGCTCTTCCGCAGGGGCGTCCCGGCGCCGGCGGAAGGAACTAGTACGCGTTCTAGTTCTTTCAGCAGTCTTATGAGCCTTACCCCCGGTACGCAAGGGGCGTGCACCGACCTTGCGGCCTTCAGCCACACCTCCCCACCGCGAACTTGTCCGGTTCGGCACGGCTCCGCGCAACAGATCGGGCCATGGGCCTTGTCAGTTGTAGAACTCGTTACTACCTTTCCCGGCAACTTCTGATGGGTCGTCAGACAACGCCCGACGGCTCTCGGACCGACCCGGAGTTCTCGACCTGGAGCCGCTGATGCCCTGCCCCCATCTGCCCGAAGGGTTCGACTTCACCGACCCCGACCTGCTCCAAGCCCGTGTACCCCACCCCGAGTTCGCCCTCATGCGGGAGACGGCCCCGGTCTGGTGGTGCACCCAGCCCACCGGCATCTCGGGCTTCGACGACTCCGGCTACTGGGTCGTGACCCGGCACGCCGACGTCAAGTACGTCTCCACCCACCCCGAGCTGTTCTCGTCGAACACCAACACCGCCGTGATCCGCTTCAACGAGTCGATCAACCGCGACCAGATCGACGTGCAGAAGCTCATCATGCTCAACATGGACCCGCCCGAACACACCCGGGTCCGCCAGATCATCCAGCGCGGTTTCACCCCCCGTGCCGTCCGGTCCCTGGAGGAGACGCTGCGCCGGCGCGCCCGCTCGATCGTGGACGCGGCGCTCGCCTCGGCCGACGACGGCGGAGCGTTCGACTTCGTCACCAACATCGCGGTGGAGCTGCCGCTCCAGGCCATCGCGGAGCTGATCGGCGTCCCCCAGGAGGACCGCGCCCGGATCTTCGACTGGTCGAACAAGATGGCCGCGTACGACGACCCGGAGTACGCGATCACCGAGGAGATCGGCGCCGAGGCGGCCATGGAGATCGTCTCGTACTCGATGAACCTCGCGGCGGCCCGCAAGGAGTGCCCGGCCGAGGACATCGTGACGCGGCTGGTCGCGGCCGAAGGCGAGGGCAACCTCTCCTCCGACGAGTTCGGCTTCTTCGTGATCCTGCTCGCCGTGGCCGGCAACGAGACCACCCGCAACGCCATCAGCCACGGCATGCACGCCTTCCTCACCCACCCCGAGCAGTGGGAGCTGTACAAGCGCGAGCGCCCCGCGACGACCGCCGAGGAGATCGTCCGCTGGGCGACCCCCGTCGTCTCCTTCCAGCGCACCGCGACCCAGGACACGGAACTGGGCGGGCAGCGGATCAGGAAGGGCGACCGGGTCGGGCTGTTCTACTCCTCCGCCAACAACGACCCCGAGGTCTTCGAGAACCCGGAAGCCTTCGACATCACCCGCGACCCCAACCCGCACCTCGGCTTCGGCGGCGGCGGACCGCACTTCTGCCTGGGCAAGTCGCTCGCCGTGATGGAGATCGACCTGATCTTCAACGCCGTCGCGGACACCCTGCCGGACCTGCGGCTGATCGGCGAACCCCGCCGGCTGCGCTCGGCCTGGCTCAACGGCATCAAGGAACTGCGGGTCAGCACCTCGGCGGGGTGAGCACCCGGCCCGGGGGCCGCGCTCGCACCCCCGTGCCGGGGGCGCACATCCGTGCGGAGATCATGGCGGGATGTCCGCCGTGCTCTCCGCCTTCACCCCGATCTGGCTGCTCACCGGGATCGGTTACGCGGTCGGCCGGGGCGGACTCCTGGGAGCGCAGGCGGAGTCCGTCCTCGGCCGCTTCGTCTTCCATGTGGCCATGCCCGCCGCCCTGTTCACGATGGTGTCCGGGGCGCGTCCCGGCACGTTCGCGCATCCGCCGCTGGTGGCCTTCGGCGCGGGCACGGCCGCCGTGTCCGCGCTGGGCTACGCGGTCCACCGGCGGTGCTTCGGCCGGGACCGGGCCGGGGCGGCGATCGGCGCCATGTCCTGCGGCTACGTCAACTCCGCCAACCTGGGCATCCCGGTGGCCGTCCAGGTGCTGGGGGACGCCTCGTTCGTCGCCCAGGTCATCCTGTTCCAGGTGCTGCTGGTCTCGCCGGTGATCCTGACCCTGCTGGACTCGGGCACCCGCGGGCGCGGCGGACGGCGCCGCGACGGGCTGCGGCGCCTGGCGACCCTGCCCTTCCGCAACCCGATCATCCTGGCCTCGCTGCTCGGGGTGGCCGTCTCCGCGACGGGGCTGCACCCGCCCGCCGCGCTCACCCGCCCCCTGGACGTGCTCGGCGCCGCCGCCGTGCCCACCGCGTTGATCGCGCTGGGGCTGTCGCTGCACCGGGGGCCCGAGGACGCCACCGGCCCGGCCCCGCGCCGGGCGGAGACCGCGGTGGCGGTCGCGCTGAAGACGCTGGCGCAGCCGCTGGCCGCGTATCTCGTCGCGGGGCCGCTGATGGGCCTGCCCGGCCACCAGCTGGCGGCCGTGGTGGTCTGCTCGGCCCTGCCGACCGCGCAGAACGCCTTCGTCTACGCCCGCGAGTACGGCCTGGGCACCGCCGGGGCCCGGGACGCCGTGATCGCCTCCACGCTGGTGTCGATGGTGACGCTCTCCCTCGCCGCCTGGGCGACGGCGGGCTGATCCGCCCGAATGGCGGTCGCGGGCCCCGGGGCGGATGCTGGAGGGGCGACGATCCACCGGCGAGGGGGCGTCGGGACGGCCACGGCCCGTCCGACGCCCCCTCGCCCTTGTCCTCGCCCTCCGCCCCGCCCCGGCGCCCGCGCGCCCGGTCAGGCGCTCTCGGGCACCCGGGCCGGCGGCGTCAGCGGGTCCGGGTCCGGGCCGGGGTCCTTCGCCACCGCCTCCGCCACCGGGGCGCGCAGCCGGCGCGGACCGCACAGCACATGGGTGAGCCCGAAGCCGAGGGCGACGACCAGGGCCCCGCCCACCGCGTCGAGCACCCAGTGGTTGCCGGTCGCGATGATCGTGGAGACCGTGAACAGCGGGTGCAGCACGCCCAGCGCCTTCATCCACACCTTCGGGGCGATCATCACGATCACCACCCCGCACCACAGCGACCAGCCGAAGTGCAGCGAGGGCATCGCGGCGTACTGGTTGGTCACCCCGGTCAGCGTGCCGTAGTCCGGCTTGGCGAAGTCCTGGACGCCGTGGACCGTGTCGATGAAGCCGAGGCCCGGCATCAGCCGGGGCGGGGCGAGCGGGTAGAGCCAGAAGCCGACCAGCGCCAGCACCGTGGCGAAGCCGATGGAGCTGCGCACCCAGCGGTAGTCGGCGGGTCGGCGGACGTACAGCACGCCGAGGATGGTGAGCGGCACGATGAAGTGGAACGTCGAGTAGTAGTAGTCGAAAAAGTCCCGCAGCCAGTCCACCTTCACGACCGCGTGGTTGGCCCAGTGCTCGATGTCGATGTGCAGCCACTGCTCCAGGGAGTGGATCTGCCGGCCGTGGTGCTCGGCGGTGGCGCGGCCGGCCGTCGCGGCGAGGCGCACGTGCTGGTAGGCGGAGTAGACGACCCGGATCAGCAGGAGTTCGAGCAGCAGGTTGGGCCGGCTCGTCACCCGCCGCCAGAACGGCAGCAGCGGCACCCGGCTCCAGCGGGAGGCGGCCGGGGCCCGGTAGTCGGTGGGCACCGGGTGCTGCCAGTACGGCGAGGTGCGGGGCAGGAAGGGCGCGGCGACGGCGGCCCCGAGCGCCGCGATCAGCAGCACGTTGTCGCGGACCGGGAACACCGCCTCGATGTTCGGCAGCAGCATCTTGCCGGGCAGGGTCAGGACGAGGACGACAACGGCCGGCCACACCAGCCGGTCGGAGGCCCGCTTCCCGACCCGGCCCACCACGGCCAGCAGCACCCACAGCAGCTGGTGCTGCCAGGCCGTCGGGGAGACGGCGACCGCGACGCAGCCGGTCACGGCGACGGCGAGCAGCAACTGCCCGTCCCGGGCGTACCGCACCGCGCGGCGCAGCCCGAGCAGGCAGACGGTGGCGGCCAGGACCACGAAGAGGGTGATCTCCAGCGGTCCGGTCAGGCCGAACCGGAGCAGCGCGCCGTGCAGGGACTGGTTGGCGAGGCTGTCGGCCTGGTCGCCGAGGCCGGCGCCGGCGACATGGTGCACCCAGTACGTCCAGGAGTCGTGCGGCATCGCGGCCCAGGCGAGCGCGGTGCAGACGGCGAAGGCGGCGCCGCCGGTGAGGGCGGCGGTCCGTCTGCCGGTCAGCCAGAACAGCACGGCGAACAGGAGCACGGCCGGCTGGAGGGCGGCGGCGATCCCGACCAGCACGCCGGAGGCCCGTTCGCCCCGGACCGCGAAACAGCCGACGAGGACCAGGAGGACCGGCAGGATGCTGGTCTGGCCGAGGTGGAGGGCGTTGCGCACCGGCAGCGAGAGCATCAGCAGGCTGATCGCGACGGGGGCGGCGAGCAGCGCGGTGCGGCGGCCGACGGGGGCGGGCAGGGCGCGGGCGGCGACGACGCCGAGCGCGGCGACGAGGAGCAGCGAGCCGAAGGTCCAGACGACGCCGAGGTTCTGTTCCGCGAGGCGGGTGAGCGGCTTGAGGACGAGGCCGGCGAACGGGGTGCCGGTGAAGCGGTCGGTGTCGTAAAGGGACCCCGTCACATGGAGCACACCGTTGTCACCGATCCAGGTCTCCAGGTCGGTGAGCCGTTCGCCGGGCGGCTGCCGCAGCACCACCGCCATCTGCCGTACCGCCAGGACGGCCACGACCAGCCAGAGCACGGCGCGGGCCGCCCCGGTCCTCGCTCCCGTCACCGCGTCCCCGTGCACCCTGTGCTCCGCATTCGCCACGTTGCGCCGACCCTCCCGACATCCGCCACCGTTTGTGCCTGTCCGTCATGCTCTGAAACCTTCGCATTGCGCTCTGGGGAAGACCCAATCAACCCCCTCTTCGCCTGACTGTCATCCGGCTTCTGTCCGAAAGAATGCCCGGCGGTGGCGTGGCGGCGGGCCGGACGCGCGGGAACCGGGGGGAGCGGCGGCACGTCTGAGCCCCTGATCGGCGATCACGGGGAGGCCAGAAGAGATGCGCGGTACGGGGAGCGGGCGGGGGGAGCGGCACCGGCGGCGCGCCTGGGCGGCACGGGCGCTGTCCCTGGTGCTGCTGGTGTTCTCAGTGCAGCTGGGGTCGCTGGTGGCACCGGCGTACGCCTGCGGCTGCGGGGCGATGGTCGTGGATCCCGGGCACCGGGTGGCCGTGGGCCGGGAGACGTCCGTGGTGAGCTGGGACGGGACCACCGAGCAGATCGTGATGCGGCTCACCGTGCGCGGGGACGCCCCCGAGGCCGCCTGGATCATGCCGGTGCCGCACCGGGCGACGGTCGAGCTGGGTGAGCCTTCTCTCTTCTCCGAGCTGGAGTCCCTGACCGCCCCGGTGCGCCGTGAGCGTTCCTACTTCTGGCCGCGCTCGGACGACTGGCCGTTCGGCGGTTCCGGGCACGCCGTCGGGGACGCCGCCCCGGCACCCGGCGCGGCCCGCCCGGTCGAGGTCGTCGGCCGGGAGCGGCTCGGTCCCTTCGACGTGGCGCGGCTGGCGGCGACGGACCCGCGGGCGCTGGAGGACTGGCTGAAGCTGAACGGCTTCGAGCTCCCGGACCGGCTGGCGACGGCCCTGCGCCCGTACGTCGAGCAGAAGTGGGAGTACGTGGCGGTGCGGCTGGCCCCGAGCAGGAGCGGGGCCGCGCTGAGCGGCACGCTGGACCCGCTGCGGCTGCGCTTCGCCAGCGACCGCCTCGTCTATCCGATGCGCCTGTCCGAACTGGCCGCGACCCCGCAGTCGCTGGGGCTCTACGTGCTGGCCGCGCACCGGATGGAGCCGAGCGGCACGATCGGCGGGCAGCGGCCCGAGGTGACGTACGCCGGGCGGGTGGACACCGTCGCCGAGCACAGCCGCTACCCGGCGATGAGCGTGCTGGCGGGCCGGAAGCCGGTCTTCGTGACGGCGATCGAGCAGTCCTTCCCGCGTCCGGAGCTGATCGACGGGGACCACGTCCTGCGGGCCGCCGGCGCGGACACCCCGTACCAGCGGGTGACCTACCGGGACACGCTGCTGACGGTGGGCGGCGTCCCGGTCTGGGCGCTGACCGTCTTCGGCGGGGCGGCGGCGGTGGCCGGCGCGCTGTTCTGGGCGCTGCGGGCCCGGCGGCGGCGCCCGGTGGTGCCCCCGCCGCCGGTGACGGTCCCGCCGCCGCTGGGCTGAGCGGGGGGCTGGGTGGCGGGGCGGTGGGGCCGAGGGCCCGCGCCTGCGACCTGGGGCGGGGGCCGGTGCCCGCGCCTGGGGCCGGGCCGGGCCCGGGGCTTGCGCCCTGGCCCCGGCCCGGGATCCGGCGCCCGGGGTCATTCCTCTTCCGGGATGCCCGCCTGCCAGCCGGTGAAGAGCGGGACCTCGCCGCCGCCGTCCAGGACCACGATGCCGAAGGGCCGGTCGAAGGCGATGTGGAGGTGGCGCAGCGGCTCGGCCGGCGCGGCTCCGGCCATGGCGACCGTGGTCACGGCCGCCGCCTCCACGCCTTCCTCGGCCACCTTCACCACGGCTTCCTGGGCGATTTCGGAGATCATCAACCGCTCCGGCGAGATGCCGGAGAAGTCGGCCGCTCCGGACGCCGCCTCCCGGATGCCGAGGGCCGCCAACTGGTCGGTGACCTGAACGCGTGTACGGAGGGTGAATCGCGGGACGGTCATGCTCACATAGTCCGCCTCCACGGGGGTGCGCCGGTCCGCCGGGGCCCACGCGGCGGGCAGCACCTCGGCCGCGCCCGCGCCCGGTCCGCCCAGCACCAGCCGGACCCTGGCCGGCGCCCCGCCGCCCTCACCGGCCCGGCACAGCAGTTCGACGACCCGCACGGACCCGACGGTCCACGTCTCCCACGGCTCGGGTTCGCCGTACATCGTCGGCACCGGGCGGCTCGTGCCGTCGGCGGCGGTGAACGGCAGGTCCTCGGTCTCGTCCGGCTCGAACGGCACCTCCCAGCGGGCCTTGAGCGCGAGCACGTTGACGAGGACGAGCAGCATCGAGGCGTCGATCCGCACGGGCAGCCGGCCGATGAGCCCGTCGGTCGCCTCCCGCACCCAGGCGTCGGCCCCCGCGGGGTCCATGGGCCCGATGGGGACGTCCGCGAGCGCCGCCCCGTACTCCGGACGCACCGGCACCCGGCTCCAGACCCGGGTCGCCACCTTCAGCGCGTCGGTCGCGGCCAGTTCCCGGGAGGCGGCCGTCACCGCCTCGGCGGCCTCCGCCCCGGCGGCCCCGAGCGCGGCGCGCAGTTCGTCCGCCGTGGTGCCCCGCGCCCCGGCGGCGACGGCGGAGAGGGCCAGCCACAGCCCGGCGGGCGAGCAGACGAAACCCGCCTCCGGCCGCGCGGCCAGCACCCCGATCCACCGCTCGGCGAGACCGCGCACGGCCTCCCCCCTGGTCATCCGTTCCGCCTCCGGCACGTCCGGCCCCCTGCCGCTCCGTCGTTCGGGCACAAACCCGTTTTCCGTACATGTGTACGCGAGGACAGAATGACCCGATGACGTGGACCGTGACCCCCGAACGCTTCGATTCGCCCGATGCCGCGCTGCTGCGCCGGGACTACTACGACGAGGTGGCGAGCCGGTACTGGGGGCGTCCCGCGACCGCGCGCGAGATCGACGAGGGGCTCGCCGACGACGGCGCGGACCTCCTCGCGCCGCCCACCGGGGCTTTCGTCGTCGGCCGTCTCGGCGGCCGGGCGCAGGCGTGCGCCGGCCTGGTCCTGGGGGACGCGGGGACGGCGGAGCTGACCCGGGTCTTCGTCCGCCCCGGGGCCCGGGGCACGGGCGGCGGCGGACTGCTGCTCGCGGCGGTCGAGGAGCTGGCCCGGACCGCCGGCGTACGCCTGCTGCGCCTGGACACCCGCGCCGACCTCGTCGAGGCCCGAGGGCTGTACGCCAAGCACGGCTACCGCGAGGTCCCGCCCTTCCACCACCGGCAGTACGCCGAGCACTGGTTCGCCAAGGAGCTGTAGGCCGCTCCCGGCCGGGCTCAGTCGGACGGCGGCTCGTGGGGGTGGCCGGCCGCGTGGTCCCGCCGGGGTTCGGGGCTGTGCGGGCGCTCCTTGCTCGACCCGTTGGTCTCCTCGGTCAGCTCGGCCACCAGGGCCACCAGGTCCGTCGGCCGGTCCGGCCCCCACCAGTCGCCCAGCAGTTCGGCCAGCGACTCCTCCCGGGCGCGGGCGAGCTTCACCACGGCCTCGGCGCCCGGCTCGGTGAGGACCAGCTGCACCCCGATCCGGCGGGCCAGCCCCCGCTCCTCCAGCTGCCGGGCCGCGTCGCTGATCACCCGGAGCGGTACGGGGGCGATGTCGGCGAGCCGGGAGGGCTCCACAGTCCCGTGGCGCTTGATGCGCAGCAGCATCCACCCGGCGGCGGGCAGCAGGTCGTATCCGGCCCGCTCGGTGATCTTCACATAGATCTCGCGGCGCCCCTCCCGGGTGGCCAGGACGGAGAGCGCGCGGGCGCATTCGTCGTACGAGGAGCGCTCGACCGGGTTGGAGGCCAGCGTCTCGCTGGGGTCCGGGGCGGTCACCGAACCGCGCAGCTTGTCCTCCTTGAGCAGCCAGGCGAAGAGGAAGGCGACCAGGACGACAGGGGCGGCGTACAGGAACACATCGGTGATCGAGGTGGAGTACGCGTGCAGGACCGGCTGCCGGAGCGACGGCGGGAGCTGGCCGATGGCCCGGGGATCGGCGGCGAGGCTGTCCGCGCTGACACCGGGCGGAAGGGTGCGGCCGGCGAGGGCGGTGCCGAGTTTGTCGGTGAGCCGGTTGGTGAAGATGGTGCCGAAGACGGCGACGCCGAACGAGGCGCCGATGGACCGGAAGAAGGTCGCCCCGGAGGTGGCGACGCCGAGGTCCCGGTACGCCACGGCGTTCTGCACCACGAGGACGAGGACCTGCATGACCAGGCCGAGTCCCGCGCCGAAGACGAAGAAGTAGATGCTCATCTCCCACGTGGGACTGGTCTCCGTGAGCCGGTGCAGCAGGACCAGCCCGACCGCGGTGAGGCCGGTGCCGACGACCGGGAAGACCTTCCAGCGGCCGGTGCGGCTGACGACCTGCCCGGACGCGGTGGAGGTGATCAGCAGCCCGAACACCATGGGGAGCATGTGCACGCCGGACATGGTCGGCGTGATGCCGTGCACCACCTGGAGGAACGTCGGCAGATAGGTCATCGCGCCGAACATCGCGAAGCCGACGACGAAGCTGATCACCGCGACGAGGCTGAAGGTCCTGATCCGGAACAGCTTCAGCGGCAGTACGGGCTCCGCCGCGCGCCGTTCCACGTACACGAAGGCGATCAGCAGCACCACGCTGAGCGCGGCGAGCGCGATGATCTGCGGGGAGCCCCAGGCCCAGGTCGTCCCGCCGAGGGAGGCGACGAGGACCAGGCAGGTGGCGACCGAGGCGATGAGGAAGGTGCCGAGGTAGTCGATGGTGTGCGGGGTGCGGCGGACCGGGATGTGGAGCACGGCGGCGATGACGACGAGGGCGACCACCCCGATCGGCAGGTTGATGTAGAAGACCCAGCGCCAGCTGAGGTGTTCCGTGAAGAAGCCGCCGAGCAGCGGGCCGAGGACGCTGGTCGCGCCGAACACCGCACCGAACAGCCCCTGGTACTTGCCGCGTTCGCGCGGGGCGACGATGTCCCCGACGATCGCCATCGACAGCACCATCAGCCCGCCGCCGCCGAGCCCCTGGAGGGCGCGGAAGGCGATCAGCTGCGGCATGTTCTGGGCGACGCCGCAGAGCGCCGAGCCGATCAGGAAGATGACGATCGCGATCTGGAAGAGGCGCTTGCGCCCGTACTGGTCGCCGAGCTTGCCCCAGAGCGGCGTCGCCGCGGTCGAGGCCAGGAGGTAGGCGGTGACCACCCACGACAGGTGTTCCAGACCGCCGAGGTCGCTGACGATCGTCGGCAGCGCCGTGGAGACGATGGTCTGGTCGAGCGCCGCCAGCAGCATGCCGAGGAGCAGGGCCCCGATCGCCACCAGGACGGAGCGGGTGGAGCGCTCGGCTCCAGGTGCCGGGGCGGGGCTCAGCTGCTGGGCCATGGAACATCTCCTCGGATCCGCTACACCCCCATCCTGTCCGTTCCGCCCCGTTATGGCCTGCCGAGGGACCGGGCGATTGGGCTTACCGGCGGCGGGCTGCATAATCGCAGGCAGTTCAAGGGGAGGGGACCCACCATGACCGGACATATCTGCCCGGAGTGCGGTACGGACAGCAGACCCGGCGGCGCTCCGCGCTGCGCCTGCGCGGCACGGAGCGCCCACGCCGGCCCCGGTCCGTACGGAGCCGGCGAGCCGGTCGCGTACGGCACGGGCGACCGGGCTCCGTACGGCACGGGCGATCCGGTTCCGTACGGCACGGACGATCACGCCACCGGCGAGGTGGACCGCGCCGCCGAGGAGCGGCGCATCGCCGCCCAGCACGCCGAGCGCACGGCGGAGGCCGCGGCGGCGGAGGACTTCGATCCGCTGCGCATCCGGCCGTACGTGACGCTGGGCGGCCCGGACCCCGCCCCGACGGCGGACGGGGCACCGGGAGCGGCCCATGACGGCCGGTCCGGGGACGCCGCGACGACCATGCCGCTGTTCCTGGGACCGGCCGGCCCCGGCCGGCTGCCGGACGCGGTGGACGCCGGGGAACCGGCCGGTCCGCTCGTGACACCGGGCCCCGACCCGGTGCAGCCGCGCCGCCGCAAACCGTTCGCCGCGCTCATGGCCGGGGCGGCCGTGGTGACGGTGGTCGGTACGGCCGCGTTCATCGGCGGACTGTTCGACGGCAGCGCCGACAAGGAGGCCGACCTGGACCAGGCGATGCCCTCCACCGTGGCGACCCTCCCCGAGGAGGACGCCGACCCCACCGCCCCGGCCTCCGCGTCCCCCGCCCCCTCCGCGACGCGCTCGCCCTCCGCCACCCCGTCCGCCTCGGCCTCCGCGTCGGCGTCCACCCGCCCCTCCGCCTCGGCGACCCGGTCCGCGCCCGCCTCCCCCACCCCGCCGGCGCCCTCCGCGTCCCCCTCGGCCACCGCGTCCAGCAGCGCCCCCGCGGCCCTGGTCCCGCCGGACGGCTCCCAGGCCGGCGGCCCCACGCTCCGCCTCGGGGACCGGGGCCCCGAGGTGACCGAACTGCAGCACCGCCTCCAGGAGGTCTGGGTCCTGGGCGGCGGCGCGGTCGGCGACGACTACACCAAACGGGTCGAGAAGGCCGTACGCGACTTCCAGATCTGGTGGGGCGTCCAGGGCGACCCCGAGGGCGTCTACGGCCCGGAGACCCGCCGGCGACTGGAGGGCGCCACCACCGGCCGGGGGCGCGACTGACCGGCACCCCCACCCCCGGGCGGGGGATTCGCTCTTCGGGCGGGGATTCGCCCTCCGAGCGGGGGATTCGCTTTCCCGTCCCCGTTTTTGTATCGTGGAGGAACAAAGTGGCCTCCGCGCGCACACCCTGACCGGCGAGCGGGGGCCGCTTGTTCTCCCCCGCGCCGCGCACCCCACGGCGGCGCTCGTTTCCCCCCTTGGAGCCCGCCCATGCCGGCCACCGTCCTCACCGCCCACGCCCTCCTCCTCGACATGGACGGCACCCTGGTGAACTCGGACGCGGTCGTGGAGCGGTGCTGGCGGCGCTGGGCGCTGCGGATGGGCCTGGACCCGGAGGAAGCGCTCAAGGTGGTGCACGGCCGCCAGGGGTACGCCACCATGGCGGCGCTCCTCCCCGACCGCCCGATGGAACAGAACTACGCGGACAACCGGGTGATGCTCGCCGAGGAGACCGCCGACACCGACGGCGTCGTCCCGGTCGGCGGCGCCGCCGCGTTCATGGACGCCATCGCGGACCTGCCGCACGCCCTGGTCACCTCGGCGGACCTGGCCCTGGCCCGCGCCCGGATGGGCGCCGCCGGACTGCGGATGCCCGACCTCAAGGTCACCGCCGAGAGCGTCGGCGCCAGCAAGCCGGACCCCGAGGGCTTCCTCAAGGGCGCGGCCGGCCTCGGCTTCGACCCGGCGGACTGCGTGGTCTTCGAGGACTCCGAGGCGGGCATCGCGGCCGGCCGGGCGGCGGGCATGCGCGTGGTGGGCGTGGGTCCCCGCGCGGCGGCCCTCTCCCCCGACGCCCACGTGCACGATCTGACCGGGCTCCGCGTGGAAGCGGTGGCGGACGGCACGATCGCCCTGCACATCGACGTACGCTGACCACGCGGCGCCCGTCCCCCGACCGACTGCTGACCGGCCGCCGGCCACCCGACGAACGGCTGCCAACCGGCTGTTGACCGACTGCTGACCGTCCATCGGCAATCCGTCGACCGCCCACCGGCCGGTCGCCGACCCGGTCGCCCACACCGCCCCCGGGGTCCCTCACGCCCCGTCACACACCAGCGCCACGAACCTTCGTACGGCCCTCGCCCCCACCGGGCGGGGGCCGTAGGCATGCGCTCCCGCGCAGGTCATGACGGTGGACCACCCGCCACCCCGGCGCGCCGCGCCCGCGCACTCGGGTCCCGCACGCCCCCCGCACCACGAACCCCTCTGTCAGATCCCTTGATGTGACGTGCCCATGTCGCCACCCTGTTACCTGGCGCCCACCCCACGGAAACCCGGCGCCGCCACGATGGCCGGGCCGTTTCGACGACCGGGTCTTCTTCCCCCCACATCAAGGGAGTTCGCATGTCAGGTGTCTACGCGCGTCGCATAGCCGTCCTCGCCGCATCCGCCGCCCTCGCCGCCACCACCGGCCTGCTCACCGCCCCCCAGGCACAGGCGGCGATGCCGACCCCGGTCTCGGCGTCCACCGCCCGCACCTATCTGAGCCAGCTCACGGTGAAGGCGGAGGGCTCGTCCACGGGCTACAGCCGCGACAAGTTCCCGCACTGGATCACCCAGTCCGGGGCCTGCAACACCCGTGAGGTCGTCCTGGAACGCGACGGCACGAACGTCCAGCAGGACTCCAGCTGCGCGGCGGTCAGCGGAAGTTGGTACTCGCAGTACGACGGCGCGACCTGGACCGCCGCGTCCGACCTCGACATCGACCACATGGTCCCGCTCGCCGAGGCATGGCGCTCCGGCGCCTCCGGCTGGACGACGGCCCAGCGGCAGGCGTACGCCAACGATCTGACCCGCCCCCAGCTCATCGCCGTCACCGACAACGTCAACCAGGCCAAGGGCGACAAGGACCCGGCCGACTGGCTCCCGCCCCGCACCGCCTACCGCTGCACCTACGCGCGCGCCTGGGTGCACGTGAAGCACTACTACGACCTGACCGTCGACTCCGCCGAGAAGAGCGCCCTGCAGTCCGTGCTCAACGGCTGCTGACCACCCGCACCCGGTCCGCGCCCAAGGGCCGTCGGCCCGTGGTCCGTGTCCAACGGCCGCCGACCGTCCGTCGCGAGTGGAAGCCGCCGCACCGGCCCACCAGGGTCCGGCGCGGCGGCTTCGCCCTGCCCGCACCCCTTGGGCACCGACGCATTTTCGGCCGAGTACGGGGCGGGGCCCGGGACGACGGCACGGCCCGCTCGCGCCCCGTACGGCACGGGCGGGGCCGTCGCCGCACACCCGGCGCGGGTTCCGCCCGCCCCGGCGCCGGGCCCGGATTCCGGGGCCCGCCACTGCCTCCAACGAGGCACGGCCGAGCGAGCCGGTCATCCGGCACGGTGACCCACCTCGAACGGTCTCCGGTTCGGCATCCAACCAAAGACACATGGCCTGAATGGCCGGAAAGCTGCGCCGACATTGGTTCAGGCCAAGTCAGGAGCCACAGGTCCCCTGTTGGAGAGGGTATGGACTCTCGCGCTGACCGATGACGGTCCATCGAATTTCAGCCGGTCGACAAAATGTTGAACTTGCAAGCATTGGTGAGGCCTACCTAATCTGTGGCGCTCAGTCGGTTCACGTCCCCACCCAGACCGAAGGAGCTCCCCCCATGTCCACACGCCTGAACCAGGCACAGCCCTACGCCCTCGCGCTCTTCCGCATCGTCGTCGGCCTGCTGTTCGCCTGCCACGGTGCGGCGTCGCTCTTCGGTGTGCTCGGCGGCGCCATGGGCGGCGGGACCATACCCGCCGGCACCTGGCCCGGGTGGTACGCGGCGGTCATCCAGCTCGTCGGCGGCAGCCTCGTGATCCTGGGCCTCGGCACCCGTATCGCCGCTCTCGTCTCGTCCGGCTCGATGGCGTACGCGTACTTCAAGGTTCACCAGCCCGAAGCACTCTTCCCCCTGCAGAACGGCGGTGAACCTTCCGCCGTGTACTGCTGGGTCTTCCTGCTCCTCGTCTTCACCGGCCCCGGCGCCTTCGCCCTGGACCGGCTCTTCGCCGCCCGCACCGCCGCCCGGAGCACCACCGACCACACCTCCGAGGCCAAGTCCCCGGTCGCCGCCTGACACCTCTCCCCCCGTCAGCGGTCCACGGACCCGCACCGACCGAGTCCGTTCCGCCCGACCTCCGCACCACCCCCGCACCCCGCACCAAATCACGCGGATGCCCGCAAAGGCCGCAAGGCATCCGCACGGGCGGGGTCGCGGGTGCGGAGGGGGGCTGCGGGACCCACGTGAGATGCCCAACATCGCTCATATATCTGGATCACCGGGAGAACGGCAGGCGTACGCTGTACAGCTGGCCCTGCCGCTCCTGCCGCTCCCCTGCGACGTCGCGGCGTTGTTACGGATCGGGGAGTAGTAGGTGTTCGAGAGTGTGGGCGCGCTGATCGGCAGCCCATGGATCTATGCCGTGGTCGCCCTCTCCGTGCTGCTCGACGTCTTCCTCCCCGTCCTGCCGAGCGGGGTCCTCGTGATCACCGCCGCCACGGCCGCCGCCGCGGGCACCACGACCGTCGCCGCCGACGCCGCGGGCGCCGCCCGGCACGTGGCCGAGGTGCCCTCGCTCCTTGCCCTGGTCCTCTGCGCCGCCACCGCCTCGGTGCTCGGCGACCTCGTCGCGTACAAGCTGGCCTGGCGCGGCGGCGAACGGCTGGACCGCGCCATCGCGCGCTCCCGCCGCCTCACCTCCGCGCAGGAACGGCTCGGCGCCGCCCTGAGCCGCGGCGGCGGGGTCCTCGTCGTCATCGCGCGCTTCGCCCCGGCCGGCCGGTCGGTCGTCTCGCTGGGCGCCGGGGCCTCGCACCGCGACGTGAAGGAATTCCTGCCGTGGTCCGCCGTGGCGGGTGTGGCCTGGGCGGGCTACAGCGTGGGGCTCGGCTACGTCGGCGCGCAGTGGCTGGGCGCGAGCTGGCTCGGCACGGCCGTCTCGGTCCTTGCCCTGTTCGTCGCGGGGGCGTTCGCCGCGTTCCTGATGAAGCGCCCCGCCGCCGCGGCGGCGGCCGCGTCGGTCCCTACGGCGTCCTGACACCACCCCGCACTTCCAGTCCGTCCAGCAGCCGGGCGGTCGCCTCGGCGATCTCGTCGACCGCGCGGTCGAACACTTCCTTGTTGTGCTCGGCCGGGGCACGGAAGCCGGACACCTTGCGGACGAACTGCAGGGCGGCGGCGCGGATGTCCTCCTCCGTGGCTTCCTCGGGGAGGGAGGGCGGGCGGAGAGTCTTGATGCTGCGGCACATGACTCCAGTGTGACCCGCACCACTGACAACGCGGCGTCCTCCGGGGCCGAGCGACCGCCGGACGGCCCCTGACCTGCCGCGACACTCCCGCTCCACCCCTCTCCCGCTCGTCCGCCGCCCCTCCCCCGCCCCGACTCGGTCCCGCCCCTGCCCCGCCCCGGTCCCGCCTCAGCCGGCCAGTCCGCTGATCGCGTCCCCGATGTACGTGGCGCCGAGGACGACCAGCACGGTCGTCATGATCGCGGCGTTGTGCCGCCCCATCCACTCCTTCCACTCGCCCAGCACCCGGGCGGACCGCGCACCGCCGAAGAGGTAGACCGCCAGGGGCAGGGTGGCGCAGAGCGAGGCGACGACGACCATAGCGAGAGCGTCCACCCGGCGGTGAACGCGATGCCGTTGGACCGGCCGCGCGGGGTGGCGAGCATGAGGATCACGGCGATCAGCGGCAACGGGCTGATCGCGATGCCGACGGCGGACGCCAGCATCTGCCCGACGGCATCACCCACGACCCGCCCTCCACGCCCCGGGGACCGGCCCGGAGACCGGCCCGGTGGCGGGCGTCCGCACGCCCGCCACCGCCACCACCGCCGGACCGGCCGTACCGCCGCCGTGTGTCACAGCACCGGCTCGGAGCGGTCCGTGCACAGCGCCCAGATCACGAAGGTGTCGATGGCCAGGGAGACGACCGCCCAGATGGGCTGATAGGGCAGCCACATGAAGTTGGCGATCATGTTGAGCGCCGCCAGCCCCACACCGATGCCGCGCGCCCAGCCCGAGCCCCGGAGGATGCCCCAGCCGACGACGGCGATGATCACGCCGAGGACGAGGTGGATCCACCCCCAGGTGGTCGCGTCGAACTTGAAGACGTAGTCGTTGATCCGTGCGTAGACGTCGTTCGACGCGATCCCGGCGATGCCCTTGATCGCTCCGAGCACCCCGTCGACCATCAGCAGCACGCCGGCGAACATGACCCCTCCGGCCGCCCAGGGATTGGGACCGGCGGGCGAGGAGGGCGGCGCGGAACGGCCGGCGGGGGACGGGCTGCCGGGTGCGGGCGCGGACTGTGCCATGAGAACTCCAACTCCTGGGCCGGTGGGTCCGTACGTCTGACCGACCCTGCGCGCTGCCTCGGGAGGCGACCACTTGGCCGCGTCCGTCCGGGTGACGGGAAGGGGACGCCATGACCGCTCCCGCACCGCCCGCACCCGCCCCGTCCGCGCGGCGGCCCGGCCAGGCCAGAGGAGAGGCTTCCCGGACCGACATATGCCGATGGGTGACTTATCATGCGGGCATGAGTGATCGCGCGATGCAGGAACCGACGCTGCTGCTGCTCACCGCGCTCGCGGACGAGCCCCGTCACGGCTACGCGATCGCCCGCGAGGTCGAGAAGATCTCGGACGGCCGGGTCAGGATGCGTACGGGCACGCTGTACGGCGCACTGGAGCGGCTGCTGAACGAGGGCCTGATCGAGGTGCACGCGGAGGAGGTCGTCGACAGCCGGCTGCGCCGTACGTACACGCTCACGGCCGCGGGCCGCGACAGCCTGGCCGCCGAGGCCCGGCGGATCGCCGCCACCGCGCGCGAGGCCACCCGGCGCCTGAAGGCCGCGGGGAAGCCGGCCACGGCGTGAGCACACCGCTGCTGCGCCTGTACCCGGCCGGCTTCCGCCGGGACTTCGGGGACGAGATCGCCGCGTCCTACCGGGAGGCGGTCCAGGGAGCCGGCCGGTGGGCCCGCGCCCGGGAGGCCGGCGACATCGTGGCGCACGCGCTGCGGCTGCGGCTCCGGCTGGGTTCCTCCCAGCGCGGCGGACCGCCGTGCGCCGCCGCCGCGCCGTTCGCCCTCGCCGCCACGGCCGCCTACGCGGCGTTCACGCTGGTGTCGCTCGTCGGGGACCGGTACGTCAGCGGTAATCCGGACTTCTTGGTTCCGCTGAGCTATGTGATGGGCGGCTGCGCCCTCGTCACGCTGACCGGCGCCGTCCTCGCGCTGGGCGGACGGTTCGCCGCGGGAGCGCGCTGGGCGTGCGCGGGCACGCTGACGTACGCGGCGGTCCTGTACGCGATGACCCTGCCGGCCCGGGCGTCGATGCCGTGGCAGGCGGTGCTGTTCCTCGTGGCACCGCCCCTGGTGGCCGCCCTCCCCCTGGCCTGCCCGCCGGACCTGCGTCCGCGCGGCCGGGTCCGGAGCGGGGCGGGGCGGATCGCGCTGACGGTCTGGGCGCTGGTGGCGGTGGTCGTCGTGGCGCTGGCGGACGCGCGGGGCCTCGGCTCCGTGGTCCACTGGCGCCTGGGCGCGCCGGTGGCCGCCGCGCTGGCCCTGGCGGGCCGCCGGCCTCTGGCCCGTATCCGTACCCCCGGCCGGTTCGTCCTGGCGGCGGCCCCGTTCCTCGCGATCGGGTTCTGCGCGGGCGTGGTCGACGAGGACACCCTGCCGCCGTCCCTGGCCGTACTGGCGGGCACGGCCGCGGTGCTCCGGCTGTGGCAGGCGTACGGCAGGCGCTCGAACCCGGCCCGTCCGCACTGACCGACCGGTCCCCGCCGCCCCGCCGGTCCCCGCTGTCCCGCCCGTCCGCGCTGACCGACCGGCCGCCGACCCGTCCGCGTGGCCCCGGCTCAGCCGGCGGTGACGCGGATCTTGGACTGTCCGTGCCCGAGCTTCTCCCAGTCGTCCATGAAACGGGCGGTCAGGCCGTGCGAGGCGGCGAGGTCAACCAGGGTCTCGGTCCGGTAGTAGAAGTCCTCGCGCAGGACCTGGTGCTCGGTGCCGGTGGTGCGGTCGAAGGTGAAGTCGAAGTGCCCGCCGGGCGCGAGCACGCGGCCCACGTGGGCGAGGCATTCGTCGATGATCCCGATCGGGGAGTGCGAGAAGACGCTGTGCGCGTGGACGACGTCGAAGTAGGCGTCGGGGAGGAAGTCCAGCGTCAGGTCCTTGGTGAGGGTCAGATGCGGGACCTTGTCCTGGAGTCCCTGGGTGGTCAGCGTCCGCTTGGCGGCGATGAGGATGTCCGGCGAGATGTCGATGCCGTAGTAGTGCCCGGCTTCGAGGTAGTCGATGAAGTGCCAGCCGGCCCGCAGATTGCCGCAGCCGATGTCGAGCATGCGGGCCCCGGGGGCGAGCCCGTGCTCCCGCAGGTAGTCGAACTGCATCTTCCCGAGCGCCAGCCACCGCTCGTGCGTCTGGCTGCCGACGGCCGCCTCGGGGTTGCGCCGGGTGTCGGACGCCATGACGGCCCGGTAGTAGTTCACGTGGTCCGGGTGTTTGAAGGCCAGCCAGCGGTCCCGCGCGGCCCGCTTGAGGTACGGGGCTATCCGGTCCGGCCTGCTGGCCGCGTACCGCACCTTGTGGGCGAGGCTCTCCCGGTTGGCGACGAGGTTCTTCTTGGAGGCCATGTCTGCTCCGTTCCGTCTCCGCTGCACGGCGTCGGCGGGGCACGGCCGCAGCGTTGACCGGCCCCGGGGCGGGGATCGCACCCTCACTATAGGTCGGTGACCGGCATATACAAACCATCGGCATAGCCGCGTCCGGCCGCCCGGATCAGGCCCGGCGGATGCGATGGACGTCCCGTACGCAGAGATTGGCGAGGGTGGCCAGGAGGATGATCGCGGCGCAAACGAGCAGGATGGGCCGGGTGCTCCAGTACGCCGAGGCACCCGCGACGATCAGATAGCCGAGCGGGATGGCGATGCGCTCGCCCACGGCGTTGAAGGCGCCGAGCCGGCCCAGCTCCCCGTCGGGGACCTCCTGCTGGAGAACGGTGGACCAGGAGACGATGGCGATGTCGAGACCGGCCCCGGCCACGAGGGCGGAGGCGAGGACCCAGGCGAGCGGCAGCCCCTGGCCGAGGGCGGCGAGCGGCAGCAGGATCCCTCCGCTCGCGACGACGCAGACGACCATGGGCCGCCGGGGCTTCCAGACGAGGCAGACGACCGTACCGCCCAGGAGCCCCGCGGCGAAGGCGCCTTGCACCAGCCCCCAGGACCGCGCGCCGGAGTAGTCCTGCTCCGCGACGAGCGGGCCGAGCAGTTGGAAGCCGGCCAGCCAGGCGGCGACGACGGCCGTTCCGGCGGCCGTGTAGCTCCAGAGCCAGTTCCGGGCGCGGAAGCCGGACCAGCCGTGCCGCAGGTCGGTGAGGGCGCCGTGGCCCGAGGGGACGCCGCCCTCCAGCCGGAGCCCCAGCAGGAGGCAGGCCGCGACGACGAAGGTGGCGGCGTCCCAGCCGAGCACCCAGCCGGGACCCGTGGACGTCACGACGAGGCCGCCGACGACGGGCCCGACGACCTTGACCGCGTTCCCGGGCACGCGCACCAGGGCGTTGGCCCGTTGGAGCTGTTCGCGCGCCACGAGGCGGGCGGTGACGCCCTGGGCGGCGGGCGCGGTGAAGGCGGCGGACACCCCGGAGAGGCAGGCGCAGACGCTGATCGTGAACGTGGTCGCCGTCCCGGTGGCGACCAGGACGGCCACGGCGGCCTGGGCGGCGCCGGCGCCGAGGTTGCCGGCGAAGAGGATGCGGCTGCGGGACGTCCGGTCGGCCAGGACACCGCCGACGAGCAGGAAGACCAGCGTCGGCACGGTGTTCGCGGTGAGCACGACCCCGAGCGACCCCGCTCCCCCGCCCTGCCCGATCACGGCGAACGCCAGCGCCACGGGCGCCATGGCCGAACCGGTCGCGGAGACCAGGTGCGCGAGCAGAAACCGGCGGAAGGCGGGGATCCGGAGCGGGGTGGGCCTGACCGCGACGGGGGCGGACGGTACGTACTCACTCGGTCCGGCGGTCATCGTCCGGCAGCCTCCGCATCCGTGGGAACCCGATGGGTCGCCATGATGACCGGCCACGATGCTCGCGACGCCCCCCGCCCACCGTCTTTGAGGAGTCTTTGCCCCCGCCCCTCCCGAGGTCCCGGCCACGCCCTCGGAGACGTGGCCGGTCACCCGTTGTCCCGTGACGGCCGGTCAGGCCACCGGCATCACAGGATCTCGATGTCCTTCACCTTCGGCGGGTTGTTGGGGAAGGTGATGTCGTGCCACCGGTCGATCCGTACGGAATCGCCGTTCGCGTCGTAGTAGATCAGGTCGTTGTTCCCCGTGGAGATCCTGTCGACCCACCAGTTGCCGAAGCCGGTCCGCCCGGCGTTGGCGTAGCAGTCGACGCTCTGCGTCCCCCCGTTGTGGGACCAGATCTTCAGGAAGCTCTCACCGCCGCGGCATTCGACGTGGTCGATGGCGGAGGCGTTGCCGCTCATGCCGAACGTGAAGGCGGTGGCGGCCGCGAGCG
The DNA here is from genome assembly GCF_053597115.1 of Streptomyces sp. NPDC001515. Taxonomy (NCBI): domain Bacteria; kingdom Bacillati; phylum Actinomycetota; class Actinomycetes; order Kitasatosporales; family Streptomycetaceae; genus Streptomyces; species Streptomyces sp. NPDC001515. The sequence goes on from NZ_JBSFHN010000019.1 coordinate 147,877, forward strand.
ACACGGTCAAGGCGCGAGCGATCCGCTTGCTTTTCGAGATCACGCATTCCCTCTCACATAAAAGGACGGCCCGCGGGCCGCCCTTGCGAATACGCCATCGGCATTCCCCTACGAACTCCCCCACACGGCATGAGACCCCATGGACAGCCCGAACGATGGCTTCTCCACGCTATCGGTGACATATAGCGCCAACGGCCGCCCACCGACGAAACGCACCCAACGAGTGACGCACCCGCTAAGGACACCCACGAAAAGCAGCCACCACCCGCACGTTGACGCCCCAACACGCCCCCTGACCAGCCCTGTTGCCCCGTCCTCCCGACACCCCGCGGAAAATCGCGCCCAATCCTCCGTCGCCACGTCGCCATCCATGCGCGTAAGGTCCATTACCCTCACACCTTGTTCACACGGACGGGTAATCTGCCCGCAGTTGACGGCCAGGTACGGGAGCAGTGACGTATGCGCGCACGCATGAGCGGGAGATGGGCCGTTCTGGGCGGGGTGACCGCACTCACGACGTCCCTGCTGACCTCCGCACCGGCCCGGGCCGAAGAACCCCTGAACGCCCTCCGCAAAGTGCTCTTCCCCGTCTCCGCCATCGACCTGATCACCGCGGACACCGTCGAGGACGTCCCCACCGTCACCCCGAAGGAACCTTTCCCCACCACCCTGTCCCAGGCCGCCACCACCACCGGCGCCTGCCTGGGCGCCACCGCCTCCTACGGCGCCGAAGGCTGCTTCCAGCACAACGGCGACACCACCTGGGTCGCCGACACCGTCGCCGATGGCATGTCCGCCGCCGTCGGCGTCTACACCGACTACGGACGCCCCTCCTTCGCCTGCATCAACAACCAGGGCGCCCACACCTGGGCCATCTGCAAGAAGGACTACCGCGAGACCGGCAACGTCCGCCTCCGCATCCTCCGCTACGACGGCGACACCAAGAAGTTCTACCAACCGGAATCCTGGTCCGGCTGGATCCCGGTCGACGGCCAGTTCTGACCGTCGGCCCCTCTGCAGAAATCCCGTCGCCGCCGAGCGCCTTCCCGCACCCTGCCGGGACTAGACGGTGTCGGGCCTCGGCTCGTCGGACGCCGCACGCGGGCGCCCCAGCACCGTCGCGGCCCGCCGGTCGTCCGCTTCCCTCGCCGCTATCGAGGCCCGCAGTTCCACCGGGGTGGGCCACGGCGCCCGTCGGTGAATCATGCGGTGACAGTTGGCACAGATGAGGGCGAGATCGGAGAGCTTGGTTCTCCCTTCCCCCGCCACGTGAAGGGGCAGGACGTGGTGGCACTCGATGTACCCCGCACCCCGATCGCCGTAGAACCGCTCGAAATCGAACCCGCACGCCTCGCACGCGAGCGCGCCACCGCGCTCGAGCACCGAAGCGATCTTCTTCCTGCGCAGGGTCTTGTTCCGCTCACGGCTTCGGTGGCGACGCAGCAGAAGCCTCCCCTCCGGCGCGTCGTAGTCGTCCTCCTCCCCGGCCTCCGGTGGCAGTTCCAGAAACGTTCCCGCACCCACGCCCTGACGGATGCGCCGGGCCACCTCTCTCATCTCGTCAGGACGGGCCAGGAAGTCGTTCATGACCTCGACGTCCAGCACATTTCCGTTCGTCGGCTTGCCCGTGTAGTCGCGGTGCCGCGATGTGATGTCCACCGTCTTGCGGGCCACGCCATTGGGATTCCGGAACAACTCGCTACGCAGTTCGACGGGGTGGATGGGCATCGCCTGAAGCAACTCGGACAACGCGATCACCCGAGGATCGTTGAACTCCAGCCGTTTCCACCCGTTGGCCATGGCCAAGTCGCAGGCAAGGATGATCTCGTCACGGGTCCAGTCCGGGCTTCGAGACGAACGAATGGTGAATCCGAGCCGTGCCAGCCACCTGGCGGCGTGCGACCGCCCCCCGCTCAGCTCGTCGGACGCGAGCGCCCGCCCCTGATCGAACTTGTGGGCCACACCGGCGATGGCCTTCGAATCGTAGGTGCGCCCCTCGTGCACGAGGACATACCCGGCGGCCGGCTTGTATCCGTATGTGGCCAGAAAGCCGTCCTGCCCCAACTTGTCATACTCCGCCAGAGCCTTGAGGACACCGTCTCGACTGATCGCACCTCTGCGCATACACGAACCATAGAGCCGGCCACTGACAACCACCCGGCCCCGCCCCCGGAACCCAACGGTCAACCCGGCCGGCGCGCGGGGCCGGCAAGATCATTGCTTCCCTACAAGCATGAGGCCCCCCGCCAAGATCGGCGGGGGGCCTCTGCGTCGGTGGGCGCGGACGGTTTCGAACCGCCGACATCTGCTTTGTAAGAGCAGCGCTCTACCCCTGAGCTACGCACCCGTGGATGAAGGAACAGGTTACATGGCGGGCGGGGGCTGTCGACAATCGGTTCGGTGGGGCGGTGGTGGGGCGGGGGGAGGGGGGATATCCCCACCCCGGAGACGGGAGCGGGCCGGATCGTGTGGGGGGTGGGGGGTGCATAGCTTGGGGGTCTACAGCCGGTCGTACGTAGCAGGGGGATGGAAGCGCATGGGCAGCTCAGGTCGCGGCCTCGGGAACGTCAGCAGGGTCAGCCGCGCCGCCACGCGGCGGAGGGTGGCGCGGGGGGTGGTGGCCGTCGGCGGGGTGGGGGCGCTGGTGTGGGGGCTGAGTGGGTGCGGGAGTACGGATGTGGAGGGGGCGAAGGCGGAGCACGCGTCGTTCGCGTACAGCGGGAAGGCGCTGACGATCGACGCGCGGAACTCGACGGTGGAGCTGGTGCCCGCGGATGTGGACGGGATCGAGGTGACCCGGAAGGTGGACGGATGGGTCATGTTCGGGAGCGGGCCGGATCCGGTGTGGAAGCTGGAGGGGGACACGCTGACCCTGCGGGTGAAGTGCGACGCGCTGATCAGTGACTGCGGGGCGCGGCACACCGTGAAGGTGCCCCGGGGGATCGCGCTGACCGTGGACGCGGCGAACGGGAAGGTGACGGCGTCGGGGTTCCGTACGCCGCTGAAGCTGTCCTCGGACAACGGCGGGGTGGTGGTGCGGGACGTGAGCGGGCCGCTGGAGCTGAGGAGCGACAACGGGTCGGTGCGGGGCGAGCGGGTCGCGGCGGGCTCCGTCGTGGTGCGGTCGGACAACGGGGGCGTGCGGCTCGGCTTCAGCCGGGTGCCGGATCTGGTCGACAGCGCGAGCGACAACGGGAGCGTCACCATCGACCTGCCGTCGGGCTCCGAGCGGTACGCCGTGTCCGCCACGGCCGACAACGGCCACGTCTCCGTGAAGGTTCCCCGCAGTGACGACAGCCGCCACGCGGTGAAGGCACACAGCGACAACGGGCAAGTCACGGTGCGAACCGCGAACTAACCGACCCGTGTGTTCGTCTTTACCTGGTGGGAGAATGTACCGGGCGGGGCGAAACGGCACGGGAGAGGGATGTGACGGCGACACACGCGAAGCCGCAGGCCGGAGCGGGTGCGAGGTCCGCCGTCAGTGATGTCCCGGCCGGTTCGCGGGGTCGCGGGGTGCGCGACGCGTTCGTGCTCCTGCTGCTGCCCGTGCCGCTGCTCGCTGCGGCGCTGCCCGCCGCCTTCGCCGGCGGGGGGACGCGCCGCTGGTTCGGCGGGCGCGGCGAGAGCCAGCGGGCCGAGGCCCAGGCCGCGCGGGACGCCGCCGCGGAGGCCTTCTACCAGTTGGACACCGCCCAGCGCGATCTCGAGATCTCCATCGAGACCATCACCGCCGTGGACAGCTCACCCGCCGCGCGCAAGGCCGTCGACGACTTCGCGGCCCTCGGCCGGCGCATCGACGAGGTCAGCCACTCCTACATCACCGCCGTCGACGCCCACGACCTCGACCGGGACGATCTGGAAGCCTCCACCGCCTCCCGGGCCAGGAGCGAGCTGTCCGCCGCCAAGGACGAGCTGGTACGGGTCAAGGGCGAGCTCGACCGTTTCGCCGCCGGGCTCGCTCCGCTGCTCGGTACGGCCGAGACCCAGCTCGCCCGGCTCGCCCCCGCCGTCGAGCGGGCCCGCCAGGCCCTCCTCGCCGCGAGCGACGCGCTCGACGCGGTGCGGGCCTCCGGGCTGCGGGCGGACGATCTCGCGGCCCGGCTCGCCGCCCTCGCCCCCGAGCTGACCAAGCTCAACCAGGGCGCCGGCAAGCACGGCGTCCCCGAGACGCTCCAGCGCGCCGACCGGGTCGTGCGCGACGCGGAGTCCGTACGGGCCGAGGCGGCCAAGCTGCCCGAGCGCGCCGCCGAGATCGACAAGCGGCTCGTCACGCTGCGGACCCGTGCCCAGGCGCTGACCACCCGCGCGGGCTCCGTCGAGCCGGTCCTCAGCGAGCTGCGCCGCCGGTTCTCCGCCGCCTGCTGGCAGGACCTCCAGCCGGTGCCCGAGCAGGCCGCCGTCACCGTGCGCCAGGCGGAGGAGAAGCTGAAGGAGGCCGCGAAGGCCCGCGACGAGCAGCGCTGGGCCGACGCCACCTCACTGTTGAGTACGGTCCGGGCCCTGCTCAACGCCACCGACGAGGCGGTCTCCGCCGCGGGCGACCGGCTCCAGCGGCTGGACGCCGTCGCCAAGGACCCGCAGCAGGAGATCCAGCGGACCCGCTTCGCGGTCCGTGACGCCCAGCGCCTCGCCATGGCCGGCCGCCAGACCCCCGAGCCGCGCCACGCCCGGCCGCTCGACGACGCCGTGGCCCGCCTCGACCGGGCGGTCACCGCCCTCGAAGGCCGCCACCCCGACTACTGGCACTTCCTGACCGTCACCGAAGGCATCCGGCAGACCGCCGCCCGTGTCGTCTCCGAGATCCGCGAGGAGCGCGGCGCGGGGACCGGCTGACGGACGGGGAGCGGGGAAGGGGCGGGGGCGAGGGGGAGGGCGAAGGACCCTGGCCGCGCTGACATGCGCGCCCCGTCCCCGCGCGTGATCCTGGGAGTACGTGAAGGAGGCCCCCGCCATGGCCGGTCATGTACTGCGTCCCGTACAAGGAACCCGAAGGCCCACGCCCTCCGGCCGGCGCCGAGCCGCCCGGCTGGACGAGCAGTTGCCCGTCGATCACCGGCTCAGCCAGGTCTACCGCGTCGGGGCCGGGGTGATGGGGCTGGTGCTGCTGGTCTTCGGGATTCTCGGGCTGCTCGACCGGGTCGGTTTCTTCGACACCGGCGGGGACACGGTCGCCGGACTGAGCACCAACGGCGCGCTGAGCGTGCTGTCCATCGCGGTCGGGGTGCTGCTCTTCGTCGGCATGGTGATCGGCGGCAACGTCGCCTCGACGCTCAACATGGTGCTCGGCGTCGCCTTCGTCCTCAGCGGGTTCGTGAATCTCGCCCTGCTGGACACGGGGCTCAACTTCCTCGCGTTCGAGATCCAGAACGTGCTGTTCAGCTTTGTCGTCGGGCTGCTGCTGATGGTGTTCGGGATGTACGGGCGGGTCAGCGGCGGGCTTCCGCACGACAACCCGTACTGGCGCGCCCGGCACCCCGAGGAGGCCGCGCACGAGCAGCGGCGGGCGCGGCGGCGGACGGTCGAGGACATGCCGGTCGTGCGGCGGTCGTCGCCGGGTCCGTCCGGCGTCCACCGCGACGGCTCCGCGTAGCGACGCCGCCCGCCCGTCCACCCTCCCCCGCCGGCTACTCCTCCCGCAGCCAGGCCAGTTCGATGCGGGCGTCGGCGAACCGCCAGCCCGCCGGGGTGCGGACGGCCTCGCAGGTCATGCGCAGCCCGCTCGTGCGGTGCGGGGCCGCGCCCTCGCGGAAGAAGTACGTGACCCCGTTGGCGGTGGTGCGGGCGCGGTCGCCGTCGAGCCGGACGACGACGCCGGTGTAGGTGTGCTGGGAGCGTTCGTCGCCGGAGGTGCTCCGCTTCAGCAGCGCGGTCACCTCGTCGAGGCCGTGCAGCTCCCCCTTGGGAGAGCGCACCACGACCTGCTCGTGGTAGACCGTGCCGGCGTCCTCGATCCGGCGTTCGTCCAGCAGAAGGCCCAACCGGGCGAACAGTTCGGCCACCTCCGTCCGGTCCACGATCTCGCGCTGCGTCGTTGCGGTGTGCGTCGTCCCGGTGCGGTCCGTCATCACGACCCCCTCCAGCTATGTGGGTGCACCCAATGTTGGTGCCACCCACACTAGCGGGCGAGTGTGGGTAACACCAACACTTCTGTCGATAGAATGCGGCCATGGACGACATCCCCGAGCGGCTCACCACCAAGCCCAGCTGGCTGATCACACAACTGGCCGTGCACGCCCGCCGGATGGTCTCCGAGGGCTTCGCCGCCGCCGACGCGCGCGCGTACCACTACCGGATCCTGTCCACGCTGCGGGAGTTCGGGCCCGCCAGCCAGGCGGACCTGGGGCGCCGGGGGCGTATCGACCGCAAGGACATGGTCACGGCCGTCAAGCAGCTCGCCGAGCAGGGGTACGTGGACCGGGCCCCGGACCCGGAGCACGGGCGGCGCAACCGGGTGACGCTCACCGAAAGCGGTCTGCGCCAGCTCCAGCGCATGGACGCGCTGCTCGACCGGGTGCAGGACGATCTGCTCGCACCGCTCTCCCCGGAGGACCGCCACACCCTCACCGAGCTGCTGGGCCGGGTCCTCGCCCACCACGAGCCGCGCTGACCCACCAGGGATCACGGGCCGGGCCTTAGCCTGGTGCCATGCCTCGATACGAATACCGCTGCCGCTCCTGCGGAGACACCTTCGAACTGAGCCGGCCCATGGCCGAGTCCTCGGACCCCGCCTCGTGCCCCGCCGGGCACGAGGACACCGTGAAGCTGCTGTCCACGGTCTCCGTGGGCGGATCGTCCACCGGTTCCGCGCCCGCCCCCTCGGCCGGAGGGGGCGGTGGCGGCTGCTGCGGCGGGGGCTGCTGCGGCTGACCCCCTGCCCGACGCCCCGGCGGCGACAGTCGCCGGGGCTACCGCTTGCGGGAGAGCGTCAGCCCGTCCGCGACCGTGAGCAGTACGCTGTCCATCCGGGGGTCGGCGGCCACGTGGTCGTTGAACTCCCTGATGGCCGCGGCCGCGCCGGTCGCCTCCGGGTCCACCACGCCGCCGTGGAAGAGCACGTTGTCCGTGGCGATCAGACCGCCCGGCCGCATCCGGGGCACCAACTCCTCCCAGTACGCGATGTAGTTGCCCTTGTCCGCGTCCAGGTAGGCGAGGTCGATGTGCGGCTCCCCGGGCATCGCCCGGAGGGTGTCGAGGGCGGGCGCGATCCGCAGGTCGATGCGGTCCGCGACACCGGCCCTCTCCCAGGCCGCGCGGCCGTACGCCGTCCACTCCTCCGAGACGTCGCAGGCGATCAGCCGTCCGTCGGCGGGCAGCGCCTGGGCCATGGCGAGCGCGGAGAAGCCGGTGAACGTGCCGACCTCCACGATGTGCCGGGCCCCGGTCAGCCGGACGAGGAAGGCGAGCAGCGGGGCCTGTTCCTCGGCGGACTGCATGCCGGCGTGGCCGGGCAGTTCGGCGTACGTGGTCTCCACCAGCTCGCGCTGGACGGCGTCCAGCGGCGGGTTGTGGGCGAGCATGTACGCGTACAGCTCGTCCGTGATCTTCGTTTCGTTGCCCTTGGTCATGGCGCCACTCCCTGGTCGGTCGGCTGCTCGGCCGCCGGCCGGTGCACGCCCGACGCCCCGAGAAAGCGTCGCAGGATCTCCTCGCCCGCCGCCACTCCACGCTCGGCGGTGGCCTCCACGTGGGGGGCGCTCCAGCCCGCGTCGGCCAGTTCGCCGTGGCCGGGGCGCCAGGCGAGATCGGCGGCGAGCAGCAGGTCGGCGTCGAGGAGGGAGTCGCCGGCGGCGAGGGTGAGCGCGGCCCCGGTGCGGCGGGCGACCTCGCGCATGGCGGCGCTCTTGGTGAGCGGGCGCGGGACGACGTAGACCTTGCGGCCCTGGAGGGAGACGGTCCAGCCGCGCGGCCCGGCCCAGGCGGCGAGCTCCTTCGTCCAGTCCGCGGGCAGGGCCTCCCGGTCGACCACGAGATAGGCGAACAGGTCCTCGGCGACCCGCTCCTTGAGCAGCCAGGCCGGGTCGGCGGCGGCGATCAGGTGCGCGCGGATCTCGGTGAGCGGGGCGCACTCCTCGGCCAGCAGGGCGGCGACCCGCCGCTGCCAGTCCCGGTCCGGGACGCCGTCCACCAGGAGGTGGCCGCCGTTCGCGCAGATCGCGTACCGGGCGGGCGGGCCGGGGAGCCGGATGCGCCCGTACTGCTCGCGGGTGCGTGTGGTGGTCGGTACGAAGACGGTGCCCGGGTCCGAGGACAGCTCGGTGAGCAGTCCGGCGGCCCGCTCGGTGACGTACGACAGCGGCTTGCCGCCGTACGTCTCGACGCACAGCAGGCGCGGGGCGTCGGGGTCCGGCATCGGGAGCTGGAGGGCGGCGGCGGAGTAGATCAGGGTGCGGTCGAGGTCGCTGGCGACCAGGGTGGGGGCGGCCGGGACCGGGGCGGTGGTCACCGGGAGCCCACCGCCTTGCCGTCGGCGCCGGTCGCGCCCCGGGTGTACTGGGGGTGGATCAGTCCCACGCAGGTGTACGGGAGTCCGTCGACCTCCTCGACCGGGACGCCGCGCTGGTCGGCCAGCAGCCGGATGTGGGCCAGGTCCGCCCCGGCTCCGCGCCGGGCGAGGATCTTCCACGGGACGCGGCGCAGCAGGACGCGGGTGGTCTCCCCGACGCCGGGCTTGACCAGGTTCACATCGTGGATGCCGTACTCCTCGCTGATGCGGTCCACCGCCGCCCAGCCCTCCCAGGTCGGCGCGCGGTCGGCCGTCAGCAGTTCCTTGACGTCCGCGTCCACGGCGTCGGCGACCTCGTCGAAGCGGGCGGCGACGGTGTCGAGGAAGTGGCCGGAGACGTCGGCCCCGGCCAGCTCGCGGTAGAACTTCGCGCCGTGGAAGTCGTCGGGACCCACCAGGTCGGCGCGCAGGACCGTACGCGAAATGAGCCCGGACACGGTGGAGTTGAGGCAGGCGGACGGGATCAGGAAGTCCTCGCGGGTGCCGTAGGTGCGCACGCAGCCGCCCGGGTCGGCGAGCACCGCGATCTCCGGGTCGAAGCCCTCCGTGCCACCGGCCTCCTCGAACTCCGCGAGGGCCGCCGCCAGTTCGCGGGTGATGGCGCCCTTGCCGGTCCAGCCGTCGACGAAGACGACGTCGGCCGGGTTGTGGTGGGCGGCCAGCCAGCGCAGGGCGTTGGCGTCGATGCCCCGGCCGCGCACGATCGACACGGCGTAGTGCGGCAGGTCGAGGGAGTGCCGGTGCAGGGCCCAGCGGCGCATCAGGACGCCGACGGGTGTCCCGGCCCTGGCCAGCGAGACGAGGACGGGGCGGCGGCCGCGTTCGGCGAGGACCGTCTCCGTGACGGTGCCGACGGCGCGGGCGACACGGGCCGCCGACAGGTCGAGGGCCTCGGTGAACAGCTCCTGGTAGCGCGCGGACGGCTGGAACTCCACGGGCAGCGATTCGGCGTAGTGCGCGCCACCGCTCTGTATCGCCTCCTCGCGCTCCTCGGTGGGCGCCTCCAGCTCGGTGTCCGAGAGGTCCTGGAGCAGCCACCCGACCTCGTCCGGCGCGTAGGAGGAGAAGGCGGGGCCGCGCAGGGGCTCGGGCAGCATCGTGGAGGGCTCCTCGGGGGGCGTGGTCGGGGCGGAGGCGGGCGTGTACGACGGGACGACCGCCAGCAGGACGTGCGGGGTGTGCGCGGCGAGCTGGTGCAGCAGGCCGCCGGGGGCGTGCAGGGCCGGGGTGTCGGCGGTGGAGTCGACGACGAGGACCACGGCGTCGAAGCCGGCGCCCGCCACGTTGTACGCGTAGCGGTCGCCGGGCCCGTCGGCCGGGTCGTCGTGGGAGGGGAAGACCAGGCGGGTGCGTATCGCGTAGCCGGGGTCGTCCACGGCGAGGACCGGGGAGCGGGTCGTGGTCGAGTAGCGGACCTCGGCGGCGACGCGCTCCTCCAGGGCGGTGCCCAGACGCAGGGGCGCGTACATCAGCTCCTCGAAGCCCAGGACCAGCACCCGGCCGCCCCGGCGCGGCTCCTCGCCGAGCGCCCGTGCGAGGCGGTCGGCCATGGCGGGGAGCGCGGACTCCAGGCGGGCGCGGTGGGCCGGGGTGAAGCCGTGCCGGCCGCCGTCCGGGACGCCTGCGGGCCAGCCGAGGTCCACCCGGGTGGCGGCGGGCGGTGCGGGGCGCCCGGCGCCCGCCGGCGGTTCCGGCTGCGCTGCCGCCTCCCGCGCCGCCACCAGGGCCCGGCCCTTCTCCAGGACACCGTCCGGGAGGGCGACGGTGCCGGTGCCGCGGGCGATCAGGTCGATCCGGGCGCCGATCTCCCGGGCGAAGGCGGTGAACCGCTCCCGGTCGGCGGGGGCACGCATGTCGACCAGGGCGACGATCACGTACCGCTTGCGGGGGTGGCGCGCGTGCAGGTCACGGATGGTGTTGAGCACGGTGTTGCCGGTGGAGAACTCGTCGTCCACGAGGACGAGCGCGGCCTCGGGGTCGTCCGCGCCGCGCGCCAGCAGCTCCGGGTCCTCCGGGAGCAGCAGGTGCGAGGTGGCGTGGGAGTGGGACTCCTCGAAGCCGCCGGCCGCGGCGACGCCCTCGACGGGGCGGCGGGTCGAGTGGAGGTAGGGCGCGGCGCCCAGGCCGTCGGCGACCGCGTGGCCGAGGCCGGTGGCGGTCTCCGCGTAGCCGAGGACGACGGCGCGGCGGGCCCCGGCCTCCCCGAGCAGCGCGTGCACCCGGCGGCCGAGGGCGTGTCCCGCGCCGTAGACCACGGAGGGGCGCTGCGGCACGTGCTTGCCGAGCACATTGGACACGAGCAGATGCGCCCGCTTGGGGTTGCGCCGCAGGGCGAGGCCCAGGAGCTCGTGGAGCTCCCCGTCGCCCGTCAGCTCGACGCCCAGCCGCTCCGCGACCCAGCTACCCGACCACACCACGTCCGCCGTCTCTCCTTCTGTCGGCCTGCGTACATCCGTCCGCCGGTGCGAACGGGTCGTTCCGGTCCCGCGTCACGGGTTCCCTGGGGAAACCAGCGCCGCGCCACCGCTCATTCCGCGACACTCGCCGCCAGCAGGTCCACGAAGCCGATGTCCTCGTTGGCCACGCCGAACGCCTCGGCCCGCCGCAGCGTGCGCTCGGCCCAGGCGCGGTGCGGCTTCACCTCGTTCATCTTGTTCGTGTACGAGGAGCGCAGCACCCCGCCCCCGCCGCGTTCGGGCCGCAGGATGTCCTGGGCGTCGCTGTACTCCTCGTGGCTGACCACGGACAGCGCGTGCACGGGGGCCACGTGCGAGGGGTGGATGCAGGTCTTGCCGAGCAGTCCGTTGGCCCGGTCGAGTTCGATCTCGCGCAGCAGTCCGTCGAGGTCGTGCTCGATCAGCGCGGTGCGCAGCTTGTCGACCCGGCCCTCCAGGAAGGGGCTGCGGCGCAGCTGCGGCTTGAAGATGCGCTCCTGGCGGCGGAAGTACTCCCATACGGGTCCGGTGACGACGAAGCCCGTGCCGTCGGCGCGGCCGAGCACGTTGACCACGGCGGCGATGACGTCCGCGACGATGTGCACGTCGTACGCGGTCATGTCGGGGGGCCGGCGCAGTCCGTAGGCCGAGCAGAAGTCGGTGACGCCGAGGCGCAGCGCCAGCACCCGGTCACGGTAGGTGTCGACGGTCTCGGCGACCCTCAGCAGGGCGTCCTGGCGGGTCTCCAGGTGCAGCAGCTCGGGGGATTCCAGGACGGGCATGGCGAAGAGCCGCCGGCCGGCCAGGGACTCCGCCTTGGTGAGCGCCTCCATGAAGGGGACGCCACGCGCCTGCGTGAATTTGGGAAGCACAAAACCGGACAACAACCGGACGGAGGAACCGAGGCGCCGCACCAAATCCGTGATCTGGCCCGGCTCGCGGACCCGGATGAACAGCAGGGGCGGTTCGACACCGCGGCCGTCGAGGTCCGCGAACTGTCGCACCAGGTTCTCCTCGGCGGCCGGCACCTCGGCGTCGTCGATGGAATCCTCCAGGCACAGGACCATGGAGACGACTCCCCGGGCCGCCTGCTTGAGGACGTCGTCCGCGAGTCTGGGCCGGGTCGCGGGGCTGTAGAGCGTGGCGCCGAGGGCGGCGGCGAGGACGGGGGCCGGTGAGCCGGCGTCGAACTCGACGGGCTCCCGGAAGAACAGTTCACCCCGCTCAGCGGCAGTGATATGCCCGAAATGACGCACTCGATTCCCCCGTAACTCCCTGATCGGCCGGACAACACATGGCCGGTAATAGTACGTACGGACGGATGGCCACGGTTCCCCGCCTGCATGAATTCCGGGTAACTCGTCCATTTCGCGAGGGTTCGACGGGCCCCCGGGCCCCTTCTTCCCCCGGCTGCGGAAGACACGCTTCCGCGCCCCCCGCGTTGTCCGGACGGGCAGCCAGCAGGCAGGATGACGGGCATGACGCACGCGATGGTGAAAGGCTCGAACGTCCCTCTCGACGCCATGGCCGTACGGGCCGTGCTGCGCTGGACCCCGGGCTCCGGGGTCCCCGACGTGGACGCCTCCGCCCTGCTGCTCGGTGCCGGCGGCCGCGTGCGCTCGGACGAGGACTTCGTCTTCTACAACCAGCCCCGCCACCCCTCCGGCCTGGTGCGACGCCTGCCGAAGCGGAGCCTGCCCGAGGGGCTGACCGACACCGTCGAGGCCGATCTCAACGCCCTCGACCCCTCGGTCGAGCAGGTGGTGATCGCCGCCTCCTCCGACGGGGCCGCGTTCGAGCACGTGCACGACCTGCGCATCCTGATCTACGACGCCGCGGCGTCCGGCGCCGAACCGCTCGCCGTCTTCGACGTGCGCCCGGAGACGGGCGAGGAGACGGCCATCATCTGCGGCGAGCTCTACCGGCGCGGCGATGGCTGGAAATTCCGGGCCGTGGGCCAGGGCTACCCGACCGGACTCGTCGGTCTGGCCACCGCCTTCGGCATCTCGGTGGACGAGTCGGAGGCCGCCGCCCCCGACCCCGAGCCCGCACCGGCTCCGGCCGCCCCCGTCGCACCGCCGCCGCCCGCCTTCCCGCCGTCGCCCGCCCCGGACGCCCTGGCGACCGTGCAGCACCAGCAGCCCGCCTACGGCTATCCGCAGCCCGCCGCGGCCCCCGCGCCGCAGCCCGCCTACGGCTACCCCCAGCCGGCCTCCGCACAGCCCGCCTACGGCTATCCGCAGCCCGCGCCGGCAGCCGCCCCCGCGCCCGACCCGAACTTCGTCCTGCCGCCGCAGGGCCCCCAGTTCATACGCCCCTGACCCCCGGGGCCGCCGCTCAGGCACGGGATTTGTAGCCGCGCCCCCACTGCATGCCGTAGCCGTACAACCGGTCCAGCTCCGACTGGAAGCCGTACACGAACTTCACCTCGCGCCGCACGAGCATCTCGCCCTTGACGTTCTCCACGGTGAACACCGCGCAGGAACGCGCCTGCGGGGCCCGTTCGTCCAGCTCGATCTCGATGCTCGGGCCGTTGCCCGGGTAGAGCGTCACCTTGGCGTGCGTGCGGTCGAAGGCCGGGGTCTGGTCGTAGATGTAGACGAAGAACAGCAGCCGCTTGAACTGCTCGCGCTGGTCGAGGTTGACGTAGACCGTCTCGCCCGACGGGGCGCCGAAGCGGTCGTCGCCGCTGAGCCTGATGTAGGGCGGCGCGTTCAGGTCACCGAGCAGATTGCCCAGCGGCTGGACCACGCCCTTGGTGCCGTCCGTCAGTTCGTACATGCACCCCAGGTCCAGGTCGACGTTGACGACGCCCTGGGTGTGCGCCTGGACCGGGTCCGGCTGGAAGAGCTTCATCGGGCGCAGCAGCCGGCCGCTCTGGCGGGAGCGGCCCTCCAGGTCCGAGGTGCGCATCCGCCAGGAGAGGTTGACGCGCAGATTGCCGCTGAGGGCGCCCTGCTTGGTCAGGGAGACCGTCGCGTGCCTCCGGGAGAGCACGATGGAGCCGGTCGCCGAGTTGCCCGGCTCGAACTGCGCCTCCCGGCCCAGCGGCCACAGGTCGTTCCAGAATCCCATCCCCAACCCCCACACATGTCGGCCCCGCACCCGTCGCACGCGGCACATGCGACGCACACGCCGCTGCGGGACGGCTCCGGGCCCGTGGTCCGGGCGTTCCCGGATCCGTCGCCGTACGAGCCGCCCCGCAGAGAGCGTTCCTCAATTACCGCCGGGTCACACCCCGGCGGTGACTTCCGGCGCGTCCTCGCCGCCGGCCGCGGCCTCCGCCTTGTTGCGGCGGACCGAGGACCAGAAGGACCAGGCGATCAGGACGACGCCCACGAGACCGGTGATGAGCTCGTTGATCTGGTACTGGATCGTGATGAGCAGGAGGACGGCCAGCGCGCCGATCGCGTAGTGCGCGCCGTGCTCCAGGTAGACGTAGTCGTCCAGGGTGCCCTGGCGGACCAAGTAGACCGTCAGCGAACGGACGTACATGGCGCCGATGCCGAGGCCGAGGGCCATCAGCACGATCTCGTTGGTGATGGCGAAGGCGCCGATGACCCCGTCGAACGAGAAGGAGGCGTCGAGGACTTCGAGGTAGAGGAACATGAAGAACGCGGCCTTGCCGGAGAGGGCGATCGCGGAGATCTTCTTGCCGCTCCGCTTGGCCTCTTCCTCCTCCTCGTGCTCGCGTTCCTCCTCCTCTTCGAGCTTGTCCTCGAAGTAGCCGGAGAGCCCGCCGACGATGAGGTACGTGATCAGACCCGCGACACCCGCGAGCAGGACCGTCTCGGCCTTGTCGGCGTGTCCGCCGCCGTGCTGGTGCGCGTTGCCGGCGAAGGTCAGGGCCGAGATCAGCAGAACGATGAGCGCGATGCAGACCGACAGCATGTCGACCTTGCCGAGCTTGGCGAGCGGGCGCTCGATCCAGCGCAGCCACTGGATGTCCCGGTCCTCGAAGATGAAGTCGAGGAAGATCATCAGCAGGAACATCCCGCCGAAGGCGGCGATGGCCGGGTGGGCGTCGGTGACCAGTTCCTTGTAGCGGTCCGGGTCGTTGAAGGAAAGGTCGATGGCCTCGATCGGCCCCAGTTTGGCGCTGATGGCCACGATCACGACGGGGAAGACCAGTCGCATACCGAAGACGGCGATGAGCACGCCGATCGTGAGGAAGATCTTCTGCCAGAAGGCACTCATCTTCTTCAGGATTCCGGCGTTGACCACCGCGTTGTCGAACGACAGCGAGATCTCCAGAACGGAGAGGATCGCCACCACGCCGAAGGCTTCCCACCCCCCGTAGAGAAACGCCGCGATCAGGCCGATCACGGTGATCGCGAACGACCAGCCGAAGGTTTTCAGAAGCACTGGCTACCCCATCGTGTAGTAACGGGTCTCCCCCGAAATCCCGGGGCTCCCCCGCGCCGAGCGCGGCTTTACGAAACGTTGACCCCGAAGTCTAGAGCGATGCCCCGCAGCCCCGACGCGTACCCCTGTCCCACCGCACGGAACTTCCACTCGCCGTTGTACCGGTACAGCTCGCCGAAGATCATCGCGGTCTCGGTCGAGGCGTCCTCGCTGAGGTCGTAACGGGCCAGCTCCTGGCCGTCGTTCTGATTGACCACGCGAATGAACGCATTGCTGACCTGGCCGAACGTCTGCCCGCGATTGTCGGCCTCGTGAATGGAGACCGGAAAGACGATCTTGTCGCAGTGGGCCGGGACCTGGGCGAGGTTCACGATGATGGATTCGTCGTCGCCGTCGCCCTCACCGGTGAGGTTGTCACCGGTGTGCTCCACGGAGCCGTCGGGGCTCGTGAGGTTGTTGTAGAACACGAACCACTCGTCGCCGAGCACCCGGCCCGACTGGCACAGCAGTGCGCTGGCGTCGAGGTCGAAGTCCGCCCCCGTCGTGGATCGTGCGTCCCAGCCGAGCCCGACCAGCACCTGGGTGAGATTGGGTGCGGCCTTGGAGAGGGAGACATTGCCTCCCTTGGCGAGCGTGACGCCCATGGTGTGTCCTCCCCGAGTCGATGAACCGTCTGTTGTTCCGTGCGCCGAAAACCCCGGCGGGGCCGCGCGAAGGCACCACCGAGCACGTCCGGCGCCGCACGAGGTGCGGCGCCGGACGGATGAACTGCCGCGGTCCGGGAGCGCGCCCGGACCGCCGACTGGCCCTTGACTAGACGTTGACGCCGAAGTCCTGGGCGATGCCCCGCAGGCCCGAGGCGTAGCCCTGGCCGATGGCCCGGAACTTCCACTCGGCACCGTTGCGGTAGAGCTCGCCGAAGACCATGGCGGTCTCGGTCGAGGCGTCCTCGCTGAGGTCGTAGCGCGCCAGCTCGCTGTTGTCGGCCTGGTTGACCACGCGGATGTACGCGTTGCGGACCTGGCCGAAGCTCTGCTGGCGGCTCTCGGCCTCGTAGATCGAGACCGGGAAGACGATCTTGTCGACGTCGGCCGGGACGGCGGCCAGGTTCACCTTGATGACCTCGTCGTCGCCCTCGCCCTCACCGGTGAGGTTGTCACCGGTGTGCTCGACGGAGCCGTCGGGGCTCTTGAGGTTGTTGAAGAAGACGAAGTTGCCGTCGCTGGCGACCTTGCCCGAGGTGTCGGTCAGGAGCGCGCTGGCGTCCAGGTCGAAGTCACCACCGGTGGTGGTGCGGGCGTCCCAGCCCAGACCCACGATGACCGCGGTCAGGTTGGGCGCGGCCTTGGTCAGCGAGACGTTGCCGCCCTTGCTGAGGCTGACTCCCACGAGTCCTCCCATTGGTTTGCTTGGGGGCCGGCCGGGGCCGGCGCCTCCACGTCTGTTGGCATCGGATCAACGAGTGGATCCTAGTGACCGGTTCCCGCCCCCTCAGGCTTTTGACGCGGACCGGCGTCCGGATCCACCCGATCCGCGATCAGAGGGCGCCGAGCGCCTTGATGTAGTCGTTGAGGTCGCGCGCGTCGGGCAGGCCGTTGACGACCGTCCAGCGCACCACGCCCTCCTTGTCGATGATGAAGGTGCCGCGCACCGCGCAGCCCTTCTCCTCGTCGAAGACGCCGTACGCGCGCGAGGTCGCGCCGTGCGGCCAGAAGTCCGAGACCAGCGGGTACTCCAGGCCCTCCTGCTCGGCGAAGACGCGCAGCGTGTGGATGGAGTCGTTGGAGACGGCGATCAGCTGGGTGTCGTCGTTCTCGAACGTGGGCAGTTCGTCGCGGAGCGCGCAGAGCTCACCCGTGCAGACGCCGGTGAAGGCGAACGGGTAGAACAGCAGCACCACGTTCTTCTCGCCGCGGAAGTCGGAGAGCTTCACGGTCCGGCCGTGGTTGTCCTTCAGCTCGAAATCCGGGGCCTGGGTGCCGACCTCGATCGCCATGAAAACGCGTCCCTTCGCTACGTCACCGGGCTGGGCTGTCCGGGTGACACCCACCCTACGCAGAGCCGCGGCGCCGGCGCGCGGCACCCGGGGAAGCTTCGCGCGGACGGGCCGGGAAACGGGGCCGGAACGCGGGGGAACGCAGGAAGGCCCCGGCCGGCGCGGTGCCGGCGGGGGCCTTCGGGTGCGTGCGGTTCAGCGCTTGGCCTTGGCCGCTTTCGGGGTGGCGAGACGGCTGCCCGTCCAGTCCTTGCCCGCGCTGATGCTCTTGGTCTGGGTCAGACCTGCCGTCTGGGCGGCCTCGTTGATGTCGCTCGGCTCGACGTAGCCGTCCCGGCCCGTCTTCGGCGTCATCAGCCAGACGGAGCCGCCCTCCTCAAGCAGACCAATGGCATCCACCAGCGCGTCCGTAAGGTCGCCGTCCTCGTCACGGAACCAGAGCAGCACGACGTCCGCGACGTCGTCGTAGTCCTCGTCCACGATGTCTTGGCCGATGATGTCCTCAATGCCCTCACGGAGCTCCGGCTCGACGTCGTCGTCGTAGCCGATCTCCTGGACCACCTGTCCGGGCTCGAACCCCAGGCGTACAGCCGGGTTGGTCCGCTCCTCCGCGTGGTCCGCGGTCGCGCTCACGGGTTGCCTCCTGATCATGTTTCGGAAAATGCTTCCACCACGCGCGTGCGCGTGGCGCTGGCCGTAGTCCACACGGGAGCGGCGGATCGCGCAAGTACCCCGCGTACGAGACCGCCTAAACGGTGACGTTACGTCCTTGAACAGCTTATGCGGTTTCGGCCCGGCAAACGGAGTCGAACGGCATTTGGGAACGTGTGGACGCCTTGGGCGTATGGTTGCGGTTCGGCCCCACTCGTCCCTCCCGGGCCATCCTGCCGGACGCGCGGCGTCCGGCCCGGCACGCCGCTCCGGCGCGGCTCCGGCCCGTCCGGGAGCCGGTTTCCGGGACCGCCGGCGGTTACCTCACGGTAGAGATGACGTTTGCGTTCCCGCGGTACACGATGGGATGGCGTACGCAGACACACCGGGGGGCGACTCCCGGGCCCAGGCCCCGTAGGTGCAGCACCGAACAGCGAAGGAACAGCGTGGCTTCCGGATCCGATCGCAACCCGATCATCATTGGCGGCCTTCCGAGCCAGGTCCCGGATTTCGATCCCGAGGAGACCCAGGAATGGCTCGACTCCCTCGACGCCGCCGTCGACGAGCGCGGCCGTGAGCGGGCCCGCTACCTCATGCTCCGGCTCATCGAGCGCGCGCGGGAGAAGCGCGTCGCCGTGCCGGAGATGCGCAGCACGGACTACGTGAACACGATCGCCACGAAGGACGAGCCGTTCTTCCCCGGCGACGAGGAGATCGAGCGCAAGGTCCTCAACGCGACCCGCTGGAACGCCGCCGTGATGGTGTCGCGCGCGCAGCGCCCGGGGATCGGGGTGGGCGGCCACATCGCGACCTTCGCCTCCTCGGCCTCGC
The DNA here is from genome assembly GCF_053597115.1 of Streptomyces sp. NPDC001515. NCBI lineage: Bacteria > Bacillati > Actinomycetota > Actinomycetes > Kitasatosporales > Streptomycetaceae > Streptomyces > Streptomyces sp. NPDC001515. Next base: position 166,661 of record NZ_JBSFHN010000019.1, read on the forward strand.
TGTACGACGTGGGCTTCAACCATTTCTTCCGGGGCAAGGACGACGGTCTGGGCGGTGACCAGATCTTCTTCCAGGGCCATGCCTCGCCGGGGATCTACGCCCGCGCCTTCCTGCTGGACCGGCTGAGCGAGGCGCAGCTCGACGCCTTCCGGCAGGAGAAGTCGAAGGCGCCGAACGGGCTGTCCAGCTATCCGCACCCGCGGCTGATGCCGGACTTCTGGGAGTTCCCGACGGTGTCGATGGGCCTGGGCCCGCTCGGCGCGATCTACCAGGCGCGGATGAACCGCTACATGCACGCGCGCGGTCTGGCCGACACGTCGAACTCGCACGTGTGGGCCTATCTCGGCGACGGCGAGATGGACGAGCCGGAGTCCCTGGGCCAGCTCTCCATCGCCGCCCGTGAGGGCCTGGACAACCTGACCTTCGTCGTCAACTGCAACCTCCAGCGGCTCGACGGCCCGGTGCGCGGCAACGGCAAGGTCATCCAGGAGCTGGAGTCGCAGTTCCGCGGCGCCGGGTGGAACGTGATCAAGCTGGTCTGGGACCGCTCCTGGGACCCGCTGCTGGCGCAGGACCGCACGGGCATCCTCGTCAACAAGCTGAACACGACGCCGGACGGCCAGTTCCAGACCTACGCGACCGAGACGGGCGCGTACATCCGCGAGCACTTCTTCGGGGACGACCCGCGGCTGCGCGAGATGGTCAAGGACATGTCCGACCAGCAGATCCTGCACCTGGGGCGCGGCGGCCACGACCACCGCAAGGTGTACGCGGCGTACGCGGCGGCCAAGGAGCACAAGGGCCAGCCGACGGTGATCCTGGCGCAGACGGTCAAGGGCTGGACGCTCGGGCCGAACTTCGAGGGCCGCAACGCGACCCACCAGATGAAGAAGCTCACCGCCGAGGACCTGAAGCGCTTCCGGGACCGGCTGCACATCCCGATCGCGGACAAGGAGCTGGAGGACGGCAATCCGCCGTACTACCACCCGGGCCGCGACTCGGAGGAGATCCAGTACATGCACGACCGCCGCAAGAGTCTGGGCGGGTACGTCCCGACCCGGATCGTGCGGGCGAAGCCGCTGGTCCTGCCGGAGGACAAGACGTACGCGACCGCGAAGAAGGGTTCGGGTCAGCAGTCGATCGCCACGACCATGGCGTTCGTCCGCATCCTGAAGGACCTCATGCGGGACAAGGAGATCGGCAAGCGCTTCGTGCTGATCGCGCCCGACGAGTACCGCACCTTCGGTATGGACGCGTTCTTCCCGAGCGCGAAGATCTACAATCCGCTGGGTCAGCAGTACGAGTCGGTGGACCGCGATCTGCTGCTCGCGTACAAGGAGTCCCCGACCGGGCAGATGCTGCACGACGGCATCTCGGAGGCGGGGTGCACGGCCTCGCTGATCGCCGCGGGTTCGGCGTACGCGACGCACGGCGAGCCGCTGATCCCGGTGTACGTCTTCTACTCGATGTTCGGGTTCCAGCGGACCGGTGACCAGTTCTGGCAGATGGCCGACCAGCTCGCGCGCGGTTTCGTGCTGGGCGCGACCGCCGGGCGCACGACGCTGACCGGTGAGGGGCTCCAGCACGCCGACGGCCATTCGCAGCTGCTGGCCTCGACGAACCCTGCCTGTGTCGCCTACGACCCGGCGTTCGGCTACGAGATCGCGCACATCGTGCAGGACGGCCTGCGCCGGATGTACGGGGAGGACAGCGAGGACGTCTTCTACTACCTCACCGTCTACAACGAGCCGATCCAGCACCCGGCCGAGCCGGAGGACGTGGACGTCGAGGGCATCCTGAAGGGGGTCTACCGCTACAGCGCCGGCGAGCGGGGCGCGATCCCGGCCCAGATCATGGCGTCCGGCGTGGCGGTTCCCTGGGCCGTCGAGGCGCAGCGGATCCTCGCCGACGAGTGGAACGTGAAGGCGGACGTCTGGTCGGCGACCTCCTGGAACGAGCTGCGGCGCGAGGCCGTGGACGTGGAGCGGTACAACCTGCTGCACCCGGACGAGGAGCAGCGCGTGCCGTACGTGACGCGGAAGCTCTCCGGGGCGCAGGGGCCGTTCGTGGCGGTGTCGGACTGGATGCGTTCGGTGCCGGACCAGATCGCGCGCTGGGTGCCGGGGACGTACCAGTCGCTGGGCGCGGACGGTTTCGGTTTCGCGGACACCCGCGGCGCGGCCCGGCGGTTCTTCCACATCGACGCGCAGTCGATCGTCCTCGCCGTGCTCACGGAGCTGGCGCGGGACGGGAAGATCGACCGTGCGGTGCTGAAGCAGGCGCTCGACCGCTACGACCTGCTGGACGTGGCGGCGGCCGACCCGGGAGCGGCGGGCGGCGACGCGTAGCGCCACGCGTACGACGGATGCGGGGCGGCGGGACCGGACGGTCCCGCCGCCCCGCGGCGTTCCGGGAGGGCGGTCAGTTCTCCCAGACCTTGAAGGCCCGTACCTGGTACGGGGAGCGGGGCAGCCAGGTGCCGCCGCCGGGGTAGGTCTCGAACTCTCCGGTCTCTCCGCATTCGGCGGACTGGTAGGTGGTGACGGGCCGGCCGGTGCGGTTGGCGAGCGCCTGGGCGGTGGTGCCGGGCTTCAGCGGGACACAGCTCTCGATGTCGGTGCCGGACAGCTCGTGGATCTGCCGGGCTCCCGTGAAGTCGGGTTTCGCCCAGAGGCAGAGCTGTCCGCTGGCGCAGTCGCCGAGCTTGCCGGGCGCGGCTCCGGCGGGTGCGGGTGCGGTCGGGATCAGGGCGGTCGCGGCCAGGGCGGCCGCGAGGACGGTCGTACGCATCAAGAAACCCCCGTGACTGATGTGGATCTTCCACGCCCACCCTGAGCGGGGCGGATGCCGTACGGGAAGGGGGTCCGGGGCGGGACCACCCTGATAGGCGACAGCCCCGCCGGAACGTTCCGGCGGGGCTGTGGGACGCGCTGGGTTGACGCCGTGGGGCGTCGGGCGGGACCGGTCAGATGTGTCCGGCGCCGGCCCCGGCCTCGGCGTTCTCCCCGCGCTTGGTCAGGGTGGCGACCAGGGCGGCGACGACGGCGACGATGCCGGCGACCATGAACGCGGTGCTCATGCCGGAGACGAAGGTGTCGTGGGCGACGCCGACGATCTTGCCGGCGACCTCCGGCGGGGTGTTCTCGGCGACCGGCGGCATGCCGACCTTGATCGCGGAGGCGGCCTGGTCCATCTGGGCCGGGGGCAGCGGCGGAAGCTGGGCCTCCTTCCAGTTCCCGGAGAGTTCGGAGTCGACCCGGGCGGCCATGACCGCGCCGAGCACCGCCGTGCCGAGGCTGCCGCCGACCTGCATGGCGGCCTGCTGGAGACCGCCGGCCACGCCGGAGAGCTCCATCGGCGCGTTGCCGACGATGACCTCGGTGGCACCGACCATGACGGGGGCGAGGCCGAGGCCGAGCAGGCCGAACCAGATGGACATGGTCAGCGTGGAGGTGCCGACGGCCAGCTGGGACATGCCGAACATCGCGACCGCGGTGCACACCATGCCGCCGACCAGCGGGACCCGGGGGCCGAACTTGGTGATCATGGCGCCGGCCAGCGGCGAGGCGACGATCATCATGCCGGTCAGCGGCAGCAGGTGCAGACCGCTGTCGACCGGGCTCAGACCGTGCACGTTCTGGAGGTAGAAGGTGACGAAGAAGAGCCCGCCCATGAAGGCGAAGGCCATCAGCACCATCAGGACCGTGCCCGCGGAGAGCGGGACGGAACGGAACATGGCGAGCGGGATCAGGGGTTCGCGGACGCGCTGCTGGACCACGGCGAAGGCCGCGAAGAGCACGACCGCGCCGACCAGGAAGCCGACCGTCTTGGTGTCGCCCCAGCCCCACTCGGCGCCCTTGATGAGCGCCCAGATCAGACAGAACATCGCGCCGGACAGCAGCACGATGCCGGCGATGTCGAAGGAGCGCGGCGCGTTCTCGGCGCGGTGGTCCTTGAGGATCAGCACGCCCAGGACGAGGGCGATCACCCCGACCGGCACGTTGATGAAGAAGACCGACTGCCAGTTGACGTGCTCGACGAGGACACCGCCGAGGATCGGGCCGCCGGCGGTGGAGGCGCCGATGACCATGCCCCAGATGCCGATCGCCATGTTCAGCTTCTCGGCCGGGAAGGTGGCGCGCAGCAGACCGAGCGCGGCCGGCATCAGCAGCGCCCCGAACAGGCCCTGGAGCACGCGGAACGTGATCACCAGGACGACGCTGCTGGAGAAGCCGATGGCCCCCGACGCGGCGGCGAACCCGACCACGCCTATGAGGAAGGTCTGGCGGTGGCCGAACCGGTCACCGAGCTTGCCCGCGGTGATCAGGGAGACCGCGAGGGCGAGCATGTAACCGTTGGTGATCCACTGGACGTCGGCGAGCGAGGCGCCGAGGTCCTGCTGGATGGCGGGGTTGGCGATCGCGACGATCGTGCCGTCGAGCGCGACCATCATCACGCCGATGGCCACGGAGAAGAGCGTCAGCCACGGGTGGCCGCGCAGTCCCCCGGCAGGTGCGGGGCCGGCGGGGTCCTGGGGGTCCCGCGACGCCTTCTCAAGGGTGGGCTGGCTAGTCATACGCGGGAGATTACTGTCAGCCACTGACAGTTGACAAACCAATTCACAAGTCGGTAACTGTCACGTAGCTCACAGGTAGGCTGAGCTGGACAAAGCAGGGAAAAGAGGACCAGTTCAGTGAGCGACGGGCAGCGCGCCACCGGCCGTCCGGCCGGGTTGCGCGAACGCAAGAAGCAACGCACCCGGGACGCGCTGCTCCGTACCGCCCTCGACCTCTTCACCACCCAGGGGTACGAGGAGACGACCGTCGACGAGATCGCGGACGCCGTCGAGGTCTCCCAGCGCACCTTCTTCCGCTACTTCGCGGGCAAGGAGTCGGCCGCCTTCGCGCTCCAGGAGATGATCGAGTCGCGCTTCCTCCTGGAACTGCGTCAACGCCCCGCCCCCGAGGCCCCCTTCGAGGCCATGCGCCGCGCCGTGGTGTGCTCCTGGAACAGTATCGGAGAGGCGATCGAGGCCATCGTCCCGGTCGAACTCCACCTGCGGACCTACCACATGATTGAATCGACGCCCGCGCTGCTGGCCGCCCACATGCGCCGCGGCGTGGCGCTGGAGGAGCAGATCGCGCGGCTGATCGCGGAGCGCGAGGGGCTGGACGTCAGCCGCGATCCGCGCCCCCGGGTCGCCGTCGCCGCCTTCTCCGGGGTGATGCGGGTCACCGGCCAACTGTGGGGACACGGCCGCGACGGCACGATGGAGTCGCTGCGCGAGCTGACCGAACGCTATCTGGACCACCTGGGCCCGGCCCTGGCCGCCGACTGGCGCGCCCACCCCTGCGATGCCGTGCGCGCGGCCGGGGCGGCGCACCCCAACTGACCCGTATACGGCGGAGCGTGCCGTCCGCTCGCACGCAGGGTGAGGGAAACGGAGTGCCGCGCACCACAGTCGGGTGATGTGCGTCACCCTCGTCCCCGGGCTCGTGCGCGCGTCTCCTAGGGTGGGCCTGAGTGACTTCCTTCGACTCCTCCCCCACGCTCACCGCCTGGCGCGCCCTGCTCGCCGTGGCGGTCGTGTTCGTGATGCTGGCGACGACCGGCTGGACCGCCGTGCGCCACCACCCCACGTCCGAGCCCCGCGCCGCCGCACTCGCTTCCTGGGCCAAGGGGTCGATGGCGGGGCGCCCGCTGCCCCCGCCCGACGCGCCCGCGTCCACCCTGGCGCGTTTCTTCGCCGCGCTCACCGAGGCCCAGCGCGCCGATCTGGCGCATACCTATCCCCTGGTGGTGGGGAACCTGAACGGCGCCCCGGTGGCCCTGCGTTACCGGGCGAACCGGCTGGCGATCGCCCAGGCCCGCACGGTCGAACGCAGACGTGTGCACGATCCGCGGCTCTCCCCCGACGGCCGCGCCGACGCCGCGCGCCGCGCGGACCGCTTCCGCTCCATGCTCGGCACGGGCCGGCACTTCCTGGCCTTCGACCCCTCCGGGCGCGGCCACGCCGCCGAGGTGCTGGGCGATCTCGAACGGGCCGACCGGGTCTCGGTGATCGTCCCCGGCGTCGACACCAACCTGCTGACGCTGGAGCGCACCGGCCGCAAGACCAACGCCGCCCCCGTCGGCATGGCGCGGTCGCTGTACGCGGCGGAGCGCTCCGGCCACCCCGGGGTGCGCACGGCGGTGATCGCCTGGGCCGACTACACGACCCCGGCCGGGATCGGCGTGGACGCGGCCCTGGGCAACCTCGCCGAACGCGGGGCGGTCCGGCTCGAAGCACTGGTGGACGCCCTGCCCGGGGCGGGTCCCGTCTCGCTGTTCTGCCACAGCTACGGCTCCGTGCTGTGCGGGGTCGCCGCCGACGAACTGCCGGGCCGGGTAACGGACATCGCGGTCGCCGGGAGCCCCGGGATGCGCGTCGACAACGCCGGGGAACTGGACACCCGCGCCCATGTGTGGGCGATGCGGGACCGGGGCGACTGGATCGAGGACGTGCCGAACCTGGAGTTCGGCGGGCTCGGCCACGGCGCCGACCCGGTGGACCCGGGCTTCGGCGCACGGGTGGTCTCGGCGGGCGGCGCGGTCGGCCACAGCGGCTACTTCGAACCGGGCACGGAGAGCCTCGGCAACTTCGCGGCGATCGGCGCGGGCGACTACGCGTCGGTGACCTGCGCGGCGGCCGAGGGTCCCTGCCACGAACAGATTTCCGGCGCCGCACCGGTCTGACGCGCGAACATCCGCACGCACGCGCCCAGGACGGCGCACTCCGAGGGGGGACGGGACGGGCAGGTGCCGCATACGATGAGGCGCATGGGTGATGTGCTGGCCGGAATTCATGCCACCTGGGAGTTCGACACCGACTCCGTGCTCATCCGCTTCGAACGGGGAATCCGTACGCCGAGGCTCTTCCAGAGCCTCCGGGAGCGCCGCGTCCCGCACGCGGCGCTGTCGTCGGTGACGCTGACCCCGGGCAAGCGGGGCACGGTGGTGCTGCGCGCCGTCCCGAGACCCGGCGCCGACCCGCTGCTGGAGGCCGCGGCCGGTCAGCTCAAGGACGGCTGCGACCCCTACCGCCTGGTGCTCCCCGCCGAGCGCGAGACCCTCGCCGAGTACTACGCGGACGAGTTGCGGGCCCGGCTGTGCGCCGAGGCCGACGAGCCGGCGGACCGCTTCCTGGTGGCCGCGCCCCCGGCGCCGATGCAGTTCAAGGCGTATGACGGACGGGCCAGTTTCGACGGGGACCGGATCTCGTTCCGCTGGTTCTGGACGGGCGCGTCCTCGGAGAAGTGGAAGGCCGGCGACCAGACGTTTCCGGTCACCGAGCTGAGCGGCGTCGAATGGCGTTCGCCCGAGGCGTTCGAGGGTTATCTGCGGCTTCTGCCGCGTTCCGCGGAGCCGTGCCCGGCTCCGGAGGCGGTCCCCGGTTCCCTGCCCCGCGCGCCGGCCGGACCGGTGCGCGCCGCCCGCGCCGACCAGGACCCGGCGGCGGTGGTCTTCGGCCTCGGCTACGGGCCGGTGCACGAGTCGCTGCCGTTCGCCGCGGCGGTGCTGGAGTCCGTCCGCCGCAGGCAGCCCGCGCCCGTCGCGTCCCCCGCCGCGCTCTCCGCCGCCGGCCGCCGCGACCCGGCGGACATCGCGGAGCGCATACGCCACCTCGGGGAACTGCACGGGGCGGGACTGGTGACGGACGACGAGTTCCGCGCGAAGAAGGCACAACTGCTCGCGGAGCTGTGAGACACGGGGGCGGCGCGGCTGCTCGCGGAGGCGTGAGACACGGGGCGGCACGGCTTCTCGCGGAGGCGTGAGACCGCGGTATGAGGCGGAATCCCCCACCCCGGTATGACGCCGGGGGACGGCCGCGCTGCCTACCCTGAGCGGGCCATGCCGACTCCTTCCGCGCCTTCGCCGCCCCCGCGCCCCCAGCACCAGCCGCAGCCGCACCCGCACCCGCCCGCCGACGGTCTGCTCAGCGCCGCGCGCCGCAATCTGGTCGCGCTCGGCCGGGCGCTGGCCCGTCCCTCCCATCCGCCGACGCCCCCGCTGGCAGACGCCCGGCAGGCGTGGAAGCGCGCCCTTCCGTACGTGGTCGTGATGGCGCTGGGGGCGGTCCTCATCCCGGTCACGAGCGTCGTCCTGGCGAATGAGTACGGCCTGAACGGGGGCGTGCTGGCCCTGCTCGTCGTGGCCCAGGCCGGTCCCCTGCTGATGCTGGCGCACCGGCCGCTCCAGGCGTGGTGGATCGTCTTCCCGGCGCAGATCGCGGGCGCGCTGCTGGCGCTCGGCCGGGAGGAGGCGCAGGGGACGGCCTGGCCGTGGACGCCGCCGGGCGTCATCACGTACCTCTTCGTGCTGCTGGCGCTGGGCCTGCGCGAGCAGCGGCGGACGCTGATCGCGGTGTGGCTGTCGACGGCGGCTGCCGGGTTCGGCCTCTATATGACCGCCACCACCCATGGCAGCGACAACTCGATCCTGGTCCTCGTCCTCAGCGCCATCGTGCTGGTGATAGGCGCGGCGATCCGCGAACGCGGGGACGCACAGCGGCTGCTGGCCGAACAGGAGACGATCAGCGAGGGCGAGCGCGCCCGGCGCACGCTGCTGGAGGAGCGGACGAGGATCGCTCGTGAACTGCACGACGTGGTCGCCCATCACATGTCCGTGATCACGGTGCAGGCCGACTCGGCGCCGTACCGGCTGAGCGGGGTCGGTGACGAGGTCCGGGAGGAGTTCGCGTCGATCGCCGCGAGCGCGCGGGAATCGCTCGCGGAGATGCGGCGGCTGCTGGTGGTGCTGCGCAGTGACGGTACGGAGGGCGAGCGGGCGCCCCAGCCGGGGCTGGACCGCTTGCAGCAGTTGGTGGAGGCGACGGTGCGGTCCGGGCTCCCGGTGGAGCTGTCGCTGCCCGCCGGGCTGGGGAACGTTCCGCAGACCGTGGACCTGTCCGCGTACCGCATCGTGCAGGAGGGGCTGGCGAACGTGGTGCGGCACGCGCCGGGCGCCCGGACCCGGGTGTCGGTGCGTTCGGACGGTGAGCATCTGACGGTGCTGGTGGTCAACGAGCCGCCGGAGCGCACCGGTTCGACGCGCGCCCCGCTGGAGACGAGCGGCACCGGGCACGGGCTCGTCGGCATGCGCGAACGCGTACGGTTGACCGGCGGCACGCTGGACACCGGCCCGCTGCCGGACGGCGGCTTCCGGGTGGCCGCACGCCTCCCGCTGCCCCCGACGACCGCGCCCGCACCGTCCACTCCGCCCGCCTCGTCCGCATCACCCGCCCCATCCGCACCGCCTGCCCCACCCACCGCGTCCGCACCGCCTGCCCTACCGCCCGTGCCGCCCGCCCTTCCGGAGGACCCCCCGTGACCATCCGCGTGATCATCGTCGACGACCAGGCCATGGTCCGTGCGGGGTTCGCGGCGCTGCTGGCGGCGCAGGCGGACATCGACGTGGTCGGTGAGGCCCCGGACGGGCGCCAGGGCGTCGAGGTCAGCCGCCGCACCCACCCCGACGTGGTCCTGATGGACGTGCGGATGCCGGAGATGGACGGCCTGGCGGCGGCGCGCGAGCTGCTGAACCCGCCGGTGGGCGTGGAGCACACGCCGAGGGTGCTGATGCTGACCACCTTCGACGTGGACGACTACGTGTACGAGGCGCTGCGCGCCGGCGCGTCCGGCTTCCTCCTGAAGGACGCGCCCCCGGCCGACCTGATCTCGGCGGTCCGGGTGGTGGCCTCCGGCGACGCGCTCCTGGCACCCTCGGTGACCCGCCGCCTGATCGCGGACTTCGCGAAGCAGCGCCCGTCCGGGGCGACCGCCGGGGGCGCCGCGCTCCGGCTGAACGGGCTGACCCCGCGCGAGACGGAGGTCCTCGAACTGATCGCGCGGGGTCTGTCGAACCAGGAGATCGCGGGCCGGCTCGTGCTGGCCGAGCAGACCGTGAAGACCCATATCGGCCGGGTGCTGGCCAAGCTGGACCTGCGCGACCGGGCGCAGGCGGTGATCTTCGCGTACGAGGCGGGGCTCGTGGTGCCGGGCGAGGCCTGAACCGGCCCCGCTCGCACAGGGTCCTCCCGGGCGCGCAGAGGCCCTTCCCTCGCCCGGGGGCTTTCCCCCGGTACACCCCCTACCCGGGTATCACGTCGCGGTTGGCGCCCCGGTGTGACGCCCTCGCACCCGTCCTCTTCCTACCTTCCTTCCCGTCACGCCGGACGGCGTGCGGGAGCCGGCCGGGCCGGGGACGGAGGGAAGGCGGATGCGCCGTTACGCGAGGACTCTGGTCGCGGTCGCCCTGGCGACGACGGTGGTGACGGGCACGGCCGGCTGGGCGTCGGGGAACAGCCAGAGCCCGCTGACCGGTCCCCCGCCCGGCACCGCCTCGTGGCGGACCGATCGGGTGCTGGGCGAGCGGCTGCCCGACCCGGAGCGGGACACGCCCGCCGACGTGGCCCGGTTCTTCGCGGGGTTGAGCGAGGAGGAGCGGGAAACCCTGGCCCTGCGGCACCCGCTCGTCGTCGGCAATCTCGACGGCGCGCCGGTCGCCCTGCGCTACCGGGCCAACGCCCTGGCCCTGCGGGAGAGCGACGACCCCCGGTACGCCGGACTGGCCGCCGGCACCGGGCGGCAGATCCTCGCCTTCGATCCCAGGGGGCGCGGCCAGGTCGCCGAGGTCTTCGGTGATCTGGAGACGGCGGACCGGGTGTCGGTCGTGGTGCCCGGTTCGGACATCGACGCGGGGACCTTCGACCGGACGAACGATGTGTACGGGACCCCGGCCGGGATGGCCAGGTCGCTGTACGCGCGGACCGGTCCGGGCAGTGCGGTGATCGCCTGGGCCGGGTACACCACCCCGGTGGGCCTGGGTCTGGACGCGGCGACCGGTTCGCTGGCCGAGGCGGGGGCGGACCGGCTGACCCGGTTCACGGACGGACTGACGGCCGCCGGACTCCCCGACCCGGTGGTGTTCTGCCACAGCTACGGCTCGGTCGTCTGCGGTCTGGCCGCCTCCCGGCTCCACGCCACGGACCTCGTCGTCCTCGGCTCGCCCGGGATGCGCGCGAAGAACGTCGCCGCGCTGCACACGGGGGCGCGGGTGTGGGCGGCGAAGGACCCGACCGACTGGATCGACCACGTGCCGAACATCGAGTTCGCCGGTCTCGGCCACGGTCCCGACCCGACGTCCGACGGCTTCGGCGCCCGCCGGGTCCCGGCCGGGGACGCCCGGGGCCACACCGGGTACTTCGCGCCCGGGACGGAGTCCCTGACGGCGTTCGCGGAGATCGCGGAGGGGACGTACGGGTAGGGGACGTACGGGTAAGGGACGTACGGGTAGGGCCGTACGAGCGGCCCAGCGGTCGGGCCGGTAGCCGTCGGCGACCATGCCCCAGGCGATGGAACCGGCGACGAAGACCCCGCCGTACGCGGCGAGCACCCGGCCGAAC